>JBBREM010000046.1:0-18875 GCA_038202925.1 Fimbriimonadales bacterium | reverse complement strand
CTGCCCGAGAACAACGGCGGCTACAAGGTGCTCAAGAGCGAGGCGGGCGACTATGGCAAGACCGATGAGCGTGTTTATACGCAGCTCACGAGCGATCACCCGATCGATCTGTGCCGGTACCAGGTGGCGAACTGCTACATGGGCCGCGCGGGGCTGATCAACTCAGGCGGCGCATCGGGCGAGAACGACTTCGTTGATGCGGTGCGCACGGCGGTGATCAACAAGCGCGCGGGTGGGACTGGCCTGATTTCGGGGCGCAAGGCATTCCAACGGCCGATGAAGGAAGGCGCTCAGCTTCTGAACACGATCCAGAACGTGTATCTAGACGCGGGCATCACCGTCGCCTAAACGAAGCTCGCTTCCGCGAATCTGGTTGTCGACCTGAGCTTCTGACACAGCACGAGTGATATCTGGTGGAGCATCTTGACCAGGAGCTGAGGGTGCTCGGTTCTTAGCGTGTCAATAAGGGAGGATGGGAAGCAGATTGCCTCGCATTGGCCTGACGAGACGGCTCTCGCGCTGCGGGGCCGGTGATCGATGAAGCTCACCTCGCCGATCAGACAGTGGCGGTTGAGACGGGAGAGGAGGTCGTTCATCGCGGTCCGAATCTCAACCTCGCCTTCGAGGATCACGATGAGATCGAAGACGGTGTCGGTGAAGTCGACGAGGATCTCCCCGTCTTCGTAGCGGATGTGTTCCGCGTACTGTCCCAGAACGCTCAATTCTTCCGGCGTCATGCCTTTTGCCAACTCGAGAGGCTCTAATAGCGCGACTATATCGGCGGTTGGCATGTCGCTCCGATTATAGCGCTAGGGACCGTCCATACCCAGGGCTTCGACTGCGAATGAGGCGTTCTTCAAAGGCAGGTTCAGCTTAAGGTCGCTCACGTAGGCGTCGATCAACAGTTGACCCGTTGAAGTGGCGGCGTAGGAGCGGCGAATGAGGTACGTCGCGGGATCGATATAGTAGCGAATCGCCTCGCCTGGCACCGTCTCTTCCAGCACGAGCCAGTTCTTCCCCTTCCATTTCTGATTGGGAAGGACGTGCAGCGTGCTCTGGTACATCCTTCCGGCCGTGTCGGTCGAGAGCTGTCGCTGCCAGTCCCAGAAGCAAATCGTTTCGAGGTTGACGGGGAGCACGCGTTCCATCGCCGCCAAGGAGAAGGCCTGCTGGCGCAAGGAGGTTCCGGTTCCCGCATTCATCATGTGGCCGTCGGTCTTGAGCCGGACCGGGATGGTCTTGTCTCTCACCATCTCGGCCAGCAGCCGATTGCCCTTGAGATAGGCCACATTGCCGGCGATGTGATGGATTTCGCCGTCTCGGCCCAGCCTCGTTACGTCGAGCCGCAGTTTGGCGCTGCCCACCTTCGCATAGGCGGCACGCATCTTGGACAGCAGGTTTTCACTCGGCGCATCCGCCAAGGCGCTCATCGGCCCCAGCAGTCCGATCGCAAACCAGAATCCTCTCACACCTATAAGCGTACAGCGAAACGGCCTCGGAGTTGGTCAAGATTGCTCCGGCGGCGCTCGCCCTGGAGTCATTCCCGCTCGCCCTGGAATCATTTCCGCACGCCCTGGAATCACTCGTGGGAGAGCCGTCATCCTGAGCGAAGAGGCGAGCCGCGCGAGTGCTCGCAGCCGAAGGATCGCCGTGAACACGCCGTGTGTGCGGCGATCCTTCGACTCGCCCGCTGGGAGCGGCCTCGCTCAGGATGACGCCGCGCGGCGGAACCGCCTTCGGAGGCAATAGTGCATCTGCCGCCTTAGGGGAAAGACAAAAGAGGAGAGACATGAGACGAACAGGGCATGGGACAACTCCCATCACCTCTCGCGTCTCTGGCCTTTCCCTCTTTCGTCTCTTCACTCTCCTTGCCGCCTTCACCGGCTGGAGCCCCCGCCACTGGGCTCAGTAAGCGCCGCGGCTGGAGAGCAGGGCGGGAATCGTTTTGAGCAAAATCTGCAGGTCGAGCCAAATGGAGTGGTTTCGGATGTAGTAAATGTCCAGCTTGGCGCGGTCGTCGTAGCTCAAATCGCTTCGGCCGCTGATCTGCCAGAGCCCCGTCATGCCGGGCTTCACGAAGTTTCGGCTGTGCTGCCACCTGCCGAACCTTTGCATCTCGGCGGGCGTGATCATCCGCGGCCCAACCAGGCTCATTTCACCCTTGACGACGTTGATGAGCTGCGGCAATTCGTCCAGGCTGAACTTGCGCAGGAAGGCGCCCGTGCGGGTGATGCGAGGGTCGTTCTTGATTTTTCCTTCCACCCGCCATTCCTCCTTCATTTCCGGAGTCATCATGGCGTCGCCGTTCACGAACATCGTCCGGAACTTGTAGGCGTAAAATCGCTTCCCACCGATCCCAATAACTCCGCGCTTGTGCACGACCGGGCCTGGCGAGTCGAATCGGATGAGGATGTACAGCAGCAAGAAGAACGGAAACAGAAGGACAAGCGCAAGGGCTGAGATCGCGTAATCCAGGAGCGTTTTCAATACCATGTGGATGCCCTTGATTCGGGTCTTGTTGAGGACCACGAGGGGGACGTTTCCTTCCTCCTTCACCCGGACGCCAGTGGTCAGCAGATCGAACCCGCCCCACGCCATCTTGACCTCGACCCGGCTGAGAATCTCGAGCGCCCGATCCTCCCGGGCAAGAAACTCATTGAGCAGCGTCGGGCTCGCGATCAAGACAGAATCGACGTTAAGCGTTTCGATCAATGTTTCCAGTTCGCTCAGGGGCCCGATGATCTTGAGGCCGGGCACCGGTTCTTCACCCGTAGTCTTGAAATCATCGAGAAATCCGAGCACTCGGCTGCCTGTGCGTCCTGATTGACCCAGCTGGATGGCGATGGCGATTCCCTCGCTGTTCGCGCCCAGGATAAGCGTCCGTTCGACTTCGCGCCCGCGCCTCTGTTCGGAAAAGATCAGCCGCCGCATTGTGAACCGGCCCACGAGCGTGGCGAAGGTGACGCATAGCCAGAAAACTAAGAGCGCGCGTGGGTCGAGATGCCAATCCGTTGCCCATCCGGCAATGACGATTGCCGCGACCAGCCCGACTCCATTCGCATTGCCGATCAGGCGATAATCCGTTCCCCCGCTTGACAAAAGGCTCGCGCTGTATACGCCGTACACCGAGAAAATGAGCAGATAGGCAACGAGGAGGCCGAGCCGCACAGGTTCGGTTGTCGCGATCCCGGTGGCGACTCCGAAGGCGCGAATCGAGATGAGGTTCGCGACCCAGAACCCAGCGCCAAGCGTCACGACATCCATCGCTACCAGCAACGCGATCATCAGGCGGCGCTGCGGCTTCGATGAGGATGGGCGACTCAAAGCTCAGGCTCCCATATTGAATCCGATCGCGCGACGTCGTTGCTCATAGAACAGGAAGGCGATGCCTTCGCCTCTAGTATGATGATCGGCTTCGATGGGCTAGGGCCGCACGGTGCTCAGAACTCGTATTGCTCGGCGTTGCGGTGGACGGTCTCAATCTTTCTCACCGTGCCGGTCGCGGACCGCATGATGATCGACTCGGTAAGCGCGTATCCCCGGCGATACCGAACGCCCTTGAGGAGATCGCCGGACGTGATGCCGGTGGCGGAGAACATCACGTTGCCCCTTGCCAGGTCTTCGGTCTTGAAAACACGGTCAAGGTCCCCGTCAAACATCTTCTCGGCCCGCTCACGCTGACCATCGATAGTGAAGATGAGTCGCGCCTGCATTTCGCCGCCCATGCATAACACGGCAGCGGCGGTGATGACGCCTTCGGGCGCTCCGCCGACCCCGAAGAGGGCGTCAATGCCGGCTTCCGGGTCAAGCGCCGCGATGGCCACAGAAAGATCGCCATCGGGCACGAGGTGGACCCGAGCGCCGGCATCGCGTATCTCCTGGATCAGCTTCTCGTGCCGAGGCCGGTCGAGGACGCCGACGATGAGCTCGTCCGCATCCTTGCCCAAGGCCTTGGCCATCAAGCGGATGTTGACACGAGGGGGAAGCGTGATATCGACCACGCCCGCGCATTCGGCACCGACCACGAGCTTGTCCATGTAGCAGTCGGGAGCATGCATCAGATAGCCTTCCCCTTCGACGGCGGCGGCGAGAACGGAGATGGCGTTCGGCGTGCCGTTGGCGCAGAGATTGGTTCCCTCAAGCGGGTCGACGGCGATCTGGATCCTCGGGCCTTTGCCGTTGCCCAGCTTCTCGCCGATGTAGAGCATCGGGGCTTCGTCGCGTTCGCCTTCGCCGATGACGATTTCGCCGTCCATGTCAAGGTCGTTCAGCGTTCTGCGCATTCCCTCGCACGCGGCATGGTCGGCCTCGTTTCGCTTGCCCTTGCCTACCCAGCGCGCGGAGGACAGCGCGGCAGCCTCGGTCACACCCAGAAAATCGAGATGCTGAAAGGCGGATTTGTTCGCACCGGCTGCTGGCTTCCTGACTTCGGACACTTTCATGGATTCTCCTCCCCCGGCGGGTCATGACAAGTTTACATTGCTGCACGTTCCAGGCCAAATGGGGGGCGGGATCTGGTCTTTGTGGGCGGCCAGACCGATAGGTATAATCTGTCCTCGTTGCCGCATAGCTCAGTTGGTAGAGCAGCTGACTGTTAATCAGCGGGTCATAGGTTCGAGTCCTATTGCGGCAGCCACCATTTTTAGGTTCAAAAGGGTCCCGAATCGGGGTCTTTTTCGCTTTTAAAGCCCTGACCCGCTGATTTACAATTATCGGCGAATGGGTCCTTCCCGCTCTCTTTCTCCGGCACGAGCGTGCGGCACCTTGCGGCACCTAGCCCCCTTTAGCGGGCTCTGCGGCATCACCTGGTTTTCTTACCGGTTCGGCCCGCAATTGGCCGCAAGAAGCCGCAAATCTGGCACTTCGCCGAAAAATCTTGGAAATGCGTTCTTATGGAAGAAAATCTGTTCGACCTCTACCTCGATCGACTCCCGATTATCGATGCTCCGTCCGGCCGGAAAGCGCTTGCAGCACATGGTAGACCTTGTCGTTCGGCGCGACACATAGCAGCGTCGGAGTCGAATGTAGCTGCCACAGGCTCGCTAAGGCCAAGTCTGCTTCTACTGCCACAGTTGCCTCCAGCTTTAGTTGCTCTCTCTCCTTCTCCGAAATCCCGCTGTTCTTCATGCATCGAGAGATATTCTCGTCAGTTAGTGTTGCCGACTCTAACTGATCTGCCACATCTACGAACTTTCCCTTGATCCTAGCGGTCTCAGCTGCAACCGCAGCCTTTCGGGCCATTGGGTGGATGCTCTCAAGGGGAAGCTCGCGGAAATAAATCCCAACATCGGGGTGTTTCGCAGCGAAATTCTTGAGAACATCCCATTCGGCTCCGCATGAGGGGCATTGAAAGTCGCTGAAAACTACGAATCGCGTTGAAGCGTCTCGCGGTCCAAAGATCGGTTTTGCATGGCCCACCGCGACGGTTGCACTAATATTTGGAACAAGCGGCGCAAGTTCGCTTCCGAGCACGACGCGCTCCACTTTGAAGAGAGCCATAAGGGACGAAACAATCAGCGTGAAGGCAGCGGCAAGTCCGAGGATCGGCAATACTTTCACTTTGCGTTCGCTCTCCTTCTCTTCATCCAAAGCAGCGACAGGAAGAAGGCTGCAATTCCGAGTGTCAAGCCCGCCAGGGGCAAGAATTTACTGGTCGTCGAATCGGGTTTCGGTGCCCGATAGTTTTTGACTCGCTTCCCATTGACTATCTGATAGACCGCATCAGGGTCATCGACCGAGTTGATGAGCGAATGTTCGGGGAATCCTAGCGCGAAGACTTCATCAGAAATGTGGGGGTGCTGTACGCCGAGGACATCGACCCGATATTGGTCGATGTGGTCCTCCGTCAAAGAGGTCTTTTCGTATGAACTGATCGCATCGTCAGCAGGCGTTTTTGGTTCAATTCGCCACGTCTTGAAGAAGTGATTGTCGGCTCGGGGTATGTATTCGATGCCGCTGATTAGCGCAGCGTCGTTTGCCAAACGGACTTTCGTTTCGAAGATAAGTCGCTTGCCCCAGGTGAGCTCCGCGACATTCCCACTCTGGATGATCGAACCGTCGCCTGCCTGAATTAATTTCTCCGAGATCCAGCCTGAACCGTACCAGCCCAACACCTCGAGAGTTGGTGATGTGATCGTCATATGACCCTCGACGGCCCGGATCTCAGGGGCGGGCTTCGAGTCAATTTTTCGGAAGACAGCAGATGCGTCCGCAAACTCGCCGCGAAGTGCGATGCTAGCCGAAATCTGCTGCTTCTTGGACCAAATCGAAATCAGGATGGTGGGATTATTCAGTCGCTGACCGGGATGATAATTTACGATTCTGTCTACGCGCAGGTCTTCGCCCAGAATGAAGCACCGCTCCGTCTCCCAATACGATTTCGTCTCGGATGTCATGAGCGTGGTAATAACGGTGCCGCCCTTGAGCCCGTCTTCAACGCGCTGGAGCGCTCGAAGCGTGTCGTCTTGCTGGCCGCCAAGTGAATTGGCGGTCAGCAAGGAGGCTATTCCGCAGAGAATTGCCTTTCGCGTCCGTTTAGCCGCACTCGTTCGCATAAGTATCGGACTCAGAATTGACCGTCGAGCAGTCACCTAAGTAGTGGATGGTTTGGGTACAAAGCTGGCTGAGATTCCAGTTGCTGCAGCGACGTGCGCTGCCAGCGCCACTCTCGATCAGGGCTCGTCGAGCCTTTACCTTGGCCGAGGACCGAGACCCATTTCTCTTGATTTCCATTCTTCTTCCTCTGACTGGTTCTACGGCACGCCGGTTCAGCGGCGATTTGAGATTTCTTGGCTGTTCGCGCACGCGTTGCGGCGGGCATCCCGGAGGTGCCCCTTCCTCCTCCCGGCAAAATCATCCGGCAGGAGGAAGGGAAATAACTACAGCCGCAGAACCTGCTTGTGTGCTGCCTTGAGCTTCACCGGCCCGATGAGCCCGGATTCGAGGAGCGGCAAGCCCTTCGACCAGAATTTCCAGGTCGCGAACGCGATGCGGCCCGTCTTGGGGCGCGGGTCGCCGTTCTTGAGCCACGCCGGCCACTCCTTCAGCTGAGCCCCATTCCACTCCACATCCGGCGGGAGCTGCTCGTCTCCGATGAGGCGGTTGGGCCAGAGGTTGGTCACCTTGATTTCGAGGCGGTTGCGGCCCGGCCGCAGTGCACTCGTCACGTCGACCTGGAACGGCTCCTTCCACAGCACCGCCAACTCGCGGCCGTTGAGCCACACCGTGGCGAAGTTCTTCACCCGGCCGAGATCGAGGACGACCTCGCTGCCGCGCACCCAGGCGGGGGCGTCGAACTCCTTCGAATACACGGCCGAGCCGGAGAAATACTTGACTCCGGGGTCGACGTGCTCGGGCCACGAGATGAGCTTGGACAGATCAACTGAAACGGGAGCACCTAGATTCGGGGGGAAGCCGAGATGCCAGTTCGCGCTGAGATCAAATTCCCTCGGCGCGGCTGCCGTCACCGTCAGCCGCCGGCCCGCGCTCGTTTCTGCCGTGTAAATTCCGGCTTTCCACCCAGTGAATTCCAGCATGGGACCGCTCGCAGTGAGAGAGTAGGCGGAGTCCGCGGCCTCGTGGGGTTGGGCGAGGATCACGAGCGTGTCGTCTTCGGCCACCGTCTGCTTCATCGGCTTGCCGTTCAGCTCGTACTCCACGACTAGGCGCTTCCGCACGTTCACGACCGGATCGCCGAACGATTCGTTCGTCGCGGGAATCTCGAATTCCCCATCCCGGACCATGCGGGCGACCGTGGCGGTCACGTCGGTGCCTCGTCCATCCTCGCTCTCATACCGAGCCCGGAGAATCGTCACCTTGGGCAGCTTGGCCTCGCCCTTCGCCGGTGACCGGGAGGCAAACCGGGTCAGGTGCGGCCCCATCGCAGGCTTTCGGAAGACCACGAAGACGGATTCGGCGGGGCCGAGGTTCAGGGATACGATGGTGCGCGCCCCGCTTCCCCGGTAGACCGGTGCCATCTCCGTCTCGCCGGTGTCGGCATGCCACAGCTCAGGTGCCTTGAAACTTTGGAATTTGGAATTTGGAATTTGGAATTTGGGATGTTCACCTACGCGGAAGGCGCAGTCGACCGTCGCCGGCTGATAGGTTTGGTTCGAAACGAAGTACACGTCTGCCCAACCCGCCGAAGAGAGGGCGATGCGACGATGGATGTACGCGAACTTGGAGCGGGCGGAGAGGCTGTGAGCTTCGAAATCCGGCTCGGCGTGAAGCTTCGCGTACACGTCTTCCAGAGCTTGACCCCAGAACACGCGGCCTTTCCCGAATGCATGCTCCTTGGCCGTGTCTGTCGTGCCCCAGACCTGATCGGCGATCGAAGCGAGCTCGGTCTCCGATGCCGGGTAGTTGGTCAGGCTGGGGGACAGTGTGGGTTTCGGGCCGACAACCACCGCTCCCGCCGCCACCAACTCATTGATTTTCCGCGCAATCGCCGGCCTCATGAACTTGGTGTCGGGAAGCACGAGGAGGCGGTAGCTCATGCCGCTAGGAAGCAAAAGCCGGCCATCCTTTACCGCCAAGCGATTGAGGATCAAAGCGTCGCAGCTGTCGTAGTCGAATCCGGGCGTCAGCCGCGGCTTATACACCCAGTCGACCGGCGAGTTCTCGCCTGTGTAATAGAGGGTGTCCGCCACGAACGTGCCCTTCTGCAACAGATATTGGCAACGGGCGACGTACTTGAGCCAAGTCCCGGCTTCCGTCCACCAGGTCTCGGTGCGCTCCAGGTGCGTGCCCCAAGGCCCCATCGTCATCCCGGGCCGCAGGTTCATCCACGGCTGCGCCGCGTAACGGTGGAAAATGTAGCGGTTGATGCCGTTGCAAAACACCTGGTCGCCGAGCGCCTTGATCGCGTACGGCTCCTCGAGGAACTTGCCGCGCACGTCATCGGCGGTGAAGGATTCCGCTCCGATCACCGGCCTGCCATAGATGTGGCCGACCGACGCCGCCACCCTGGTCGTCTCCATCGCCCCGCCGCCGATCCAAAACTCCCCCATCGGGATGTCGGCTTTGCCGCCGCATTGGATCGAATCGAACCCGCCGTTGCCGTACGGCTCGGTCGAGAACTGCATGCCGTGACGGTGGCAAAGCTCGCCGAAGTAGCCGAAGTAGTTGTCGGCGTAAAGGTCGGCGATGGTGCGGCGCAGGTCCCAGAGGAACCGCTCGCTCTTCTCCTTGCTTTCGATAGTAAATCCGGCGATCACAGGCAACCAGGGCGTCATGTCGTATCCGCGCCTTGCCCGAAATTCCTCCCGCATGAGCGGCGTCCAGTTTTGGCTGCCCACCTCGTAGCTGTCGATCAGCGCGTTGTTGAGTACCTTGCCCGCGAGCGGGCCGACGTCGGCGATAACCTTCGCCATCATCCCCGCCCAGTGGGCATCGAGCGCCTTGCGGCTGAGCTTGTCGACCTCGAGACCGTCGCCCTCAGGAGGAGCGGGATGGTTGTCCTTGCCGGTCGGCACGTGGCCGATGCGCAGAATCGTCCAATCCCCCGCCGGCACGTCCCAGTCGAGCTTCCCTTCCCCATCCGAGTGGAGCTGCACAACGTCCTCGAGTGCAGCACCTTCTCCAGAAACGTCGGGTTGGAGGCCTTCCTCTCGGATCACTCCGGTCATACCGAGAAACTGGGGGAGCTGCTTTACCGTGGCCGGCGTGCGGAAGGCGTACACCGCGATGTCGCGGTAGTAGTCGACCTTCGCATAAACCTGCGGCGCCTTCGCGGGAGGCAGGATGGCCGAGAAATGGGAGGGCCCGTGGGCTGTCGTCGTCGACCAGGCGACCACCTGCATCGCATTCTCCGGCGTGATCCAAGGTCCGCCGCTGCTCGACCAGCCCGCGCAGTTGTGGATGCACAGCTCGATCCCGAGTCTCCCCGCTTCCTTCACCGCGTGCGTCGTCATCGCTCGCCAGAGCGGGCTCATGTAGCCGGCGGGCCCCGGCGGAATGCCTTGCGACACCGTAAACATCTGCGCGCCGCCGATTCCCGCCTGCTTCATCGCCTCGAGATCTGCGGTTAGCCCTTCCTTCGTGACATTTCCGTCCATCCAGTGCCACCAGGTATGGGGGCGGGCCGAAAGAGGCGGCGTGCGAAAGCCCTCGACGAGGGGATCGGCGGGAGCGGAGCAGAGCACGGACAGAAGGACCAGCGCGAGGATCATAAGACAGCCACCGCCCGCATTGTATCGCAGACCTGCCCGTGCTTCCCTTATGCCCTTCAAACATGAAACGTCCCTCGGGAATCGCTTCTCGAGGGACGTTCTAGCCTAGTGGCCAAGCGAGCTTTATCGCGTGGAAGGGGGGACGATCGCGGATGCCGAGCCGCCATTGCATGTGGCCCACATCGTGAATCCATCCGAGTAGAAAGGAGAACGCTGCGCCGTAAAGACGACCGTGTATTGATTTTGCGCTACGACAACCTGGCTCGGGCAGCTAGTCATCGATCCCGACGGATAGTAAATCGAAACGACCTGGCCTCCAATCGGGGCCGCGCTGTTCAGCGTAACGCTGCACAGAAGCCCGGTGGACGAGGTCTCTTGATGGCCGAAAATAACCGGGACGGACCCGTTCCGTGCCGTTTTGGCGGCGAAGCCGCCGCCGATGGCGAGCACGCCGAGAGCCATTGCAACGCCGATTTTGATAGCTGAGCCAGATCGCATGTATTTGATCTCGGCTAAACAATTCGGCTACTTTAGTGCGTAATCCGATATTTCTACTAGTTCAAGTGAAGCCCCGTACTTTTGCAGGCTTCTGGCGTGATGATCCCCCAATACCGTGGTTAGAGACTGGAGCATCGCGCCTGTTTCGCGCAGTTCCCGTTCCGTAGGCGTCCGGTGAGCATCCCGTTGAATGGCAATCGCGAGGCCGAGGAGCTTCGCCGCCGAAACGAAGGATTGCTGGGCAATCGCAATCGCGGCAAGACCCTTAACCGCATCGAGAGCCTCGTGTCTGAATCGATACTCGATGCAAATCTCAAGGGATGCCAAGTAGGCCGTCTTCGCGGATTCCCATTCCTCACGCAAACAGCATAAGCTGCCCCAATTGCAAAGCGCTGCCTGTCTCACTATGGGCGAGGAAATCGACAGGCCGTCAAACTCGTGCAGTAGCGCCTCCGCTTCGGCAATGCTCTGCTCGCGCGCATACGTTGATCTGGTGGAGGTGGCAGCGAGTAGCCGGTCATCGGCCGCATTGCACAAGACGTTGCCCAACTGCTCCGGAGATCCTTTCGAGCGAAGCAGATCCAGCGCCTCGTTAAACGCGCTCCAGGCCGCAACATGCTTGCCCAGTTCGGAATGGCACGTACCGATATTCGCCAGTGCCGAAGCAGTCCCCGCCACCGACTGGGATACCTCGCTTAGCCGCTTCACTTGGGAAAACTCCTCGAGTGCTTCAGCATGCTTACGGTGGCGAAGGAGTACGACGCCTCTCATAGTGTGCGCCCGCGCGGACGTGAGTGGACTCATCGGCAGACGGAGGAGTTGCTGTGAAAGCCGATTGGCGTCATCGAGGACATTGCGATAGAGCCAGTAAGGCTGCAGGCCCTGGAACAGCTTGTCGCGCTCCTCAACTAAAGCTGGGCTCTTCATTAGATACTGCAAGGCTTCGACGGCATCCGCATAGTGCCCGTCCAAGTCGATGAACGCGCCGGCGTCCGTGTTGATCTGGGTCGCCCGACTGATGAAGTAGCAGGCGACGGCCCGCCGAAAAGGCTCTTCTTGTTGGGGAGCTTGGGCTCTCAGGAAGGTTCTGATGGTGCTGAGCATGCTGAATTCGAGGGTCTCCCCACCAAATTGCAGCCATGACTTATCCGCAAGGCGCTCCAAATCGCCGCGGGAGACCGGCTGACCGGCGGTGGCTTCAACGGCGGAAATCGACCACCCCTTGGCGAACCACGAGAGTTTCGTGAGCAGAGTCCTTTCCGAATTTGATAGGGTGCTAAAGGAATCGGCCATTGCCGAACCGACGCTTGCGTGCCGGCCAGGCTCCTTGGCAAGCTGAATCGTATCCTGCCGGGCGGCAAGCTGTCGAACGGCGGCGACGGTACCGGACGAGAGCGAACCGACCAGCAGCTCAATTCCCAGCGGAAGTCCGTCAACAGCTTGACAAACCTCGGCGACGGCTTCCAACTGTTCGTTGGTCGATCCGAGCTCGTACCCCCGCTGCGATGCCCGTTCGAGGAAAAGGCGTATCGCGTCACTGCCAACCCAGTCCGGAACGTCATCCTTACGCGGCAGAGACATCGGGCCCAGCCTGAACAGAAATTCAGTCGGGGCGCCCAACGGGCGCGTCGACGTCAGCAGTAGGGTCGCGGCGCTAGCAGAGCCTGCAAGCAACTGCGCAAGCTCATGCACATCGTGAAAGAGATGCTCAGCGCTGTCGATTAGAACAAGCGCTTGGCGTCCGCTGAGAACGGACGCGAGCCGGCTTGAACCAGCAATTCCAGCGATGGCAAATGCTCGCGCCATCTCGGCGAAAAGGGCATCCCCAGAGGCATGCCTATCGGCTTCAAATCGCCATACGCCATCCGGGAAGGCATCTGACGCGGAGCGCACTACGTGAAGGGCCAGTGCGGTCTTGCCAACCCCAGTCGGGCCTACGACGGTTATGAGTGGGCGGTCCAGAATAAGGGCCGCCAACTGCTCGGATTCCGAGAATCGGCCAATAAACGACTTGCCTAGCGGCGGCACGTTGCCATGAGCGTGAATTCGAGCAGGTGGCGCGGGAAGATCGGGAGCGACGGCGGCGAAGATGCGCTCGCTCCGGAATTGATCGGTCCCTGGATAGACGCCGATTTCTTGAAAGCGCATCTCGCTATCAATGAGGTCCCGCGCGATTTCTTGCGCCGCCAACGAAAAATATAGGCCTGGCGAGGCAATCGTTGCGGCGAGTTCCTGGGCTCGCCTGGCCCACTTCTCTGCTGAGCGGCCCGCCCCGGTTTGACCGATGATGACCACCACCGTCGGTTCCGCATCACTCAAAAAGATGATCTGCGCCTCGCGGACAGCATCCACAATTGAAGCGAAGCTGCTCGATGGGTACTCGTTGCATGGGCTGAAAATGCCCAGGCAGGCTACCAACTCCCCGTGTTTTGTTCGGGCACCAGACTCCACCAATAGATTATCAATGCATTTCGACCGAAAGCGCTACAAATGACAATAACTTTGCGCTCAATTGCCCTAATCGCGCCGAGGGTGGTACTGTAGCGGAGTGATCGGAGTCATTATTGTTGCTCGTCCTGGGTTATTGCGGGATGGGATCGAGGCGATCCTCAAGGAAAGCCGATCGTTCAGCGTGATTGGCAGTGGCGTGGACATTCGTATGTGTGCGCCGAAACCCGGTGGAGTTCGAGCCGATATGGTCTTTGTCGAAGCGGGGCTGGTCTCGGGTTCCGATCTTGATTTTTTCCTCGGCGCTCAGGTGTACGGTGCCTTTGCAACCGTGGTGCTTTTGGGTGGAAAGACAGACCGTGAGGATATCCAAGGGGAGCGCGTCTCGCTTGATATTTCCGGCAGCGACTTGGTCACAAAACTAGAATCGCTCGTGCAAGACTTGCCCTCCCCTGGCAGGACCAAGCGGCGGGATCGCCCTTTCGGATTGAGCGCTCGCGAATATGAAGTCGCGCAACTCGTCACGAAGGGCCTCACAAACGCAGACATCGGCCACAGGATCGGCATCAAAGAGCAAAGCGTTAAGAACGTGGTGAGCTGCGTCCTCGAGCGACTGGGCGTTAAGAACCGAACGGCAATCGCGATTGCATTGCTTAGCGCGGCCGAATAATGGCTCGTCTGCGTCAACGGATCGCGACTCGCATGGTGCGGGATCAAGCTTGCGAAACCGCACGATGATCTGCGGGTACGGATTGTTCCTGTTCGTCTAACTTCAATGCCGGCGGCGTCGCACCTAGTTTTCGTTCCAGAAGCTCAAGCCTTGCCAGCACTTCGGAAGTGTCTAGATTGGTCTTGGCGAAGAGCTGCGCCATCTTTTGCTGATGGCTCAGTAACGCCATGATCACCGGCGCGACTCCAAATATGGAGAACAACACCACACCGATGACAATCATCTTTACAATTTGCGGATCCATACAAGGCGTCTCGTTAGAATCCTATCTCAATGAAAATATCCTTGCATGGCGATCAGGCCCTTTGGCGCTCGGCCTGCCGCAGCCCTATCCTTGTTAGTCCAAACCTCTTTGCCACGTTGCTGGCCCTCATTCCGGCGGCGATAGGCGCTTTCTGCGGAGCTGGGTTCAGACGGGTCGTTTCCATTGTTGGATAAACCCTATGGTAACACTCATTGCCATGCTTGCCCTGCTGCAGACGCCGGTGCGGAATATCACCTACGTTCCGAACGGAACCCGGAGGAAACGCTTGATCTCTTTCTTCCCGCGAAAAAGGGCTTTGCGACCGTCGTGTTCACCTATGGAGGTGGTTGGCATGCGCCTAGCACCAGCGGGCGTCGATGAGGTCGCGAAGGCATTCAACGCAATGGGATTCGCGTGCGTTCTGCTAAGACATCGCCTTGGCCCCACGTTCCGCTTCCCCGCTCAGGCCCAAGATGTCGCTTCGGGCTTCGCGTGGACCAAGGCGCATATCCGGCAATATGGGGGCGACCCTTCTAAGCTTTTCCTGGCGGGACACAGTTCGGGAGCGCATTTGTCCCTTCTAATCGCGTGCGACCGACGTTATTTGGCCAAGTACGGGCTCGGCGCGATGAACATCACCGGTGTCCTTGGTCTGAGTACGCCGACGAATCTGGCTCCGACCAGCTCGGCAATGTTGAAGCTGAGAGCCTCCCCAGACATGGGTTTCGGGGACGCATTGATGGCCGGCAGGGGCGCGGACACGTTCGGCCGCGATAGGGTTTTGATGCTGGACGCGAGTCCGGTTGCCCACGCCAGCCGGCACCTGCCCCGCACACTGCTCATCGTAGGCGATCACGACTATCCGGCGCTACCCTGGGATGCGGCAAAGTTCTTTTGAAGCTGAGCGAGCCCTTGGGGTGAATGTCGAACTCATGACTGTGAAGAACTGCGACCACATGAGGACATTGGCTGGCCTTGTCGATCCCGCGAGCCCGATTCGAAAGCGCGTGGTCGAATTCTTGACTCGTGCCAAGTAGCCGTAGCGGCCGGCTAGGCCATTCCTTGCCTCTCGCGCACCTGCTTGATCGTTGGCATGGATGGTTGGGCGCCGTGGGTCATGGTGCTCATCCCGGCCACTAGGTTGGCGAGCGTCAGCGATTCTATCCAGGGGTGGCCGCTCGCAAGGAATGTCGCCAAGGCTCCGTTGAACGCATCGCCCGCCGCAGTCGTGTCGACCGGAATGACCGCTAAAGCGGGCACGAGAGTCTGGGACCGTCCGTCAGACCAAAAGCACCCTTGCGCGCCAAGCGTGATGACCACGTTCTCAACGCCCTGCGCCAGCAGCACTGCAGCCGCCTTCGCGCACGATTCCTCGTCGTCGGGATGAACGCCGGTCAGGGCTTCCGCCTCGGACTGGTTCGGTGTTATCGCAAAGCACCTCGAGAGGATCGCGTCGGGGATCTTCGCTGCGGGAGCGGGGTTGAGGATAAATCTTGACGCTTGACTCGCAGCGGCAACCGCATCGAGCGGTATTTCCAATTGCGCGAGCACGAGTTCGGGTTCCACTGCGGCAATCGCCGCCTCGACGACTGCCGGGGTCAGGCGCGCGTTGGCGCCAGGTGCAACCACGATCTGGTTCGCCCCGGCTTCATCCACGATGACGGCCGCCGTGCCGGTCCGCGCGTCAGACTCGGCCAGCCACGCTAGATCGACCCCGGCGGAGGAGAGACTCGTGCGAAGCTCCACGGCAAAGGAGTCCCGCCCGGTGCAACCGCAAAAGTAGACTTCTGCCTCAAGCCTCCCGCACGCGACCGCCTGATTGGCCCCCTTCCCGCCGGGAAAGGTTGCGAATTCGCCCCCAAGGAGGGTCTCGCCCGGTCGGGGCAAAGTCTTGCATTGAAAGACCAAATCATAGTTCGCACTGCCGACGACAAGGATCTTGGCCATGCGAAGCACTCTACACGACCCGCTGGACCCCGAGTGCTGGCGCTTGCCAAACACGCGCCAAATCTCGACGTCTCGGTGACCTCGTATATTTGCCATTTTTTGATTCCGTGCGTAACTCTTTCGGCGCGTTCGGCCACACGGGTGCTTTCGTGACCGAGTATTGGGCGGACCAGGCGAGGGGAATCGTCGCCGTCTACATGTCCCAAGGTTTCGGCGCCGGCGACGAAGCGAGAAAGACATTCAATACGATGGTCAACGCGGCGGTTGAGCGCCGCTAAAATCTCAACCCGAGATCGCCCACGAAGTGAGCGTGCTGGCGCAAGTCGGGATGGTCTAGCGACGTCTTTGCGCTCACGTGCAAGTTGAACGGTTCTTCGGGCCACCAATTGATGTAGTGGATCATCGCGATCATCGGCCTAGGCGTCGCGGTCCGGTTTGGGGTTCCGCAGTGCCACAGGCGAATGTCGCGGATGATGGCGCTTCCCTGCTTGACCGTGGGCTGGTACGGCGGCGCGACGACTCGGCGGACCTCAAGACTCTGCTCGGGAACTTCGACCTTGCCATCTTCGATGACCACCGTGGTGTCCAAATGTGTGGCGGGCCAGATTTCGGTGCTGCCGTTCTCGGGGTCCATGTCTACGACGGCGATGTTTACGACGAGGCCGAAAGGGGGATGGGGAGGATCTTGATTGCGCCAAAGCTGGCCCAAATCGACATGGACCGGCTGCCGGTCTTGGCTCGGCATCGCCGTGTTCGAGCTGTAAAAGGCATTCTTCATTCCCTTTCCCAGCAGTGCCTTGGTGACGTCGATGACAAAGTCGTTTGCTAAGACATCCCGAAAAATGTAGGCGGGCGCAGTGGGTGGAGGCTGCTGAAGGTTGCCCCGGTGCCAGTTGAACGGGGCGGCGTCCTTCTTCGCAATATCTTCAACTTCCTCGAGCATCTTGTCTGCGAGTATTCGGCAATGTTCGAGGTCGACCACACCCTCAAGGATCACGATCCCATCTTCAAGGATCGACTGAATGGCAAGCTCGATACTTTCGGCGGACAGATGGCCGCGCTGACGTTCAGCTTCGGACGTCTGGATTGTTCGCATATGAGCCATGAGTGGATGAGCCCCTAGAAGTTGAAGCTCGCGATGTTGGTCTTATCGAACGTGACGAGTGGCCCTGTGTTCACGACATTGTTCTTCTCGAACTGGTGCGGGCCGAGCTTGGGCACGTCGAACGAGCCGCCTTCCGAGGGCTTGATCGTGCCGGTCTTGATGCCCACCGCCATGTACGCGGCAAGGTAGCCGAGGTCGTGCGGGCTCCAGAGTTGGAAGGCCGTTACTACGCCTTTGTCGATATACGGCTTGAGCTGGTTCGGGGTGCTCAGCCCGGTCAGCATTAGACCCGGTCCCTGCGCATGCGCACCTCCCGGATAGACGCCGGCCAGTTGGATGGTCTGCGCGGCGGCGGCGAGGCCGACGCTGGTCGGCGAGATAATCCCCCGCAGACCCGGATGCTTCGCGAGCAGCGCGCCGCATTCGGTTGTACTCTTCTCCGGCTCGTCGTCGCCGTAAACGGTATCGACGAGCTTCATCTTTGCGTACTTGGGTTGCTTCAGCGTCTCCTTCATGCCGGCGATCCAGACGTTTTGGTTTGGCGCATCGGTCGTGGCGCTCAGGATCGCGATGTCGCCTTCGTAGTTGATCTGCGAGCCGAGGAGTTCGACCTGGCTCTCGCCGACCTTGGAGAAGTCGGTGGGAAGGACAGCAGCTACACGGTGCGACTCGTTGCCGACGAGATCGGCGTCGACGGTGATGACGATGATTCCCTTGTCTCGGGCCTGATCGAGAACCGCGTTGAGGGCGTCGGGGCTATTGGGAGTGATGGCAAGGATATCGACGCCGCGCTGGATCTGATCCTTAATGAACGAAAGCTGCGAGGTCGCCTCTGCGGTCGACGGCGCGACCGTCGTGAACTCGCAGCCGATTTCCTTGCACGCCTCCTCGAAGCCTCGAATCTCTTCGCTAAAGTAGGGGTTGCCGGTGTTCTTCGGGATGTAGACGACCTTCAACCCTTTGCCACTTGACGAGGTGGAAGTGGACGCCGCAGGAGCGGCCTCGGGCCTTCGCTCGCAGCCGGCTACGAACAGCAGTGACAACGCAAGGAGCGCAAGTATCGATCGCATCAAAATGGCCTCTTTGACTGGTTAGCGCGTGCCGACCAGACCGCTTCGCGTTTTACCCGTCCGGCTGAACTTCTCGGTTAGATTGCTGAGCGCGACCGCAACGATGAGCAACGAGCCCAGGACGGCGAGTTGCGCATCCGCAGGAACGTTGGCGACTCCCATACCGGTGCGCACCAGCATGATGAGGAATACAGCAAGCACGGCTCCTAAGATCGAACCGCGGCCCCCGTAGATGCTCACCCCACCCAGCACCGTGGCGGTGATGACATCCAGCTCAAGGCCACGGGCGTGGTCGAACCGAGCAACGCCCAGCCTCGAGTCGATGAGCAGCCCCGCGAGGCCGGCTAGGATGCCGGTCAGCACGTAAGCCGTCATCTTCACGCGGGCAGTTGGCACGCCGGAATAGCGCGCCGCCTCTTCGTTGGTGCCGACGACCACAACCCACCGACCGAATACCGTGCGGTGGAGAAGGGTGCCGAGAATGGCGGCGGTGATCAGGAAGAACGCGAGGGGCCAAGGCACCGGCGTGCCCGGAATGAAGAGACGATCGGCTCCGACAAATTGGGACGGCAAACTAATCGACTTGGCCCCCATCATCGCCTGCGCCGCGCCGCGGTAGAGGGCAAGCGTCGCAAGCGTGGCGAGAAAGGAGGGCAAACGCACG
>JBBREM010000045.1:0-19639 GCA_038202925.1 Fimbriimonadales bacterium | reverse complement strand
CGGGGCTGAGGGGGTTGCCGACCCCGCAAGCGTGAGACCGAACGAGATTGAGCTGGAGCTGCTTGAGGTCTTCCGGCGCGACGTGGACGTCGGATAGCTTGCCAAAGCCGGTATTGACGCCGTAGACCGTCTTGCCTTCGGCGACGATCTGATCGACTACCTTTCGGGCCTGCTGGACTCTTTGTTTGGCCGAGGGGGCGAGATCCACATCTAGAGAGCCGGACGCGACCAATTCGAGCTGTTCGAGAGTGATCGGCTGTCCGTCAAGCAGGAGCACGGGGAAACGATACCAGCCGGGCGGATTTTGGTTTTTGGATTTTAGATTGCCGATTTGGGAAGGCCGCCGTCCCCGTGTGCTCCCTCGTGCTCCTTGTGCCCTTTGTGGTTCAAAGAGATGTCCTCGGGCCGTTGCTCGAGGGAGCGGAATTAATTCCGCGATGCCGACTTGCGATATTGGATTGTGTTGTGGATTTAGGGAAAGCGGCCGGGCCCAGTGTGTTCCCTTGTGTTCGTTGTGCAGTGAGATTGGCCCGATGAGGGCGGAATGAATTCTGCGGCCCCGGGCGGTTAGGGCTCGAGGAGGCGCTTCAAGCCGTGGTTCACCTTGTAAAGAAAGGCGCGGGTTTGCTCGTCTCGGCGGCCGATGTCGACTTTGCCGAGCATATGGCGGGCTAGGTAGGCGGTGCCGTCGGGGGCGCCGTACTGGTTGAGCAGGGTGATCTCGACGTAGCCGTCGGTCATCTCGTTGATGAATCCAGTAAAGCGGGTGCCGCCGATGTCTTCGATCGTCACGACGGCGGCGCGTTCCTGCGCCTGCTGCAGTTGTTCTTCGATCGAGGGGCTAGCGCCGGAGCCGCGAAGTCCTTCTTGTCCCGAAAAGACCGAGCCCTTGTAACTGTGGAGGAGCTGGATCTTCTGGGAATAGGGATCGTCGATTTCGAGGGCGGTTACGTCTTCGATGCGGACCGACATGCGGCCGTCTTCCTCGCCGCGCGGGGTAAGGCACAGGAGAGTGACGTCCGTTCGCGAGACCGCCTCGACGAAGCCAACCTCGAAGCGATCGGCGTCGTGGCTCTGGTGGTACAGCGACACGACTTTCCCGGCCTCTTGAGCCGTCTGTAGAATCGATACAAATTTGCTGCGCACGCTTGCCACGACGCCGAGTCTTGCACAGAGGGTGCCACGAATCCGGTCAGTGGCTCATATTCGCGCAGAATCCAGCAAGAGCGCAACGTTTGCGATACTGCGTATAGGATTGCGACCTCTTCTTGCTCACATCCCTAGCTCAATGCATCTCGCGATCGCCGAGGATGAGCTGGACCTGGTTGATCTGGCCCAGGTGGTAGACCATGTTCCAGTGGTGCATGGTCAGGACATCGGCCATTGTCGTCGAGCCGATGCCGAAGGGGAGAGTCACTTCCTTTTCGAGATCCGAGTCGGGAAAGGCCATGATCGCTTGACACAACTCGCTTGTGGACTGTCTCGCCTCAGCCACGCATTCCGCTAGGCTCGTGAGAGTTTTTCGGAATTTCGTATGCTCCTTTCCTGCTTCTTTATCGAAGACAGGCACGACTCCGGATTCAACGATCGGCAGGAACCAGGTGCCGGAGGTTGCGATTTCCTGCATTTGATTGAGGACCGATCTCGCCTCGCCCCCCGCAGACCAGTCGGCCTGATCCTCCGGAACCGCCTCGGCGGCGCGGCAAATGTCGCCGAGGGCCTTTTGCGTCATCTTGACGATCTGATCCTGATATCGCACGGCGGGAGTGTACTAAGGATGCGGTTCTCACCGCACTTTTGCTGGTTCTCGCAAGTGATTTGCCTCAATTGCCAAATTACAGGTCACCATATTCGATGAGAGGAATGACGTGTGCCGGTTGGCACGCGTTTTCGTGGTTTGAGGGTTTGATATGAAAAAGTTATTTTGCGCCGCATTTGCGGCTGCTTGTCTGGCCTCGCAGGTTCAGGCGGCAGATTTTCCGGTATCCGTAACCGGTCGCGTTTACATCGACACCAATTCCAATTGCCGAATCGATAGCGGGGACGCTCTCGTGGACGGCGTCAGCATCGCTCTTCAAAATGCGAGCGGCGGCGTTGTCGACGTTTCGAAGACCGGGGAGTTCGTAGGGTTGCCGGGCCTTTATTCCTTCCCGAGCAACACGGCTAGGTTCGCTTCGCCGAACGCAGGGCAGAACTACAGCCTTCAGCTCTTGCTGCCCAGCGGCTTTCGGTCGTCGGCGGCCGTGCCAGGGCCGTATGCGGTCCCTCGCAACAGCTACACGCTGAAGTTCAACATTTCGCCGACAGATCCGATGGTGCTCAACCCTGGCCCCGGAGGCGCGACGTTTGGCTCGTACGACTTTTTGATCAGGCAAACATCTACGTTTGAAACCTTTGATCAGGACGACTGGGGAAAGGCATGCGGTGGGAAAGCGCGTCGGGACGAAGGATTCGGGGAGCGGTGTTGGCGAGTAAGCCCCAGCATTGTTGATGCTCATGACGACGACGAACGTGGCGACGAGCATGAAGACTTCTCGCACAAATTCAGCAGAGCGGTTTGCACGTTGCTCAAACGTAATTTTGCAGCGATTTATCCGCAAGGCCTGGTGGTTGGTGGCGACCCTTTAGATGGTTGGTTCTCCCTTACCCTGACGTCGTCCAATGCGGTCGCCGACTTCCTTCCACAAAATGGGCCGGCGGTCCCGCTAACCATGAGCTACTCGAATCCGGTTGCTCACAACTTTGGCTTACTAGCAGGCGAGACGGTAACTCTCCAGCTTAACGTGGACTTCTCCGATCGCGGTGTGACAACGGGACTGTTTGGCAGCCTCCATCTTTCCAGCGGACCCTTGAGCGGCTATTCGGTGAGAGACGTGTTGGCGCTTGCAAACTTAGTGCTCGGCGGAAATCCGTTTGTCATGCCGGCAGGTGTGACACCATCTTCGCTCGCCGCCGTCCTTCACAATATCAATGCGAACTTCGACGGTGGACGATCCAATCGGCGCTTCTTGAGGCTGTAAATGAAGAAAGGAACCTTCGGTCTGACCATCGCCGGCTGCCTATTGGCCGCCGGCGCCTCGGCTTCGCCACTCCAGGTCGGTACATTCCTGGCGTTCAGCATCGCTCAAACGTCGTTTACCGGCGGGACGCCGAACATTACGACGAATGTGGGTCCTGTCCAAGTCACGTACTTGGGCGTGTCCTTTAACGCATTCTGCGGGGACGTCACTCGTGCGATGAGCCACACCACGTATGAGGTCACCCTCAACGACACCAACTCGATTGCAGCTATTCCAAAGAGCGAAAAGATCGCTTGGCTCTACAACACAAAGGTCGCGAGCGCGACGACTGACATCCTGGGTGGAGCGTTGCAACTCGCCATATGGGACGAGCTGATGGATGGTGGCGATGGACTGAGCGTCGGCCAATTTAGGGCGAGCTCGACGACTGCCGTTATGAACCAGGCGGCGACCTATATCGGCCAGGCGAATGCCGCTACGGTAACCGGCCAGAAAGCCACGGTCTATATCGGTCCGTCGGGTGCCGGGCAGCCTCAGACACTGATTGGCGCGGCTCCTGTACCAGAACCCGCAACCCTGCTCGTGCTCGCCCCGATGGTGGGCTACATGATCCGACGCAAGAAAGCCGCTAGACCTTAGCGGCCTTCTTGTCGAAGATGCTCAGCCCGGCTTGATTCCAATCGTCTAGGAATCGCTTCAGCCCGATATCCGTCAGCGGGTGCTTGAAGAGCATCTGCATGATCTTAAAGGGCATCGTCCCCACATGAGCCCCGGCTTGGATCGCCTGGACCACATGAAGGGGATGGCGGATGCTGGCGACGAGCACCTCGGATTCAAAGCCGTAGGTCTGCATCATTTCGACGGTATCGGCCACGGCGTCCATGCCGTCGTCGCTCATGTCGTCCACGCGACCGACGAAGTTGCTGATGTAAGTTGCTCCTGCTTTCGCCGCCAACAGCGCCTGGCTGACGCTGAAGACGAGCGTCACATTGGTGCGAATGGCGCGATCGGAGAGCGTCTTGACGAGATGCACTCCTGGCTCGATGAGGGGCACCTTCACGACGACCTGAGGATGCCAGCTCGATATTTCGAGCGCTTCCTTCAGCATCGTGTCGTAATCCGTCGCGACGACTTCTGCGCTGATGTCCCCGTTCGGCACGAGCGAGCAGATTTTGAGGACCGTTTCCTTAAATCCTTTGCCGCTCTTGGCGATGAGCGTGGGGTTGGTCGTAACGCCGTCCAAAATGCCCCATTCGGCGGCTTGCTCGACTTCGGAAACGTCGCCGGTGTCGACGAAGAGCTTCATGGCTGAAGTCTACTTGGTAAAGACAGGGTGTCTGAATGGCGAGAATCTGACAATGGACAACTCCTCCGCAGAATTGCCAGAAGATGCACCGTTTCAAACGTTGGCGGCGTAATTGACACCTGTAACCGTCATGGGCGACAATGTATTTGCGGCGCCTGGTCGGCCAGAGATAGTGAATTAAATGAGATTTAGAGTCCTTCTTATCCTCTTTGCCTTGATGGGAGCAGTTCTAGCGTCAGCCGCCGGAACTTTGACCGTGACATCGCCGACTGAAGGCGCGTTCCTCGGTTCGAGCAATACGTTGACGTTCAACATCACCGGTGCCACTCTCGAGGTAACCGTTGGCGTTGACATAACGAGCGTTCAGGGAACGATCCACCGCGAAGTCAAGGTTCGTCCTGACGCTGACGGCAAGGCCCCCGGGAGCATCCAGCTAAATTTTGGGCAAGGTTCGTTTGAAGGTGCCTACACGCTGACCGTTACCGCGACGGAGCCGGGCAATACATACAACACGGTCGTGATTAACGTCACGGTTGACGTTACGAAGCCTAAGTTCTTCAACTTCAATCCGCTGAACGGATCCTACGTGAAGGGCCCGAACGTGCCGATCGTGGTGAAAGTTCAGGATGCGAATGTCAAGGACTATGAGGTCAGCGTGGACGGGAGCGTTCTCGCGACTGGCACTCCTGACCCCGACGGTAGCTTCATCGCGAATTGGAACACCAGCCTCATACCGAGCAGCGGTGAAGGGTCGCACACGATCAATATCAAGGTTACGGACAAAGCCGGCAACATCGAAACGCGCTCGATCAATATCATTCTCGACCGCGTGAAGCCGATCATCACGATCCAGTTCCCCAACTCAACCGATAAGGTGCGTCCACGCTCGGTGGTCAACGTTATCGTGGATATCCAGGATCCGAATCAATCCCAAGGCAACCCGTCGATCGACCTTGGCGGAGTCGATGTCAAGATTACCGACGTCAATGGCAACTTCCTCTTCCGCGTTGCTCGACTATCGGTCCAAAGTCAAAGCGCCACAACGGTGCGATGGAGTGGTAGGATTCGGAGTGACATTACGTTGCCGAGCACGTTCAAAGTCGTCGTGGATGCACGAGATAAGGCGGGCAATAAGGCAAATCAATCGAGTGTCACCGCAAAAGTGGGATAGTTGATATCCTGCCTTGCAATTCTCGGGGATTATAAGGGAGGAATGATGACTGCACGGAGGCTACCCTTCGTTGTGTTGGGCGCTGCTACGCTAGCGACGCCCACTTTGGCTCAGGTGCCGGACCTGTTGAACGCATTAGATGCGGGCGGCAGATCAATGGGCATGGGGGGAGCGTTGTATCCGACTAGTTCGGACACACTCACCTCCTTTCATAATCCTGCCGGCCTTGGCTTTGTCGATTCGCGCTCGATCGGGGCAGTTGTGCGCAATCTTCCCCGATCGCGAACGACCACTACGGTCAATGGAACGCAGACGCAGTTCTCGAGCAGCGGACAAAGCGGCAGCAAGGAGCTCACGCACTTCGGGCTCAACGTTCCCCTCGGGAATGGTATCGGCCTTGGGCTTTCTTATACCGTGGGCGGATTCCTGGACGACATGAGATCGGGAAACCAATTCGTGGTCGGTTTCGGCAGCGTCCCCGTCGATGAACATGCCACGGCGAAGAGCGAATTCTTCACCCTTGCGCTGGGCCAGGCGTCGCGAAATCGGACGTTCGCATGGGGGGCCGGGGTTCAATTTGTGCAGCAGCACCTGTCGTTCAGTTCGACGAACCCTCTCAACCCGGTTACAGGTGTTAGCGGGACCAACCATGGCATTGCGGGAATTTTTGGTGTACAGATCTTCCCTAGTAATAATATGGAACTCGGACTCAGCTACCGGACCGAGGTCAAGCTTTCGAAGAACAACAGCACGAGCGGTTTCCTCGACAAGATCCCAGCCCGCCTTATGGGGGGAATCGCGATTCGGAAGGATGGATTCCGCCACGGAAAAGACTTTTTGGTCTTCGGCGCGGACTTCGCCCACTTCCTTCGGGTGAGCAACGGCAGTACGGCCTTCAGTCGAAAGGCGCAGACCACGGGCGGGTTCGGCCTTGAATACAACTACCAGTACAGCGGGGCGCGAATCCCAATCCGGTTTGGATACAACTTGGTGCAGAGCGGCGGAACCGACTTCGCCTCCCGCAATGCATTTACGTTTGGCATCGGCTATCGGCCAGGCAAAGGCGACTGGTCGGTCGACCTGAACTTTGCTAACCCGCAGCACGGCGGAACAGACGTCGCGATCGGCTTTACCTACCGCCTTCCTAAATAACCTGATATGAAGAGAATTGCTCTGGTTGCCCTTTTCGTCGTTGCTGCCTGCATGACCGTTGCACAGTCGTGGATGGGGACCTACGAAAAGGGGATCCAGGCAGGTAAGCGACAGGATTACGCCGCTGCCCGCGCTTACTTCAAAGCGGCGATCGCCTATCGGCCGGAAGATGCCTCGGGTGCGACCACCCTTCCTGGACCGGTCAGCGAGCGCAAGCTATGGCGGGGAGGCGCTCCCTACTCGCCGAACTTTCTCGCCGCGTACTGCGAATATCGCCTCGCCGGCGCCACGACGAAAGTCGACGAAGCGACGCCAATGCTAGAAACAGCGGCAACCGAATTTGAAACCCTGCTAAGCAAGGGGCAACGGAGCAAAGAGACCTTCTACTTTCTGAACCAGATTTACACGCGCACCGGAGACACCGCAAGGCGCCTGGATTTGGAGAATCGCTCGGGCAAGGGCAAGACAAACTTTCGGGTCGACACGGAGATCGTCTCGCCGGAGGAGATCACCGTTATCAACGGCGGCGTTCCGGGCAGCCCAGGCACTGGTCCCAGGGTCACCGTGATCAAGGCGGGCCAGCCGGGCTCGACGCCAGGAACACTGCCCGGTAATCCGACGACAACACCAGGGACGGGACCGATACCTTCCATCGGGGCAGTTCCTGCGATTACAACGAAATACGCGCTTATCATCGGCAACGGCATGAGCAAGATGACCGATAGTGCGATACCGTTCGCGGCGGACGATGCCCAGGCGGTGCGCGAAGCGCTTATCACCCACGCGGGCTATCTCGATTCGAACGTCGACCTCGTCCTGAACGCGACCAAGGGCCAGATCCTTACCAGCGCGAAGGCTCTGGCGGATCGGGTGCCGGAAGATGGCACCGTATTCATCTACTTCGCCGGAAATGGCTTTAATCTGGACGGCAAGGACTTCCTCGCCGGCGTCGACACCGAAATGGGTACCGACTCATCCACGATGGTCGGCAAGAACGACATTTACCGCCTGTTCATGGCCAAGGGAGCGAAGATTTACGCATTCTTCGAAGTGCCTCGACCGATTGCCAATGGCCGCTATTTCGGCCAGGAAGTGCCTCTCGTGGGCGCGATCGCGCAGGTTCAGTCCACGATGCCCGGCGAGACGGTGTACGCCGAGACTCACAACAGCCGAACGCTTGGTATCTTCGCTGATGCGCTGATCGGCGCCCTGCAGGATATTCGGAGCAATCGTATTGCGATCGCGGAGTTTGGTTGGACCCTGTTCAACCGGATTCGGGGCGGCGGGCTGGGCAGACCAGGCGGCGGCAGCCGCCAGATCCCCACGTTGCCAGTGCTCACACATCTCGCGCCTGACGATCGATTCTAAGCCTTTGAGAGCCGCGCGTGCGCGATGACGAGACCGGCTAGGGTGAGCGTCTCTTCGTAGCTGGATATCTTCTTGCACAAGCCGACGAAGACTGCGCCTAATCCGCCGGTGGCGATAATCGTGCTTCCACCCCCCAGCTCGCGATCGATCTGCGTAGCGAGCGCGTCGATGGCACCCGCATAGCCGAGCATGACGCCGGACTGGAGGGACTCGACGGTGTTCTTCCCTACCGCTCTGGCGGGGGCTGTAAGCTCGATCTGCGGCAGTTTCGCCGTCTTGTCGGCGAGCGCCTGACTGGCAAGCTGTACGCCCGGCAAGATCGCGCCGCCCACGTAGGTGCCGTGCGCATCGATGCAGTCGAAGGTCGTCGCCGTTCCAAAATCAACGACGACAATCGGCGGCTTGAACCGCAGGAGAGCGCCGAGCGCATTGGCCAGCCGGTCCGCGCCGACGGCATGGGGCGGATCGTAATCCACCTTGAGGCCAACATCCGCGCCCCGGCGAAGGAACACCGGCTGCACCGCGAGCCATTTCGAGCACAGAACCTCAAGGGCGGAATCTAACTGAGGCACGACCGTTGCGACCACCGCACTGTCCACAGCGAACGGGAGTCCGGCGAGATCGAACATGCCTTTGAGCCAAACCGCAAGCTGGTCGTCCGTGTCAGCGGAGTCGGTGCTGCGTCGCCAGGTGGCCCTCCACGCGCTGCCATCCCACAGCCCATAAACGGTGTGCGTATTGCCGACATCAATCGCCAAGAGCATAGGTTAAATCCACCCGGCTGTACACCTTGCCGCCAGCCTCGTCCTCCAGCGCCTTGACAATCCCCGCCGCCACTCGATCTCGCAGCGCGTAATCGTCGGCCTCGACCATTACTCGGATGATAGGCTGGGTTCCGCTCGCCCGTACGTTCACCCGACCGTGCCCTTCCAGCTCCTTTGAGGCCTTATCAAGCTGTGCCTGGATGACCGCGTTTTTCTTCCACGGCATTCGGTCGTCAAGCTCGACATTTACGAGCATTTGCGGCCAAGGCTCGTATTCGTCGTAATAGCTCGACGCCGGTCTTCCTTCAGTCTTCAGGACTCTTAGGAACTCGAGCATGGTGATGAGGCCGTCACCGGTCGGGCCCCGCTCGGGGAAGATGATGTGGCCGCTTTGCTCGCCTCCCACCCTAGCGCCGGTTTCTTCGATTCGTTGAGCGACATATTTGTCCCCCACCGCCGCACGCTCCAGGCGGATGCCTTGGGTGGACATGTACTTCTCAAAGCCGCCGTTGCTCATGACGGTCCCGACGACTACGGCGGGGTCAAGTAAATTCATCCGGCGCTGGTGGAGGGCCCAGATGCCGATGGTGCGGTCGCCGTTGATCAGCCGTCCTTGCTCGTCGCTGAAGACGGCGCGGTCGGCATCGCCGTCGAAGGCTACGCCCACGTGGGCACCACTCCGTTTGGTCAGCGCCTGGACCACCTCAGGCTTGGTCGCGCCGCCCTCCGCGTTAATATTCATGCCGTCGGGCCGGTCGCCTTCGACGTGTAACGTCGCCCCAAGTCGTTTGAGAATATCGGGACCGATCTGGTAGGCAGCCCCGTGAGCGCAGTCAACTGCGACAACCATGCCCTCAAGCCGTTCGGGAACAAGCTTCTCGAGCATGTGAAGGTAGCTCTCGACCAATCCAAGGTCTCGGGTGAACATGCCGACGCCGGCCCCTGTCGGGCGAGCGAAGTCGGTTTTAACGAGACCTTCGATTTCCATCTCGACTTCGTCCGCGAGCTTGCGGCCGTCGTGTCCGACGAATTTGATCCCATTATCCGGCGCTGGATTGTGGGAAGCGGAGATGATAACACCAATGCCGAAGGCGCCCGTTCTGGTGACAAAGGAAACCGTCGGAGTGGGAGCTACGCGAAGGCTCACGGTGTTGACGCCGGCGGATGTTAGGCCCGCAGCGACAGCAGCTTCCAGCATCGGGCCGCTACGGCGAGTATCCATGCCAACGACGGCCGTAGGATGTTGACCTGAGGCAATGAGCCACTTCCCCGCTGCTTGCGCGACGTCGAAGCACAACTCGGGTGTCAACTTAACGTTGGCGATCCCACGGATGCCGTCGGTGCCGAAAAGATTACGGCTCATAGCTTCTTTGATACGCGCACGCGGGCCGGGCGGAGAACCTTGTCGCCCATCTTGTACCCCGGCTCAAGTTCGTCGATCACGGTGTTGTCCTCGTGGTGGTCGCTCTCCTCGGTGGCAAGCGCCTCATGAATGTCGGGATCGAATGTTTGCCCCACCGAAATAATTCGGGTGACGTTTTGGCGCTCCAGGACCGATCTGAACTGCCGGTCCACGGCCTGGAGCCCTTCGACAAGGGCATCGGGAGACGATCCGGGCATAAAGGCATCGAGCGCCCGCTCGAAGTTATCTAGCACGGGGAGAAGAGCAGTGACGAGTCGCTCCGTGGCGAATGCTTCGATCTGTCGACGCTGCTCGTCGGTGCGCTTCCTGAAATTTTGGAAATCCGCCATCGTGCGCAGGAGCTGATCCTTCAATTGGTCCCGCTCGTCGCTCAGTCGAAGCAGGAATTCATTCTCGGCTTCCTGCTCGGGCGCGCCGTTCTTCTGCTCGGCCTTGTGCTTCATTTCTACAGTGAGTTTACCGACGCGGCGTAACGTGCGCGCGTCGCAAATGCGACGCCCGCTAGTACGACGACAAGCCCAGCCACCTGGAGCAAGCCCGGCTTCTCATGCGAAATGAGGAGGGCAAAGGCCATTGTGGTCGGCGGCACGAGATATTGATACAGGGTCGCCCCGGAGCTGCCGACCTGCCGCACGCCCTGGTAGAAGCACAGGAAGGCGCCGATCCCACTGATCACCGCGAAGTGGAAGAACATTGCCCAGCCGTACAGGTCGATCTGCGCCCAATGCGCCTGGAATGCTGGAACCACCCCGTAGATTAGCATCACCGGCAATCCGCCCAGCATGGAAAGCGTGAGCACGCGCAGCGGCGAATACTTCATGAGCAGGGGCCGCATGATCGTGACGCAGTAAGCCCAGCACAGGGCAGAGACCACGACGAGGACGTTCGCATACAGCTTGTTCTCCCCATGCCCGGCGGCTCCGCCGTAAATCACCAGACCCGACCCGGTAAAGGCGATAACCGCCCCAATCAGGGCGATCGCCGAGAAGCGCTCGATGCTGAATCCGGCCGCGAGCAGAGCGGTGAAGATTGGCGCGGTTTGCAGCAGGATCGAGCCCTCAGTGGCGGCCGAGCCGCGCATGCCCTCGAGGAAAAGCACCATGTAAATGCCCATCGAGGTGAAGCCGAGCCAGAGGAGACGCCACTTATCCTCTTTCGGATATCGAAGGCTCTCCTTGCGCCACAAACAAACCAAGGCGAGTCCGCCCCACATCACCAAGAACCGCGTGAGCGCCATCGCGGGCGGGCTGAGCTGCTTGTAAATCTCGCGGATCGCGACAAAATTGAGGCCCCAGCTAAGAACCGTGATCAGTAGATACACGTTCGGTCGAAAAGCCGGTCTCGGGGTCACTGATGGAAGTATGGCAGTCGAGTCCGTGTCCTCCGCCCGCTCCCTTCCAGCTTTCAGCAGTTCACTGCGACATGGCATCTGCAGCAGTGATTATCGGCCCGACCCCTCGCAGGCTCGGGAAGACAACTCGGAACAACGATCTGCGGCTGCGCGCCCGTCTTACGCTACGATATAGTGTTCGCGCCGCGAACGAATGGACCAATATGTCGACGACACAAGATTTTTCCCAGACCAACTGGGGCGCGGCTAAGCGCTTCCGCCTTGTCTTGCGCGAGCAGGGCAATATCCGCGAAATGGGCGGCGAGGATATGTCGCTTGCCGTTGGCATCGTCGACAACATCTTTATGAACGCACTGGAGACGGGCACGTCCGACATCCACCTCCAGCCGGAGCGCGACCAACTCCGCATCCGATATCGCCAGGATGGGCAGCTCAACGACAATGGCCAATTGCCGCCCGAGCAAGCCGGAAACGTCGTCGCCCGTCTCAAGCTCGCCGCCGGCATGAGAATCGACGAGAACCGCGAGCCGCAGGACGGCCGCATCGACATGGAGTTCATGGGCCGTCGGCTTTCCGCCCGCGCCTCGTGCATCCCCTGCTTGAACGGCGAGAAGTTCGTCATGCGTCTCCTCGACCCCACCGCCATGAAGGTGGACCTGCCGAAGCTCGGAATGCCGGACGACGTGATGAAGAAGTGGGAGCGCGCTATCCAGGTGCCTTACGGGCTCATCCTGGTCACCGGTCCGACGGGTTCGGGCAAGACGTCCACGCTTTATGCTTCCCTGCACCAACTCGACGCGAAAAAGCGAAACATCGTGACCGTCGAAGACCCGATCGAATACGAATACGAGACCAATATCGCCCAGGTCCAGGTAACCGAAAAGATGGGCTTCCCGAAGGTGATGCGCACCTTCCTCCGCCAAGACCCGGATGTGATGATGGTCGGTGAAATGCGCGACCCTGAATCGCTCGCAATCGGCATCCAGGCGGGGCTCACGGGGCACTTGGTTCTCTCCACCCTGCACACGAACAATGCGGTGGAGACGATCGGCCGTATGGTTGACATGGGTGCGGAGGAGTACCTGATCGCCGGCGTTTTGGTCGGCTGTCTCGCTCAGCGATTGGTCCGGCTCAACTGTTCCAAGTGCCGCGAGCCCTACAAGCCGCTCCAGGACGAGATCGACATGCTCGGCCTGACTCCCGAGGAGGTCGCGGCGGGCAGGTGGGCGAAGGGCAAGGGCTGCTCCGAGTGCCGCGGCACGGGCTTCAAGGGCCGCATCGGCGTCTTCGAGCTGGTTCTCGGTACGCCTGAATTCAAGGCGGCGATCGCTCGAAAGCAGGATTACATGCAGCTCGCCGAGGCGGCGCGAAAGCAGGGATACCGGACGATGCTGGAGGACGGCAAGTTCAAGGCCCGCGAGGGCTGGACAACTCCGGACGAAGTCCTGAAGGCCGTCTATACCCAGGCAGTTGACTAGGGTTTAGGTTCGACGGTTAAGGGTGGGGAGTCAAGAGCCCGATAGTAGGGCATGAAGGCCGAGAACTTCATTGTCCTAATCGACGTGCATTTTTGTGACGTCATCTTCCGCAAGGGGCAGATCGTCTCCCGCGCCGAAATGAGGGGCCACTTCCCCGCGCTGTCTAAGTACGAGCTCGTTGTCCTCAAGACAGGCTCTCTCAAGATCGCGGCGTAGCTCTCTCTTGTCGTCCGGTTGCAACTAGGAACATGCATTTCATGCGTTCAGTCTCACCATGCGAGACTGATGGTGTTGCTACACCCCTTTCTCGCCTCAAGTCCGTTCGCGGGCCGGGCAAGCATTTCAACTGGATAGTGGGAGAACGACATGAACAAATTCACGCTGACGAGCCTTGCAATGGCTCTTATCGGCATCGGTATTGTGGGTTGCACGCCGCAGGCCCGCGACGAGTACGGCAAGGCCGGCGATTCCGCGGCGACCGCGGCGGCTCAAACCGGGAAAGCTGCGGCCACCGACGCGAAGGCAACCGGTGAGGTCGTCAAGGATGCGGCCGCCGAAAGCAAGAAAGCTCTCGACAACACCGCCGTCACTGCTCGAATCAGAACCGCGATCTCGGCTGCTGCAGACATCAAGGTTAAGGGTCTCAACGTCGATACTATCGATAACAAGATCATTCTGAAAGGCACCGTCGCCGGCCAGGCGGATAAAGACAAGATTCAAAAGCTGGCCGAAGGCGCGAAGCCCAATGAGTTCACGGTGGACAACCAGCTCGTGATCGGTGCCGTCAACTAAGCGGGTCGTATCGGTCTAGGGAGTGCCGGAGGCAGTTTGCCCCGGCACTTCTTATCGTGTCACCGCTTTGAGTTCTCGCAGCCGTTCGACCAGCTGCCTCTTCCCTGCTCCGCCATCCCAGGTCTTTGCCAAAAGGTCGACAAGCCAGCTCCCGACTACCGCGCCCTCGGCCACCTCGCAAACCATGCGCACATGCACGGGCTTCGAGATACCGAATCCGACGCAAACCGGCAAAATGGTTCTTGCCTTGATGCGCCGCACTAGGTCCTGCGCCTCGACCGGCACCGCGACTTCTTGACTCGTCACGCCCATGCGGGAGACCGCGTAGACGAAGCCGCTCGATCGCTTGCAGACTTCGTCGAGCCGCGCGTCAGTCGAGGTTGGTGCGGCGAGGAAGATGTTGTCAAGCCCGTGGCCCTTGGATGCCGCAATCCAGAGGTCAGACTCCTCCGGCGTGAGGTCGCTGATGATCGTGCCTGATACTCCCGCGTGGTGCAGCATTGCCGCCGACTCATCGAGGCCCGACCGGAGCACTGAGTTGTAATAGCCCATCGTGATGACCGGCACCGAAACGTGGCATTGACGCAGCGCTTCGAATACCTTCGGAGGCGTGACTCCGCGGTCGAGGGCGCGCTGGGTCGAGGCTTGGATGGTTGGGCCGTCCGCAATCGGGTCGCTAAAGGGCAATCCGACTTCGATCAGATCTGCGCCACCCTCGACGAGGGCGTCGAGAATTGCGGGCAGTTCTTCCAGAGAGGGATCGCCGGCGGTGACGTAGAGCACGAGGGCCTTCTCGCCCATATTCTTGAGCTCCTCGAACTTTGCGGCGATCATCCGTTTGAGAGGGCCGTCTTGGCGTAGTCGAGGCAAAACTTGAGGATGCGGTCCGATCCGACCCGATCGAAGTGGGCTGCGATCGGAACGAGCACCGAGAAGCGCGATCTCATCGACCCAACCGCCCTCATCGCATCGCCGTACTTGAACCAGCCGTTGTCGCCCTCCTGCTTATGGGTCTGCGCGAACGTGGTATTCAGGATGCTCAGCGCCACCTTTACATTGGAAACGACGAGATGGGGAGCGGTCTTCACCTTACCGCCAAGCAGGCCGAACAGCACGTCCTCAACTTCGGCGCCGATGGAAGCATAAACGGGGTGCCACATCGTTCCGCCGCCGGTTCGCGCGTAGGCCGCGTCAATCGAGGCTTGGCCGTAATCGCCAAGCAGCTTGCGCAGCTTCCGGTACATGCCGGTGGAGTTGGGCCTGGCTCTTAGCAACCCGTCGTTGCGAGCCTTGAGAGCGTCGCCGAATAGGGACTCGACTGCCACCATATCGGCGGTTGATTCGCCCGTCTTGGACGTATAGAACTTGTACCAGGCGTCATGTCCCATCGCCACGATCTGAGCGTTGCTCTTGCCGAACGTGTCTGATCTATTTTGGGCTCCGACGACCGCCGCGAGTAGCAGAAGCGAGCAAAGGAGAAGCCGGCGCATGACAAGGAGAAGTCTAGCTCAGCCGGTCCGGGTATATTGCGCCAGATTCTAGGTTCGCCGGATGCATTTATGATTCGTAATTCCTTTGCTCTCTTCTTCGTCCTTCTTACCGCGACTTCGTTCGGTCAGAAAAAGGTTCTCGATGCCGCCACCTTCGAAACGTGGCGCTCGGTTCGCGGCTTGCAGCTCTCCAACGACGGCAAGTGGGTGTTTTACGCCCTCGCCCCGCAGGATGGGGATGCGACGGTGGAGGTGAAGGCGACCGATGGCAGCAAGACGTACACCATCGAGCGGGGTTCGAACGTGCAGTTCACCGAGGACTCTCATTTTGTCGTCGCGAGCGTGGTTCCCAAGAACGAGGATGTGAAGAAGGCGCGGCGTGCGAAGGCGAAACCAGAAGACATGCCGAAGAACGGCATGTCCATCATCAATGTCGCAACGGGCGAGCGGGTCGATCTTGACCGCATCCAGAACTACACGCTGGCAACCCACGACAGCGGCTGGATCGCCTACAAGCCGGAACCGCCTAATCCAGCGGCGAAGCCGGAGGTTAAACCGGACGTGAAGCCCGAGGTTAAGCCAGAGGCAGGGGTGAAGGCGGACGTTAAGAAAAACGTCTTGAAGCCGGACCACAAGGCGGGCGACGCGCTGGTTTTGCGCAATTTGGCAACCGCTAAAGAAGAGCGCATCGAAAGTGTTGTGCTCACGCGCTGGACCAAAGATGGGTCCGCTCTGGCTTACACCGTCTCGACCCTGGATGGGGCGGGCGATGGCGTTGTTCTCTACGATCTTAAAGCTGGCTCTAAGCAAACGGCCCTGACAGGCGCGGGGCACTATCCGAAGCTTGCGATCAGCGACAAGACGAAGGACGTCGCGCTCGTGACGGACAGGGACGATTATCAGGCGAAGAAGCCGCTCTTCGCTGTCTATCTTTTCAAGCCTGGAGCTAAGGCTGCGTCATTAGTCGCAAACGAGAAGACGGAGGGACTCGCTAAGAGCTTCGTCCCTTCTGATCAGGGTGGATTGCAGTTCAGCGACAAGGGTACGCGGCTCACGTTCGGCACCGCGCCGAGGGCGGGGGAAGACAAGAAGGATGACACGCCCGACGACGAGAAGGTCAGCGTCGATATCTGGAACTGGCAGGATCCCCAAATGATGTCGCAGCAGATACTCAGCGTCGCGACCGAACGCAACCGCACATACGATGCGGCGTACACCCTTGCTACGGGGAAAGTCACGCAGCTCGAAAGCGTCTCCTTTCCCAACTCGATCATTTCGGAAAAGGGCGACGGACCGTGGGCGCTGCTGACCTCGATCGTTCCCTACGAGCGCGAGAATTCGTGGCAAGAGGACAAGACGGATTACGCCCTTCTCAACCTGTCGAACGGACAGACGACCAATCTGGCGACCGCCTTCAATGGCCGTCTCCAGCTTGCGCCAACGGGCAAGTACGCCGTTGGCTTCGATCAGCAGAAGCAAGAGCTATTCAGCATCAAGCTCGGCTCCGACAAGCGGATCGTGCTCAACAAGGGACTCCCGCCGATATGGGAAGAGGAGATCGATATCCCCACATCGTCGCCCTCGTACGGCTACGGCGGCTTCACGAAGGATGATCGAGTTCTGGTTTATGACCGGTATGACATCTGGCTTCTGAGCCTCGACGGCGGCAGCCCGGGAATCAACCTAACTGGGGGCATGGGTCGGCGCGCGAAGACGATGCTGCGATTCCTGAGGCTCGACCCCGAGCAGGATTTTGTCGATCTCGCCGCTCCGGCGATGCTCGCAGCCTTCGGGGAGGAGTCCAAACAGTCGGGCTACTACCGGCTGCAGAATGGCAAGCTCGAAACCTTGCTCTTCGAGCCCAAGGCTTTCTCTGCCAGCGTTCAAGGCTCGCCGATGCCGACGCTGGTAAAGGCGAAGCACGCCGAGCGGTACGCGTTTCAAAAGATGGATGTCGCCGAGTACGCCAACGCCTGGATCGCCGATGCCGACCTCAAGAATCCGCGGCAAATCACCGAGGCCAATCCTCAGCAGAAGGATTACAACTGGGTCACCTCCGAATTGGTCAATTGGATCAGCAACGATGGCGTGCCGCTCAAGGGCGTGCTTTACAAGCCAGAGAACTTCGACAACGCCAAGAAGTATCCGATGATCACCTACTTCTATGAGCGAAGCTCCGACACGCTGCATCAATACTTCTCGCCGGCTCCCAGCGCGTCGACGATCAACATTTCGATGTATTGCAGCAATGGCTATCTCGTGTTCGTGCCGGACATTCCTTACAAGGTGGGATATCCGGGCGAGAGCGCCGTTTCTGCGATTTTGCCCGGCGTGCAGTCACTCCTCACGCGGGGCTACGTGGATGCCAAGCATCTCGGCATTCAAGGCCAGAGCTGGGGCGGCTACCAGGTGGGCTATCTGGTTACGGAGACCAACCTATTCGCGGCGGCTTGCGCGGGCGCACCGGTGTCGGACATGGTAAGCGCGTACGGCGGCATCCGCTGGGAATCGGGCGTCTCGCGCGAGGGGCAATACGAGCACGGCCAAAGCCGCATCGGCGGCTCGCTCTGGGAAAATCCGCTGCGATTCATCGAGAATTCGCCGATCTTCTTCGCCGACAAGATCAAGACTCCGTTGCTCATCATGAGCAACGACAAAGACGGGGCGGTGCCGTGGTACCAGGGAATCGAATATTTCTCCGCCCTGCGGCGACTAAACAAGCCCGCGTGGCTGGTGGTTTACAACGAAGAGGCGCACAACCTTGTGCAGCGCAAGAATCGAAAGGATTGGTCGATCCGAATGCAGCAGTTCTTTGACCACTACTTAAAGGGGGCGCCGATGCCGGTTTGGATGGCAATGGGAGTTCCCGCGACGCTGAAGGGCAAGAGCTATGGCTTTGAACTGCTGCCTCCTCCGAAATAGCTCTAGAGGAGAAAAAGTTAGAGCGGGGGAAAGGAGAATCGCGGGAATAGCATAAGAATGAGGAAGGGAGTTGCCCCCTTCTCTCTTCTCTCATCTCTCTAGCCTTTTAGTCTCCCGCCAGGGATCACCGGCAAGAAAGGTTGAGTCTAACGGGAAGATGGCCAGTGTCGAGTTCTGTGAGGATGGCTTCTTTGTGCGCGCCGTTAAGGAAGGCCCGGTTACAACGCTTGCGCTTGTTGAGGATGGGCGCGAGGTTGTCTCGCTTCCTTGCGATCTCGATCAACTGCTTGCCGCCGCGCATGGGCTCACATATCAGATCGCGGCGCGCGAAGGGCATGTCCAAATATCGGGCGATGGACCAAAGGTGGAAGTCCAGTTCGCCTGCGAGGGGGAGTGCACTCATTCCTGCTCGATCCCTCGCGGTGAATACGAGGATGCGCTGCTGTCATTAAAAACAGCTTGATTCGGCGCAATTTGTGAGTACCATCTGAGTTGTGGCGAATCAGCGACACCCCACGATTCTTCTCGTGGAGGACAATTCCGACGAGGAAGCGATGATCATGCGGGCGCTGCGTAGCTCTTCCGCCGGCTGCCAGGTGCTAGTCGCCCACAGCACGACGGAGGCGCTTGACTACCTTTTCCATCGAAGCGCTTTTGAGGGCTCAGAATCTCCGCTTCCCGACGTAATCGTCACCGACCTTAAGATCGCGACTTGCGGAGGCGCTGCGCTTGTCTCCCAGATACGGGCGTCGGAGAGCACTCGGCTCATTCCCATCGTCGTGCTCTCTGGCGGCGCGAGTGCCGGAGAGATCAACGACTTGTACCAACGCGGCGCGAACAGCTTTCTTGAGAAGCCCACCGATCACTCGGATTTCTCCGATTACGTCGTGGCGCTTGCCGGCTATTGGGGCAGTCTCAATCTGCTCCCCCGATCCTCCGCGAAAAGTCCAAGCTTCCCCTACTTATCCTTGTCATAAGGGCCGCACCTAGTCAGATATTGCGGAATCCACCATTACTTCTCGCTCGTCTTCGGATTTTGCGCCCGACCTGAGCAAGAATATTTCTGACGGAGATGGACAGCCGACGCACGATCTTATTGATCGAGGATAGTGGCGACGACGCTCAGATTCTCGAACGAGGGCTGAGCCGCGAAGCCGCGCCCTACGGCGTCGTGCGCGCCGAGACGACGACCGACGCCGAGAACTATCTGTTTCAGGAGTGCGCCCTCGCCGGCGGCAGCCTGGCCAGCCCCGAGCTCGTGTTTCTCGATCTGCGAATCCCGCCATCCGGCGGGTTGGCCCTATTGGACAAGCTGCGCGCCGATCGACGGACCCGGCATCTGCCGGTCGTGGTGATCAGCGGGAAAATGCAGGGCGAGGATGTTCAGGAACTGTACCGGCAC
>JBBREM010000044.1:0-19752 GCA_038202925.1 Fimbriimonadales bacterium | reverse complement strand
CCAGTTGGCGCACTTGAATCCGAAGGTGATGGGCTCGGCGTGGATACCGTGGGTGCGGCCAATCTGTGGTGTTTTTGCGTGCTCCTTGGCGATCCTTGCGATCTCTTTGCTGAGGGCCTCGGCGCTCCTCATGAGCACGTCGCAGGAGTCTCGGAGCATCATGCCGAGCGCGGTGTCGATGACGTCGTAGCTCGTCACACCCATGTGGATGAACCTTGTGGGATCTCCCGCGGGGGCAATCTGGCCCGATTCAGTCGGCTGGAAGCCGGAGCCACGGATGCGCTCGCACAGGCAGTAAACGAAGGCCATCACATCGTGCCTGGTTTCTTTCTCGATCTCGTCGCAGCGGGCCAGGTCGAAGCCGGCCTTTTCTTCAATCTGCTTCGCTGCCTCCCTGGGAACGGCTCCGAGATCAGCGTGCGCTTCGACGATCGCAAGCTCCACCTCCATCCAGCGCTGATACTTGGCCTGGCGAGACCAAATCGCGTTCATCGCGGGCGTAGTGTAGCGCTCGATCATCGCCTTGAGGCTACCCCTCGAAGGACAAGTTGCGAGGTTCAGGCGAATTCAGCCATAATTATCTTTTGCGGAGGCATCAAGAACAACTTTGGTTTACGTAACGGTTCAACCCAACGAGTCGATCGACAGCGCGCTAAAGCGCTTCAACATGAAGCTGCAGCAGAGCGGCGTGCTGCGCGAGCTCAAAGAGCATTCTCACTACGAGAAGCCGAGCGAGAAGCGGCGCCGCATGGCACGCCGCAGTAAATCGCGCAACTAAGCTCATCCTTTCCAGCCCAACCGCAAGTCTGTAGGAATTGATGACCGACCCGAAGCAGCACCTGCTTCTTCAGAGCGCTTCGGCGCTCTCCGCTAATCGCGGCTCCCTCAGGCTCTTTTCAATGGCGAAAAGTTAGCCGCCCCGTATGGAACCTCCTAGTAGCCACTCGATCTCCATCGTCAACCAGTCCGGCCGGCGGGCGCCTCGGGCGATGCTCGTTCGCGCCGTGGCGGCGACGCTCGATTTGCACGGCCGACAAGGGGAGACGGTTTCAATACTTCTCGCCGATGACGGGGCGATTCGCGAGCTCAACCGGCGCTTCCGCGGCGTCAATGAAGCCACCGACGTTCTGACGTTTCCCGGCGGCGACTTCACTCATGCTCCCTTGGGCGATATCGCGATCGCGGTTCCCTATGCGGAGCGGCAAGCCGCACTGCGACGAGTTCCACTGAGCCAAGAACTGGGCTACCTTGCCATTCATGGGACTCTCCATCTTCTTGGGTTCGATGACGAGATAGAGCGGGACCGCGCGAGGATGGTGGCCGATATGAATCGCTGTGCCGTGGCTGCGGGCTTGATGCCGGACCTAGAGTGGCATTCGCTCTTGCATGAGGCAGCGGAGCAGGACAAAGCGCGAGCAAGCTCGCGCGCTCCAAAGGAGTTGGCGTCGTGAGCGTGCCGCGCAAGAAGGACATTCTCCAGCCGTTCCGCGTCGCCATGAGCGGCGTGGTCTACACCTTTAAGACCCAGCGGCATATGCGATTTCACCTCTACGTGGTGCTCATCGTGCTGCTCCTCGGCATGTTCGTTAATCTTGCCCTGCGCGAGATGATGGTGCTGCTGTTCACGATCTCGCTGGTCGTGATCGCCGAGATGTTCAACAGCGCGATCGAGGCGACGGTCGATCTGGTCCAGCCCAATTATCATCCGCTAGCGAAGTTCGCGAAGGATATCGCGGCGGGAGCGGTGCTGATCACCACGATCATCGCGCTCGTCGTCGGCGGCCTGCTCATTCTCGGCGATAACCGCTGGGAGCAAATCAAGATCAGCATGACGAGCGAGTCGCTCGGCATCGGCATCGTGCCCCGCATCGTCGTCGGCTGCTTCCTGCTGATGATCGTCATTATTGTTGGCAAAGGGCTGGGACGGCGCGGACAGGTGCTCAAAGGCGGGCTGGTCAGCGGCCATTCGGCGTTTGCTTTCTTCTTTGCCATCGCGGTGGTGTTCATTTCCGACAACGCGCTCGCCGCAGGCATCTCGATCCTGCTCGCTGCCATCGTCGCCCAGAGCCGGTGGGAAGCGAAGATCCACTCGCTCTTCGAAGTCTGCCTCGGCGCCACCGTCGGCGTCATTCTTGGCCTGTTGCTATTCGGCCTGCTTCCAAAATGAACCCGCGACGGATGCAACGGAAGGTGGAGACCGGGCTCGCCCTGCTGATGGTCGCGGCGATCACTGCGCTGTGGGTGTTTGGTTCAGGCACTCGCGGCGCGCAACTCTCGCAGACGGGCGTTGGCATTCCGGGCGGGATGGCGGTGGCGATGATTCTGGCCATCATCGCGCTTAACGGGCTCTTCGTCGCCGCTGGCACCGCGATCGATCTGCTCAAGCCGCTGCACGTCAAGCATTATCGTGACGAGGAGAGCGAGCGCCGAGCGAACCGGCTGCAGCGGCTGTTTGAGAACCGCGTCAACTACTCGGCGGCATGCATCCTGGGCAGCCATATTTGCCGCGTCTCGATGGTGCTTGCCGGGCTCGTACTCGCCCCAGGCGTGGGTGCGGCGATGGGGCTGGCGGACAGCGTCGAGCTCCGCGCGATCATCCTCCCGGCGATCGTCGTGGCGATCCCGATCCTACTGCTCAACCTCATTATCGAGCTCATCCCCAAGAGCTTCGCCAGCCTGCATCCGGCCCGTTCCTCGCTGCGACTTTACGGGTTCGTCGTGCGATTCGCGGTCATCTTCGCCCCTCCCGCGAGGCTGATCACCGCCATCGGTTCACTCATCACGTCGCGCTTCGGCGCTCGTGCTTCCTTCACCATCGAGAACCAGGCCGAGGAGGAGATCAAGTCGATGGTCGAGGACGCCCAGGAGAGCGGCGCGATCGAGGAAGACGAGAAGGAGCTGCTGCACAGCGTCTTCGAGTTCACCGATACGATCGCCCGCGAGGTCATGACGCCGCGCGTCGATCTCGACTCCATGCCCGTCACGAGCGACCCAGAAGACGTCGCCAAGATGATCGAGGAGACCGGCCACTCGCGCATCCCGCTCTACGAGGAGACGGACGACCAGATCGTCGGCGTCATCCTCGCCAAGGATCTGCTCAACGCCCTCCGTCACGCAAACGGCAAGAAGCCGCAGCTCAAGGAGCTGATGCGCGCCGCGTTCTTCGTGCCGGAGACGCTCAGCCTCCATCAGCTACTCGGCGAGATGCGCGCGCATAAGACGCAGCTTGCGGTGGTTCAGGACGAGTTCGGCGGCACAGCCGGCATCGTCACCGTAGAGGACATCGTCGAGGAGTTGGTCGGCGATATCGTGGACGAGTACGACGAGGAGGAGCCGGAAATCGTCACCGATGGCGGCGCTCTCTTCGTGGATGGCAAGACGGATGTCGACGACGTCAACGACGCGCTCGGCATCGAACTGGATAGCGAGGAGTTCGACACTATCGGCGGCTACGTGTTCGGCCTGTTTGGGCGACAGCCGAAGCCCGGTGAGACGGTGGAGGCGGAAGGCTTCGCGTTCACCGTCGTCGAGACCGATGGTCGACGTATCTCACGCATCAAGATCGAGCCGTGCGAATCCCGCAGCGACCTTGCCGTCCTCGACGGCGTGGAGTAGCGTTCCGAGCCTAGCGGCGACGCTTGCGAAGAAGGGCTAACGCGCCAATAGTTAGCGCGGCAAGACTTGCCGGCTCAGGAACTGGAGATGCCATGACCTGAACCTCAGCCATGTGAAGATAGTTCTGGCCTTCCAGCATGACTCTCACGCGATTACCATTCACGTTTGGGATCACGAAGATGATCGTGTTGCCAGCGGTGCTGCCTTCCTTCTCGGAGAAGTGCGTGCCGATCGCGAACGTGCCGGGGAGGCCGCCCGTTAGCGCAGTCTCGTTGCTGCCGTCGATGTCGGCTACGAAGCTGAGTGTGTTCGTCGCCGGGTCCTGCAGCCGCTCACGAGTTGCCACGTCTCTCGTCTTTCCTCTTTCGTCACTTCCCTCTCAGCCATAAGGCTGGAGCTGCGGTTCATCACTCCGAAGGGTCGCTTCCTTAACGGTGGCTCCGGCATCCTGCCGGAGAGTGCCAGCGCCCTCCAGGCGCTGATCACCGGCTGGAAGCCGGTGACACTCTCCGCCTAGAAGGCGGAGTCACTGAACTCAAGCCTTCACCACGACCCGCAACGCCTCCGGAACCACTTCGATCGCCGCCGGCGTCGTGCCGACGACCTGATCGTCCACGTGCATCGCGAGCGGGATTGCGGCCTCGATGCGCACCTCGCGGGCCCGCATCCGCCTGATCTTCGGCAGGTTAACGTTCCCCTTCTGCTTGATCTCTCGATAGTAACGCACGATTTCCAGGCGCGAGAGCGCGCCGAGGATCACGAGGTCGAGCTTGCCATCGACCACGCTCGCGCCGGGGGCGATGGGGGCTCCGGCCCCGATTCGGTAGCCGTTGGCGACCGTACACATCACCGCCTTCTCCGCGTCGAGCTGGCCATCGATCGTCAGCCGCAGCCGCTTCGGGCGGGCCGCGAAGAAGATGCGAAGAATCGCGAAGCTCCCCCTCCAAAAGCTCTTGTTCGCTTGGCCGTAGGCGTCCAGGACGTCGGCGAAAAGCCCCACGCCCGCCGCCTCGGTGAAGAACGTCCCGTGCGCCTTGCCGAGGTCGACATTGATCACCCGGCCCTCTCTAAGCAGCGCGAGGGCATGCTCCGGCTCCATTGGGAGGCCGAGCGCGTGGGCGAAATTGTTGCGCGTGCCTTGGGGAATGATCGCCAATTCGGTCTGGGTGCACGCCAGGCATTGCACGGCGGCGTGGATCGTGCCGTCTCCGCCAGCGACGGCGAGGCGTTCTACGCCCCCGTTCTGCAGCCGGCGGATGCTCTCGCACATGTGCGCTTCCGAGTCGGTCTCGAGAATCTCGGCTTCTATTCCGAGTTTGTTCACCAGCTCGCGCATCTGCTCCGGGGTGAGCGTGTCCTTGTGCAGCCCCGCGCGCGCATTCATCAGGATCGTGCAGCGTGGCATACCGAGAGTGAGGCGCATGTCCTGCATGGGCGGTTCCGACGAGCCAGAATCCAGGAATGGATATCCGCGCGCTGCACGAGGACAATCGCACCGGCTGGAACGAAGGCGCGGAGGCCTATGAGGCCGATCTGCAGGAGCGGATAGAATTCCTGCGGGGCGGCGGGACGAACTTTGTCGAGCCCGAGTATGAGTTCCTGACAGACCTCCGCTCGTGGTGCCGGCGAGCCATCCATCTGCAATGCGCGGGCGGGACCGACACCCTCTCGCTGTGGAATCTCGGCGCCCACGAGGTAGTCGGCGTGGACATAAGCGACCGCATGATCGAGGTCGCCCGGCGCAAGGGACAGGCGCTGAATGCCCCGGCGACGTGGCACCGCTGCGACTTGCTCGACACTCCAAGCGAATTGGACGGCACCGCCGATCTCGTCTACACCGGCCGCGGCGCGCTGTGTTGGAATCACGACCTCGACAGCTGGGCCCGGGTGATCTATCGCCTGCTCAAGCCGGGCGGCAAGCTGTACATCTTCGAAGGCCATCCAATCGCATCGGTGTGGGATCTCGACGCCGACGACTTTCGGCTCGATGCCCGGTGGGGCGACTACTTTTCGGATCAGGTCTACAGCGAAGCCGGCTGGCCCGGAGGCTACATCGGCGATCTTGGCAAGCCGCCCGAGGAGCACGCCGTGAAGCACGAGCGAAACTGGCGCTTCGGACAGGTGTTGGGGGCTTTGACCGGCGCGGGGCTGCGATTTGAGCGGCTCGAGGAGTACCCCGACACCTATTGGGACAGCATGCCCAACGTGCCCGCGGAGCGCATGCGTATGCTGCCGCAGACCTATTCACTCCTGATGTCTAAGCCTTAGCCGGGCTAAGCTTGCTCTCATGAGCTTTGACCACGCGGCAGAATGGCCCGGCCTCAAAAGCCTAGCCGAAGCCGGCGATTCGGCGGGGCTGCTGGCTACGATCGGAGGCATCGAGGACGATGGCGCGCGCATCTCGCTGTACCGCTTCGTCATCCGCAAACTCGCCTTCGACGACTGGGAAAACAAAAACCTGGATGTGATGATCGCTCTGGCCGATGCCGCCATCGCAGACTGCGAGAACTTGGCGGGCGATTTCTTGCAGCAGGCCAATCTGATTTGCTTCAATACTGCGGCGAACCTCGCCGACTGCTGGGCGGACGGCTTCAACCGGGAGCTGCGGCACTTTGAGAAGGGGCTCGCGTATGCGAAGAAGGGCGCTTGGTATCGCGATCATCTGGACAAGCCGAACGGCTCGAAGGCAATGGCGCAGTGGGCGATCGGCAAGCATTCGCAGTCCCTCGGCCTGATCGTCGAGGCGCGGGCTGCCTATGGCCGCGCTCTCGAGTTCGAAACGCTTGCCGCTGCCGAGGCCGGCAAGCCGGCTGAGATCTCTTCCGAGGGGCCCGCCGGGTACTTGATTGCGGCGGGATATGTGGCTTTGCTGGATGGCGACGCCATCGCGCTCGGCAACCTGGTTCAGGTGTGCGAAGCGATGGTCGCGGCCGGCGGCACTGCGAAAGCGGAGGCTGAAATTATCGTCCTTCAGCTTCGAGAGACGGCGCGTCTCATGGGCTCACCTTTGCCGCAGCTTTTTGAGGCGTCGAGCGGAGCGCGGAGCTAACAAACGCCGAACATGCGTAGCCGTCACGACATGTGAGCCACGGTGCCTAATGCGACGTGTCGTTGCGGCCCGCGCGTGCTCCGCACGTATGCCGAAGGCGTGTAGCCGTCACGGCATGTGACGCCCGGCACCATCATCCTGAGCGAGGCCGCACCCCAGCGGGCAAGTCGAAGGACCGCCGCACTCAGGAGAGACTCCGTAGGAGATGAATAGGCGCGAAGCGCCCAGCTTTCGCTTGCCCTTAAGTCGGTGTGGCGTGGCAGCGGCGGTCCTTCGACTGCAAGCGCTCGCACCGCTCGCCTCTCCGCTCAGGATGACGCGAGCGCGACGTGCCGTCGCGGCTACACGTGCCGCGCACGTATCCCGAGGGCGTGTGATGACAACCCGATCACAAGGACGGGGTAGAACGCAACCGGCATGACACCGCTCGCGCTCATCCCCACCCTTCTCCTCTCGCCTCACGTCACCAGTCCGAAGCTGCAATTCGGCGCGAACCTCGGCGACGACTACTTCCTGGCCAACTACAAGCAGCTCACCGAATACTGGGGCAAGCTGGACCGCGAGTCGGACCGGATGCAGGTGGTCGAGATCGGCAAGAGCGAAGAAGGGCGGCCTCAACTCGTCGCGGTTATCTCCGATCCCGCCAATATGCGCCAGCTTGCCAAATACAAGGAAATCGCGCGCAGGCTGTGCCTGGCAAAGGGGCTCACCGACGACCAAGCGAAGAAGCTCGCAAAGGACGGCAAGGCCGTCGTGTGGATCGACGGCGGACTTCACGCGAGCGAGAGCCTCGGCGCGCAGCAGCTCATGGAGACGGTCTACCAGCTCGTCTCGCGCGACGACGAGGAAACCCGGCGCATTCTGCGCGACGACATCATTCTCTGCGTGCAGGCGAACCCGGACGGCCAGGACTTGGTCGCGGATTGGTACATGCGCAATCCCGATCCCAAGAAGCGCAGCCTCGCCAACCTGCCCGTGCTCTACGAGAAGTACGCGGGGCACGACAACAACCGCGATTTCTACGCCTCCAATCTCGCCGAGACCACGAACATGAACCACCTCATGTATCGGGATTGGTTCCCGCAGATCGTCTACAACCATCACCAGACCGGTCCCGCCGGCACGGTGCTCTTTCAGCCGCCCTTTCGCGATCCGTTCAACTACAATTTCGATCCCCTGGTCGTTTCAGAACTGGATCAGGTTGGCTCGAACATGATGAGCCGCTTCATCGCCGAGGGGAAGCCGGGGGCGACGATTCGCGCGGGATCGAGCTATTCGACGTGGTGGAACGGCGGCCTGCGCACGACTTGCTACTTCCACAACATGATCGGACTGCTGACGGAGACGATCGGCTCCCCGACGCCCACGCGCATTCCCTTCATAGCCGACAAGCTGTTGCCGCGCGGCGATCTTCCCTTTCCCGTTCAGCCTCAGGAATGGCACTTCCGGCAGTCGATCGACTATTCGATAACCGCAAACTGGTCGGTCATGGACTTCGCCTCCCGGCACCGGGAGCAGATTCTTTACAACATCTACCAAATGGGCCGCAACTCGATCCAGCGCGGCAGCCGCGACACATGGACCGACACCCCTTCGCGCATCGAGCTCGCGAGGGCGAAGGGTTATGATGCCATGCGCGCGCCCGAGCTACGCGACCCACGGGCTTACGTTATTCCAGCGGATCAGGACTCCCTGGCGGTCCAAGAATTTCTAAACCGCCTGATAAAGGTGGGGGTGGAGGTGCAGCGGGCCAAGGCGCCCTTCAATGCCTCGGGCAAAACCTACCCCGCAGGCTGCTACGTAGTGCGCTGCGATCAAGCCTTCCGCCCCCACGTCGCCGATATGTTTGAACCGCAGGATCACCCGAACGATTTGGCTTATCCCGGCGGCCCGCCTGTGCCCCCATACGATAGCGCGGGTTACACGCTTGCCTTTCAAATGGGCATTCGGTTTGATCGGCTTCTGGAGTCCGCCCCGGATGGAGACTTTAGCGTGTTGTCCGAGCCTCAACCCATCTACGTCCGCGGCGCCGTTGGCGGACCTGTTACGACCTTCGACCTCGGCCTCGGTTCATATCAATACGCATTTAGAATCCTTTACAAGGGGGATCCGATGGCTGGCAATTCAGTTTCGATGACTAGCACCGGATTCGTATTCCAGAATGGAGCAGGAGAACGCGCGCTGCGGGCACCGCGTGCCGCCCTGTGGGACCGGTACGGCGGGTCGATGCCAAGCGGCTGGACTCGGTGGGTGCTTGATCACTACGGCGTTCCCTACACTGTTGTCTATGCCCCAGACATAGACGCCGGCCTCGCGGGCAAGTACGACGTTCTCATCCTCCCCAGCGACGCCTCGATCTCCTCCCGCGAACCGCGGGATATCGACGCGACAACGATCCCCGAAAAATACCGCGCGCGACTCGGATCGATGACGGTCAGCAAGACCATCCCGAAGCTCAGGGAGTTCCTCGAGCAGGGCGGCACCATCCTCGCCGTGGGACCGGCCACAAGGATCGGCCAGCAACTTGGGCTAAAGATCGAGAACGCCGCGGTGGACGAAACGGGCAAGCCGCTCAGCCGCGACAAGTTCTACATTCCAGGCTCGGTGCTGCGAATGAAAATCGACAACACGCAGCCGATCGCCTGGGGAATGCCGAGCGAGGTCGACGTGATGTTCGACGACGACCCGGTTTATAAAGTCGGCGAAGGGGTGGAGAAGATCGGCTGGTTCGACTCAGACAAGAGCCTGCGCAGCGGTTGGGCGCTTGGGCAGCCTTATCTGAAAAACACCGCCGCGATCGCCCACGCCAAGATCGGCAAAGGCAACCTCTACATGTTCACCCCCGAGATCACCTTCCGCGGCCAGCCGCATGGGACGTTTAAACTGCTGCTGAACGGGATTCTCTTAAGCGCGGTGGAGAAGACTGGAGGTTAGAGGCTAGAGGTTAATGGAGCTTAAAGAGGAAAGAGGGAAAGACAAAAGACAAACGATAAAAGACAGAAGACAAAATACAATATACGACTTTCTGGTCGGCTCAGGAGTCTCTCGTCTTTCCCCCTTTCGTCTCTAAAGATCTTTCCTCTTTCCTCCTCCCTCTAACCTTTCCTCTCTTAATTGAGGAAGTACCGCACGTTCGTGACCATTACGTTCCGGCGCTGAGCAAGCGCCGTTCGTAGCTGCTGCGCCACGTTCTCCTGCAGCAGCTTGTGCCATAGCCTCTGCGACACCGCCTCGGGCACGATGACGGTGATTACCTGGTCGGGCTGCTCTTCCAGCATTTCGTCGATGTAGTCGAGCACGGGCTGCACCAGGGAGCGATGCGGGGTCGAGATGATGGTCAGCGGCACGCCTTCGCCGTACTTCTCCCAGTTCCGACGGACCTCCGGCAGGGAGCGGTCGTTGATTGCCACGTGCAGCGCGCGGCAGTTCGGATCGAGGAGCAGCGCGTACTCGAGGGCGGACAGGATTCCGCGGTGCACGCGGGGCACGAGTAGAAGCGATGTGTGCTGCGCCGGCCGCACGGGAGGATCGCCGACGATCTCAAGCTGGCTGGAGATCGAGTTGTAGCGCTTCTTGATCGCCTTGAACAGCAGCACCAGAAGCGGCAAGATGACGACGACGATCCAGGCGCCTTCCAGGAACTTGGTATACAGGATTACGCCGAGCACGAAGAAGCAGAGCATCGCGCCGATCCCGTTGACCGTCGCCTTGTACGCCCAGCCTTTCCCTCGAAGCTTCCGCCAGTGCGCGTACATACCGGCCTGCGACAGGGTGAATGCGGTGAATACGCCGACGGCATAGAGAGGCAGCAACTGGTCGAGCTCGCCGTGGAAATACGTGACGAGCGCGCCGGCGAGGACGGCCAGCACCACGATGCCGTTGTGAAAGACCAGCCGGTCGCCCAGCCGCGCCAGCGGGCGCGGCAGGAAGCCATCGCGGGCGAGGAAGCTCGACAGCCGCGGGAAGTCGGCGAAGGCCGTATTCGCGGCGAGAATCAAGATCGCAGCGGTTGAGAACTGAATGAAATAGAAGCCGAAGCTGCCTTGCCCGAACACCCATGCGGCGACCTGGGAGATCAACGTCTTATAGTCCGCGCTGCGCGTGGTGTTGAGCGCGAGATTCAGCGTCGACGCGCTGCCGAGAAACTGGCTGATGTAGCCAAGGCCCACGAAGACGACGCTCAAGATCACGGCCATCATCTGCAGCGTCCTGGCGGCATTCTTCGACTCGGGCGCCTTGAACGCCGCGACGCCGTCGCTGACGGCCTCGATTCCAGTCAGGGCCGTACATCCAGCAGCGAACGCCCGCAGAATGATGTACCACATGGCAAATGAGGCCTCGCCGCCTATCACGCTGCGGCCCATGTCGGCGGCGGCGACGTGTCCAGGTTGCATACCGGTCGGCAAGCCGATCGACTTGACGAAGCCCGTAATGAGCAGCGCCAACATGCCGAGGATGAAGCCGTAAGTCGGAATCGCAAAGGCAATCCCCGACTCGCGCATCCCGCGCAGATTTGCCCACGCGACCATCGCGATGAACACGAGGCTAAGCGGCACCAAATAGGGGTGCAAAACGGGGAATGCGGACGTTAGAGCCGCCACGCCGGCAGCAATGCTCACCGCGACGGTGAGGATGTAGTCGGTCATCAACGCCGCGCCCGCCAGAAGGCCAGGCATCGTGCCCAAGTTGTCTGATGCGACGATGTACGAGCCTCCGCCCTTCGGATAGGCGTGAATCGTTTGGTTGTACGCAAATGCGATCAGCACGATGAGGACGCAGATCGCAAGGCTCAACCAGATTTGTAGATGAAGCGCCCCGACGGAGTGCAGCACCAGGATCGAAAGGATGGCTTCGGTCGCGTAAGCCACCGACGAGAGGGCGTCGCTGGCAAATACCGGGAGCCCCAAAAACGCCGATAGCCGCTCGTGATGGGCGTGGGCGGTGGCAATCGGCTTGCCGAACATCGCTCGGCGCATCCGTGTGACAAATCCGACAGGTCGCTCGCTCATATTCGCAATGCCGATTGAAGATGTCGGCGAAGCCGTTGCATTCTACCAACCGGGACTCGCGGATGGCCCACAGGTTTCACGCGGCGCAGTGAACTCCTTCCCTCCAGCCACGTCTCAACGAGCCGAAGCCGGCGTTCAACGAAAGGAGTCAACCAATGAAAACCATCGCACTTGCAGCACTGCTGGCCGTCACCGTCGCCCAGGCCCAAACACCCCGCGCCGAGCGCCGACAGACGATCCCCTGGTCGATTACAGCCGGCCGTCCGAGCGTCAACTTCGACCGCGCCGTCGGCATCTACATTTGGCACGATGGCAACACCGTTCATATCGTCTCATCAGACAACAAGCGCAACGGCCAAGTCAGCCACGGCAGCATCACCCTCCGCGGCAAGGGTCGCATTTTCGACGTCGACCGCCGCTTCCTCGAAGGCGAGGATCACGTCGGGCGCACTGGCGATGTGATTCGCTTCAAGATGGACACCCACACCGGGAACGATGGATTCACGTTCAAGATAGATGGCGGCAAGCACCTCGTGGTCGACATCGATCAGCGCGGCCGCAACGACCGCAATGTGTATCTGGGCTCAGCCCAAGTCGCTGCCAACCGGGGCATCCTCGTGTTCGATCTCAGCCGTTAGCCTGGTGGACAAAGCACACCAAGGAGCTCCGCGAGATCTTCCTTGCGCACGCTCGATGTCGTCGTCTTCTGCTCGCCTTCATCCACCGTCGTGGTTTGGAAGTCGAGCGGATGGACGTCGGCGCTGAAGGCGATCGTGATCGACGCATTGTCCGACTTCGCCGTCACCGAGCCCTCTTGCGATTCGCAAAGCTTAGCCAGTTCGGAGGCCGGGATTTTCATGTGGTGAAGGTTGTGGATCGGCTGGTTGTACGGGTCCAACACCGCCATGAAGGCGACTCCATTTGGATCCAGCGCAATATGGAGCCGATATTGCGACGGAGGGCTAAATTGAATCGTGCTCTGATACACCATGTCGTCACTGTAAGCCCGATTCAATCAAATTGCAAACTTTGCATGAGATAGTCTCATCCTTGTGAGAATTCTAGTCTCTGGCGGTACCGGTTTCCTCGGCTCCGCGCTTGTGCGCGAGCTTCAGGGCCGGGGGGACTTGGTAACCGTGATCAGCCGCCATCCCAAGGCCGGCAATGAGATCGCGCTTGATCAGTTGAGCGATCCCTACGACGCGGTGGTCAACCTCGCCGGCGAGTCGGTCGACGGGCGCTGGACCGCCGCCAAGAAAGACGCGATCTATCACAGTCGCATCGACGCCACCCGCATCCTCGCCGAGTTTGTCGAGAGGACCAAGCCCACCGTATTCCTCTCGGCATCAGCAATCGGCATCTATGGCGACACCGCCGATCAGAGTACGACGGAGTCGGCTGAGACGGCCAACGTGCCGGGATTCTTGGCAAAGGTCTGCCGCGATTGGGAGCAAGCGGCGAACGCCGCTGCGTGGAATGGCGTTCGCACGGTAAACCTGCGCACCGGCCACGTTCTCGATCCATCCGGTGGGCTCCTGGGACGCATTTTGCCCATCATGCGCCGCTTCCCCATTGTGCGCATCGCCCCAAAGAATGCCTATCTGTCGTGGATTGCGCGAGACGACTGGGTACGCCTCGTCCTGTGGGCGCTTGATGGCGGCGTGGAGGGTCCAGTGAATTTGACCGCGCCGACACCTGAGACGCAAGAGACGTTCACGCAAGCGATCGCGGAGCTGCTCCACAAGCGGGTCTGGGGGACGGTTCCCAAGGTCGCGCTCAAGCTCATGTACGGGGAGTTCGCCGACTCGATCTGCCAGAGCCAACGCATCGTCCCGGCCCGAGCGCTCAGCCAGGGATTCGCCTTCGGGAGCGGCGATTTGCGGCCATATTTGCAAGCTTCGGTGCAGTGCAGGGATCAGAACCTGGCTTGAGCAATTTTCGAGAAATTGCTGCCATCGTCGCAAGAACGCGTAGTATGCTCAGATCACTTGCTCTCGCTCCAGATGGAGCATAGGTTGCGGAATGAAAGGAAAATACGCAATTCGTCTTCGAGCCCTGGTACGCGTCCGCACTCTCTTCTGCGCTGTCGCCGTGCTCGCGATGAGCCTGACCGCCTGGGCCTTCTTCCTGAACGTTCAGATACCGCGCGGCAGCTCGGGAGTCGTGGCGTCAGATGGCACAGATGCTCCCGCAAATGCAGAATTGTGGGACATCGTTGCCCCCGGCTCCGGCATTGTCGCGACTGCCTCGCAGCCTAACGGTTGGAGCGTATCCTCGACCGGGGCGACGGGGAGTAGCAAAAACATAGGCGTCCCCCAGGGCGCGGCGATCGCCACTGGGTTCCAGTACCGCTTCGACCCGGGAGCCGGACCCGGAACGCCAATCTCACCCGGCCCGATCAGCGGGCATTTCGACGTTGTAGACAACGCGAATATTCCTGCTGCTCCGAGTCTTTCGGCGGCTGCGGTAAGCACATCACAGATTGAGTTGAACTGGAGTGAGTCGAGCAGCCCCGTCACGAGCTTCAAGCTTGAGCGGAAAATTCCGGGTGGCACCTATGCAGAGATTGCAGTGGTGGCTGGAACTGCGAATACTTACCGGGATATGAATTTGGGAGTGAACACCGCCTACACCTATCGGATGCGCGCGTTCAATGGAAGCCTTTACTCAGATTACAGCAACGAGGTCACCCAAACGACGCTGCCCTACCCTCCTAATTCGCCCAGCAACCTTACAGCTACAACCGTATCTACCAGACAAATAGATTTGTCCTGGTCCGACAACAGCTCTGATGAAGATGGCTTCGCAATCGAGCGCAAGTACGTCAACCCTTCCACCAACTTGGCTCGCTGGGAGACCGTTGACCTAACTCCCGCAAACGCGACTGCCTACTCAGCTCTTTATCTGGACCAAAATAGCACCTACACGTTTCGAGTCGTCGCCTTTAATCGTGGCGGCGATTCCGGTCCGAGCAATGAAGCTACGGCCACGACTATTGGTATCGGCGCCCCCCTCCCCCCTTCAAATCTCACGGCGACAACCACGTCGGACACGGGGGTCTTGTTGGCATGGAGCGATAACAGCACGAACGAGGCTGGCTTCAGTATCGAACGGGCTGACGGTCCCTCTGGCTCATTTCGTGAAGTGGCCCAGGTCAGCTCTAACACCACGACATTTCCCGACAGCACCCTCGAGCCAGCCACACTGTACCGCTATCGCCTCAGGGCATTTAACAACGGCGGGTACTCCCTCTACAGCAACACGGCTTCCGCGACGACGACGACCGGGAGCCCGATTCCTCCCGGCTCCATTCAGGTCTTCGCTACTAGCTCTACATCGATCCGCGCGTACTGGAGCAGAGTCCCTGGAGCGATCTCCTACAAGGTCTTCCGAGCAACCACGTCGGGCGGCTACAACTACAGCGCCCCGGTAGCGACGGTTACCGCAAACTTAAACCAGACTCTTTTCTTCGACGACTCGGGACTGACGACTGGTCAAGACTATTTCTATGTCGTTAAGAGCGTTTTCGCAACGGGTGAAAGTGCAGCGTCGATGGAAGACTCGCATTTTCCCAACGCGGAAGCAATTCCTTGGAATGCCACCCCGATCGCGGTAGCCGAAGCCGTCTACAACCTTGCCAACTCCGCAGAAGGCAACCTCATCCCAATTCCGCCGGGCAATACGTTCGTTTTAACTCCGCAAAACGAAGTTATTAACGACGCGACCTTTGCACCAGTGCCGAACACCGCCAGTTGGGATCCACAAAAGAGGACGATGACGGACGGAAATCAAACTGTCGCAGCATTTTGGGACACCTACGCTCTGGTGCAGAATCCCCCCGCGCTCAAAGCCGAAGGTGCTTATTGGAAAGTGGCAGCTACTCCGACGGACTCGCCTGCTCTCGTAGGCGCCTCGGGCACATTCGTCTTGCCGAGTTCGGACGCAAGCAACAGTGCCAATTTCCAGTTAAACCAGCGGACAGAGGCGCCTCACTGCTACTTCGGCTTTGCCTCTCTCAGCACGGGAGTTCAACTCGAGGGCGGGGTCATGTTCCATTCGAACGCCAGCGATAACAAGGGCAATCGCTGGCAGGCATACCTCCGCGTTGCGGACAACCGACCGAAAGCAACCGAATACGAGGCGCACCCGATACTATTCAATCTTAATGGACCCAGCATCGCTGGTGACTCATTGATCGGAGGCTACGCCCATGTTGTGCTTAAGATTAATCCTAGAGCTCGGATTGTCATCGTCAACGTCTTTGGCGGTGATGTCTACGGTCTTTACTTCCTAAGGTCTTTTGCGATTCCGATGCGCTTTGACATGGAGTTCATTGGCGGCAATCGCGCCCTTCGTGACCCGCAGCTGAGGCGGGTGATCTCGATTGCCCAGTCGGCCACAACCCCCGGAACCACTAGGTTTTTCGACAACCCCCCTCCAGATGGCTGGCCCAACGCCTATCGTATAACTGGGTCCCGTGTGAAAGGATTCGGCTACACAGGAAGTCGCCTGTACAAAAATGCCGTAGAGGCGCAGTGGTATGACGCGGCAACGGGATGGAATGTGCCGGGGGCATACCGGGCTAAGCCCTGCGTTACAACGGGAGTAACGGGCGGAACGGAGCCGACACAAACTGTAAGCATTGTTCACAGCGCTACAGGAGGTTAGGATGGTGTTGGCTCTCGCTCTGCTTGCATCGCTTCCTCTCGGGCGGAGTCAACCTTACGTCCCCGGTGCGCTCGTGCGTCGCGCGCGCGCTGCCGAAGGCATTGTCATTGAGCGGTGGAGGCTTATTGCAAGTGGAAACCGGTTGGTCAAAGGACAGCGCTTAGCGAAGATCGTGGTGGCAGCTAAGCCGACAGACTACTGGCCATTTATCACCCTTAGCTGTGACGGGACAAAACTTGCGCTCGCGCCGCAGCCGGAGTCGATGCCATTCGTGTGGATTGTCGATCTCGTTCACAGCCGAGTGAGCCGAAAGGTGCCGGTGTCCCACCCGCAAGAAATAATGTGGGACGACACTTCCACTCAGATTCTGCTCTCCACCGGGGACCCTGCTCACGTGAGCACCTTAGTCGTTATGGACCTTGACGGTCGCATGCGCTCCGTCGCGTCAGGGCCGTTACGCGGTTATTGGCTCGACGATCATCGAATTGTAGCGGGGGCATGGATGCATAACGGTAAACCAATCTCTCGAAGATCAGCCTACGAGACCTTGACCTATGACGACACGTCGTCTCGGATGGTCAACCGGCACGGTTGTTCCCTGCGGACGACGGTTCACGATCTACGCACGGGGAAGGAGAACGAGGTACCCCCAGCGATGGCGCTAGCGCTGCTCTCAGGAGGGAGTCAGCCTCGTGGCGGGCAACCTAAGTGGCGCTCTGCCTTCTTGAAATTCATGGCCGAGGAAATTTGGCTGCCAGTGCGAAACGGATATACGTTTGCCGAGCACCGCTCGGTAATCACGTGGTGGTCGCGTGGGTCGATCGAGCAAAATAATCAGGAAAAGCATGGGATCCTTGCTTCCATCGGCGGGGCCATTCACATGATCGAAGTGGTCGCTGGACTAACAGGTCCCATCTCACGAGTCCTCCCGGACGGGACCCTCGCTTTTTGGGGTGCGTCGTCTGTGGCTGGAGCTCCCGCGCAACTCGACAACGGAATCCCAGTGTATGTAGTCGATCCCGCTCACGGCAAAGTACGTTCATGGATCGTAGACGCCCCCATCGGGGAAACCTCTGACAGCCTCATACAATTCGAACGTCGCTAACATCTGAGCAACAATATCCAAGCCGTTTGGCTTTACCCGCGGTAAATAATCTCGCCACCCACCACCGTCATCCGAATCGTGGTCGTCGGGATGTCGGCGAGTGGAATGCGCATGATGTCGGCGCCGAGCACCGTCATGTCCGCCAGCTTCCCCACCTGTATGGTCCCCTTGATCTTCTCTTCGAAGGCCGCGTAGGCTGGCCATATGGTTAGCATCTTGAACGCCTGCTCCCGCGTCACCGCTTGCTCCGGATGCCAGCCGGGACCCGTGTAACCCTTCAAGTCACGTCTCCCAACTGCCGCGTAGAACTCGATGCGCGGATCGCCACGCTCGACCGGCGCGTCCGATCCCGCCGCGATGATCGCGCCTGTCTTCAGGAGAGCGTTCCAAGCGTATGCGCCCGCCAGCCGCTTCATCCCGAGCCGCTTGGGCGCGAAGTGCAGATCGCCGATCGCGTGCGACGGCTGCATGGAGGCGATGACGCCAAGTCGGCCGAACCGAGGGATATCAGCGGGATCGAGTATCTGAGCATGCTCGATCCGCCACCGGGCCGCCTTCCCTGCGCCCTTGAACGCCGCCTCGTACAGATCGAGCACTTCCCTATTGGCGCGATCTCCAATCGCGTGCGTCTCAACCTGAATCCCCGCATGGAGCGCCTTTGCAAGCATCGGTGCCACCTGCTCGGGTTTAGCGGTATAGAATCCGCTCGTGGTTGGGACGTCCTCGTAGGACTTGAGCAGTGCCGCTCCGCGCGAACCGAGCGCGCCATCGAAAATCACTTTGATCCCGCGGTTGGTGAACCGCTCACCCACAATCGGTCCTTCGCGGATCAGCCGATCGGCATCCGGGCCAGGCCCGTAGACGTCGTCGTAGATCCGGACCTTGATCTTCCCCGCCCCCACCAGCCGGCGCAGCATCTCCCGCTCGCTCCATGAGCTGCCCGCGACCTGAAGCTCGCAAAGGCCATGAGCGGCCGCAAACTCAGCGCCTTTGATCAGCGCCTGCTCAGCATCCACGGATTCCTCAACGATCTTGCGCCCGACTAGACCCTGCGCTCCGTCAAGCAGCATCCCGGTCGGCTTGCCGTCCTTATCGCGGTTGATTTTGCCTCCGAACGGATCCTTCGTGTCGCTCGTGACGCCGGCCACCTCAAGCGCCTTCGAATTCGCAATGCCCGCGTGGCCGTCCGCCCGAACTAAGTACACGGGGTTGTCCGGCGAGACCTGGTCAAGATCATATCGGGTGGGAAACTCTTGAGGCACCCAGGAATTTTCGATCCAGCCGCGCCCCGTCACCCATTCCCCCGCTTTATGCTTCCCCACTTCGGCCTTCAGGCGGTTCTGCAGCTCTCGCAGACTCGGCACGCCCTCGAGGTTGAACGTCATCTCGCGCGCGCCGACACCGGCGATATGAAAATGAGAATCGGTAAGCCCCGGCAAGACGGTCGCGCCGTCCAGGTTCACCGGATGTGTCCCTTTGGCAATGAACCGCCCAACTTCCAAGTCAGAGCCGATGAATATGAAGCGTCCGTTGCGAACGACCACGGCCTGAGCCCGCGGCCGGTGGGAATCGCCGGTGTAGATGTTGCCGCGCCAAAACACCTGATCGGAGCCAAGGGCCAGTGAGAGAAGAAGAGGCAGAAGCATGCCTGCATCATATCAAATGAGTGAAGACCCATTCACCCGATTGTCGATTGTCGATTGTCGATTTGACATCTCAAATCTGCGATTCCAGTTATTCTTAGCCCATCAGCCACAGACTATCAGGCCCTGTGAAGGGATGCTTTGAACCACAGGTGGGCACAAAGAGCACAAGGGAACGCAACGACTCCCGGAACCACGCCTCACCCCATCAGCCCACCAGCCCATCACCCATTCACGCCAACGACCTAACGACCCTTTCACCCATTCGCGCCCCTTCACCCCAGACGGCAAAAAGCCCCGGATGAATATCCGGGGCTTGTTTCGATACCGAGGGTTCGTTTGTCAGATCTCGTTAGATCGACACCTCAGCTTTTGCCTATTACCAGCTGGCGTAGGCGGTGCCGTCCGTTCCGTTACCGGCAGCGGAGGACGTGACCTTGCCAACGTTAGGCGAAGCCGTGCCGTAGCCAAACGCGGCGCTCGATACCGGATCATTCATGATCGCATCGATGTACGGACCCTTCCAGTCGCTGGCAATGATTGCCTTGGCGGCGCCGGCAGCGTCCAGACCCGTGGCGGGAGCGCTTGTCGCAGAAAGAGCTGCAAGTGTAGCGGGATAGGAGCCGTTGTCGTTCAGGAAGAGCTGGGTCGCGTTGCGGTAGA
>JBBREM010000043.1:0-19898 GCA_038202925.1 Fimbriimonadales bacterium | reverse complement strand
CAATTCATCGCGGGCAAGGACAAGACCTCGGAAGAAATCTTCCACACCTTCAACTACCTGCATGGCCTGGGCAAGCAGATTGTGCTTAGCTCGGACCGTCCCCCGCGCGACCTGTATTTGATGGACGAGCGGTTGCGCTCGCGCTTCGAGTCAGGGCTGGTTGCGGATATCCAGATGCCGGACACCGAGACCCGCTGCGCGATCCTCATCAGCAAAGCGAAGCAGGAGCACATCCCGCTGGAAACCGACGTCGCGATGTACCTCGCCGAGAACGTGCCGGGCAACATTCGGGTGCTCGAGGGCGCGTTGACCAAGCTCACCGTTCAGGCAAGCGTCGACGAAGTCCAGCCGAGCATGCCGCTGGCCCAGCAGATGGTCGAGCAGTATTACCGAGCGGGCGTTCTCGCCAAGCCTGGCTTTGGCCAGATCATCGATTCCGTCAGCAAGCATTTCAAGATACCGAGCGACGACATCAAGGGTATTTCACGTAAGGCACCAATCGTCCACGCGCGGCACGTGTCGGTCTTCATAACGCGGGAGATCACCGGCGACTCGTGGAAGCACATTGGCTCGCTCTTCGGCGACCGGGATCACACGTCGATGATGCACGGGTACCAGAAGATCAGCGAGATGATGCACCACGACAAGGACCTGCGGGCGACGGTGAAGATGCTCATCCGAAACCTCTACCCCGAGGCTTAGCCCATCGACCTCGATCTCCTGCGTAAGCTTCAAGAGGCGCAAATCAAATCTGCGTCAGGGAGCCGGCAATCGACGAGGATCGGGCCGTTCCAGGTTCTGCTCTCTCCTAGCACCGCCATGCCCGGCCTCAATTACGCGGTCCCGGTCGCCGATTCGTGCAAGCCTACGGATATACACGAGCTGAGAAAGCACTTCCGGTATGCAGAACGACTGCCGCGGCTTGAGGTGTTCGAGGAACTTTGGCCCGACACGATTCAGGTTCTCATGAAAGAAGGCTTCGCAGTACAACAGCGAATCGCCGTGATGACCTCCGTCGCGGAGACATTTGCTCCAAATGACTGTCACCCCGTTGAGCTTCTTGCGGCATCTGGCACGTTGTTAGACTTCGTTCGGGTTGCCAACGCTACCTACCCTTCTGATCATCCACTGCCTGATGCGTGGGCACAGGAGAGTCGCGTTGCCATTGGTAAGGGGCAACTTCGGGTGGCGGTGGCCTATGTGGACGGTGTTCCTGCCTCCTGCGGTTTGCTGGCAGATGCGAGCGGCACTGCCGAACTGGCCGCCGTCGGCACACTGCCACAATTCAGAAGGCACGGGCTAGCGAGCAGTGTTGCGAGTACCTTGCTTATGGATTTCTTCGGTAACGGCGGGCAACTCGCATGGCTGCAGGCAGAACACGACTTGGAGATCACCCTTTACGAACGATTGGGATTTCGCAAAGTGGGGCATCACGTGCATCTCATGCTGGCTGCAGAGTGACCGGGGGCTAAAATAAACTCGTGATCCTGCGCAACCTCACGTGGAAGGACGTCGATGGCCTCAACAGGGAGCTGGTGGTGCTGATTCCGACCGGTTCGTGCGAACAGCATGGCCCTCATCTGCCGCTCTTCACTGATTCGATCCTCGCCACCGCCGCGGCCGAGGACGTCGAGAAGCGGCTGCCGAAGAAGACCCTCCTGACCCCCACGCTCTGGCTCGGCGCGAGCGGTCATCATCTGGCGATGGCGGGCACGCTGAGCGGCTCCTTCCATGCTTACATCGGCGCGCTGCAGAGCGTGATTGAATCGCTCCTCCCGCATGGCTTTCACCGGTTCTATGTGATCAACGGGCACGGAGGTAACACCGAGCCGAACGGCGTCGCCTTAAGAGAGTTGAAGGCGAAGTATTTGACCGCCACCTTCGGCCACTCCGGCTATTTCAGCTTCATCGATCCTGCCGACATGGCGAAGATCATGACGGGGCCATTCAAAGATATTCGGCATGCCTGCGAAGCCGAAGCGAGCCTGATGATGCATATCGCTCCCGAACTGGTCCGCAAGGACAAGCTGCGCGACGACGGCCTGAAGACCGCGCCGCCGGTCAAAGGCGTCATCCACCATTTCGACGAGATGACCGAGGAAGGAAGCTACGGCTACGCCACGTTCGCTTCCGCCGAGAAGGGCAAGCGGCTCTTTGAACTGGCGGTAGAAGGTTGCGCGAAGGAGATCGAAGCAATTGCCGACGAGTATGTGTTACAGGGTCTGGAGCCGGCTCGATAACGTATCATATTTTTTGATCAGGAGAAAGGAAATGAATTCAACTTTGAAAGGATGGGTGGTGATTGCCGCTCTTACGGTCTTCTCAGGAGCGGCACTGGCTCAGAATCCCAACGCGCGAGGCACTTATCTAGGCCTGGAAGTCGGGGCTTACCTCCCCAGCGACAACAGTATTAAGTCTGCGTTCGGGTCGACTCTGCCCCGCATTGGCATCAATTTCATCAACAACCAGCGGCCCGAAATGTGGAAGCCGATGGTCAACTTTTCGGTGATCGGCGCGAACAAGAACGGCAACCGTTTCCTGCTCATCCCCGTGACGGTGGGGCTTGGCCGCCAGTTTGGGAGCGACAACTCGAGCGCCCGGCCCTACATCCGCGCTGGCGCGGGCCTCGCGTACGTCAGCTACGCCATCGGACCGACAGGTTCGCGGGTTTCAGACAATACGATCCAATTCACCGGTGCCGCCGAAGGAGGGGTGCTTCTAAGCGATCGCGTTCGCATTTCCGCCGCCTATAATTACTTCCCCAAGCAGAACGGCTTCGACTTCAGCGGCTGGGAGGTTAAGGTGTCGTTTCTGTTCTGGAAAATCTAGCGCAAGGCTAGAGAGAAGTGGTTAGAGAGGAGAGAGGGGTGAAAAAGACAAAAGAGGGAAAGACGAGAGACGGCGGTCTCTGATTTCTGATTTCTGATCTCTGGTCTCGGGTCTCGGGTCTCTAGTCTCTAGTCTTTCGTCTTTTCCCGTTCGTCTCTGCTCCTTTTGTCCTTTCCCCTCAGTTCTGCTTCGACTTGAAGATCGAAACGAGGAACGCCACGCCGGCTACGAAGACGAGCACGAACATGAGCTGCAGCATGAGGTCGACGGTTCCGCGCGATTGGGCGCGACTCACGACGTAGCTCATCCCGATAATCAGGCCTGCCATGATGACCGCCGTCGAGAGTCGGTTGGTCGCTTTGTGGATGTTCCTCAGGAACTGATCTGAATTCTCAAGCCGGGTCGTAAAGGCGATCTCCCCGCGTTCGAGCTGGCCGAGGAGGCGGCGCGCCTTCTTTGGAAAGCTCAATCCAAGCTCGGCTAGATCAAGCCCGCTGTCGCGGAGCCTGTCGCCGATTGCCTTCGGCGTGCGCAGTTCGGCATAGTAGGTCTCCAGGAAGCAGCGCGTGAAGTCAATGAGGCGGAAATTGGGGTCGAGCATCGTGCTGAGCCCTTCGCACATCGCAATCGTCTTGGCGAGAAACAGCAAGTCGCTAGGCACATGGATGTTGTTGCGGCCGGCCGTTCCCAAAACATCGTTCAGCAAATGGGCGAGGGAGAAGTCCTGCGGCGGACCCTCCATATAGGTCTGAATGATCTTGGCAAGCTCGAGCCGAATATCGTGGCGGCGGATCGGGCCGCGCGGCACTCCCAGCACTAGTAATTCGTCCACAAGACCCTCGGCATCTCCGTGCGAAATGTTCAAGGTCACTCGCATGAGCGATTCGCGGCTCTGCTCATCGAGCCGCCCCACCATGCCCAGATCGATCAGCGAGAGCGAGCCGTTGGGCATCACAAAAAAGTTGCCAGGGTGCGGATCTGCGTGGAAGAAGCCGTGCTTGAAGATTTCAGTGAGCACGATCCTGGCGCACGTGCGCGCGAGCTTTGGCCGGTCGATATTCGCGGCGTCGAGCCCAGCTTCGTCGTTCAGCTTGATCCCCTCGATCCGCTCCATGGTAATCACGCGCCTCGTCGTGTACTCCCAGTAGATGCGCGGCACATGCAGCTCGGGATCGTCTCGGAAGTTCTCGCGGAACTTGTCGGCATTGCGGCCCTCGCGCCGAAAATCGAGCTCGTTGCGCAGGGTGTACGCGAACTCGTCTCGCCAGCCGCAGAAGTCGTATTGGGCGCCGACCGTCGTGTTGTGGGTCAGGAAGGTGGCGACATCCTGAAGCACGAGCAAGTCGTCCTCCACCTTGGCAGCTGTGCCTGGGCGCTGCACTTTCACGGCGACACGGGTGCCGTCGTGGAGCGCGGCCTCGTGCACCTGGCCGATGGATGCCGCCGCGACCGGTTCTTCGCAAAAGTGCCCAAACACCATCTCGGGCGGATCGCCAAGCTCCTCGATGATTACCTGGCGAACCTCTTCGTAGGCAATGGGAGGCGCGCTGTCTTGCAGCTTGCTCAGCTCCTCGATGTATTCGGGGGGAAGAAGGTCGGTGCGCGTGCTGACCACTTGGCCGAGCTTGATATAGGTGGTTCCAAGCTCCTCGAGCGCCATGCGTAAGCGCACCGCCTGGGTGCGTTCGGGCCGCTTCTTGAACCACTTTTTGGGAATCGCGACGAAGCGCCACGGGCTCTCGCTATGCGACAGCCAGTCCAAACCATGCTTTGTAAGGATTCGGGCAATCTGCCCCGTACGCCTAAGGTGGATACACGCCTCCCGCGAAGAACTCTTCGATTGCGTGTTTGGACTTGCAAGTAGACGCGCAAGTTTCTGCCACTCCAATTGGGATAGCTATCGTATTATAGGTTCGATGCCGGAGTTGCCCCGGCGAGGATTCACCATGATTTCGCTTCAAAAGCCCACCATTTGCCTCCTCATCGCTGCCCTCGGAATGGCCAATGCGCTGGCGCAGACCGTCGATCCAGGCCTCTATTCGGGCCTGGTTTGGCGGAACGTCGGACCCTTCCGCGGCGGACGGGTAGCCGCCGTATCGGGCGTGATCGGACAGCCGGGGACGTTCTACATGGGGATGCCAGTAGGCGGCGTGTGGAAGACCACGAGCGCGGGCGCGACCTGGTATCCGATCTTCGACTCCATCAAGGAGGCATCGTCAGTCGGCTCGATCGAAGTAGCCCCATCAGATCCGAATGTCATCTATGTCGGGATGGGCGATCTGGTGGCGGGCGCGGGCATCAATGAGGGCAACGGCGTCTACAAGTCGACCGATGCGGGGAAGACCTGGCAGCACTTGGGCCTGGAGAACACTCGCCAGATACCGAGCATTCTTGTCGACCCTCACGATCCGAACCTGGTGATGGTGGCGGCGCAAGGCAATATCCGCACGCTGAACGAGGACCGCGGCATCTACCGCAGCACCGACGGCGGCAAGACTTGGACGAAAACGCTCTACTTGGATAACCAAACCGGCGCGCAGAAGATCACTTGGGCGAGCGACAATCCCAAGGTGATGCTCGCAACGACGGTGCGGCATTACAACTCCGGCAGCGGCGGGCGTGGCGGCGGAGCGGGGGCTGGAGGCACCGCCCCGACAGGACCGATCGCCAAGGGCACGGCCCTCTTCAAATCGACTGATGAGGGATTGACTTGGAAGGAAATCACGGGAGGAGGACTGCCCGCGCTTTCGGGACGCACCTGCGTCGCCATCGCGAACGGAACGCATTCTCAGCGGATGTTCATCGTCGGCAATTCGGGCCTGTACCGAAGCGACGACGGCGGCGCGACCTGGCGTCAAATGGATGCCAAAGACCAACGTGTTCGCAACGGCCAGGGCGGCTATAACTGCGGTGTCTATGTGAATCCGAAGAATCCCGACCTAGTCTATGTGGTCAACACCTGCAGCTACGTCTCTCGCGATGGCGGCGAGACGTTTACCGGCTTCAAGGGCGCGCCTGGTGGCGACGACCCTCAGCAGATGTGGCTCGATCCTACCGATGGCAACCGGCTCTTCTTTGGCACCGATCAGGGAGGCACGATCTCCCTTGATGGCGGCTTGACGTGGAGCTCCTGGTACAACCAGCCGACCGCGCAGGTGTATCACATCTCGGTCGACAACCAATTTCCGTATTGGATCTATGCCACCCAGCAGGACAGTGGCAGCATCGGTACCAGCAGCCGCGGCAACCTCGGTGCGGTGACGCCGCTGGAATGGCTGCCGCACCCGGGCTACGAGTTCGGCTCGATCGTCGCCGACCCGCTGAACCCCAAGATCAGCTATGCCGGCGGTCCGTCGGGCGGGATCATCAAGACGACCTACCCGAGCGGGCAGTGGATCGACATCAGCCCGAGCGTGGAGCGCGCCGCCGGCCTGCGCAAGGTCGGAAATCAGCCGCTGTCGTTTTCCCCGACTAATCCGCGTGAGCTGTTCGCGGGCTTCCAATATTTGATGTCGACTACCGACGGCGGTAAGCACTGGAAAAAGCTGAGCCCCGACCTTGGTTATCCCAAAGGGGTTACGCCCCCGAAGGCCGCGACCGCAGCGCGCCCAGGGCGCGGCGGCTCAATCGCTCCCGATGAGGACGAGGATCAATTTGAAGGCGTCGAAGGCGAGCCGCAGGCTTCGCCTGGACCTGGAGGCACGATCGAGAGCTTCTCGCCATCGTCGGTCAACGGCAACATCATCTGGGTCGGCACGAACAACGGGCTGATCAAGGTGACCCAAGATCATGGCAAGACCTGGGAAGACGTTACGATTCCCGGCCTCACGAACCCGACGAGAGCTGACATCAGCGCGATCGACGCCTCGCACCAGGATGCGGGGACGGCATACGTGGCGATCGACTATCACAGCACCGGCGACTACGCGCCGTGCTTCTATCGCACGCATGACTTCGGCAAGACGTGGACGAAGATCGTCAACGGCCTACCCACCGAAATGCCCAACGGCGCTTTCGCGCGGGTTATCCGAGCTGATACGAAGAAGAAGGGTCTCATCTTTGCCGGGACCGAGAATTTCGTGTACGTCTCGTTCAACGACGGCGACAACTGGCAATCGCTGGCGCTGAATTCACCGAACACGTCCTACCGCGACATGGTGGTGAAGGACAACGACCTGGTCGTGGGTACCTATGGCCGCAGCTTCTGGATCCTCGACGACATTTCGCCGCTGCGCGAGATCACGCCGGCGATTGCTTCCGAGCCTGCCCATCTGTTTAAGCCGGCAGACGCGGTTCGTGTGCGGCGCAATGTGAACGGCGACACCCCCTTCCCGCCTGAGGTGCCTCATGCGTTGAATCCGCCTCTGGGCGCGGTGATCTATTACTATCTCGGGGCGCACCCGAAGGGGGACATCTCGCTTGAGGTTAGTGACTCTTCTGGACGGGTGATTCGTCACATGTCGAGCGCGGCGGTGCCGCCTCTTGGCGAATCGGCCCCTCCTATTCCCGACTTCTGGGTCGAGGTGCCGAAGCCGATGCCGACGGCGCTGGGCACGAACCGCATCAACTGGAATCTGCGGTACGACAATCCGGTCACCACGAACCACAGCTACGAGATAAACGCCAATCCGGGCGAAACGCCCGCCTCGCCGGAGGGGCCGCTGGTCGCGCCGGGCGCGTACACGGTCGCTTTGACGGTGGCTGGCGAGGTCTACAAGCAGACGGTAACGGTGCGGAACGACCCACGATCGCCGGCCGGCGCGGCTGACCTTAAGGTGCAGACCGATTTGCAGATGAAGCTGTACGAAGGCGCGAGGCAGACCTGGGAAGCGCGTCAACAGGTGGCGGCTATGCGGGCCACAATCGCCGACATCCTGAAGGCCACTCCGGCGGAAGAAGTCTCGAAGGCGGCCAACGACTTCGACACGAAGCTTGTCGCTCTCGCGGGATCGAGCGGCGGTGGCCGTCGATTTGGGGGAGGCGGAGGCGGCAGCGCCACGGTCGCGACCTTTGCATCGGCGAATTCGGCGTTGATCCGCGAGCTGAATAACCTGGAAAGCGGAGACATGGCCCCCAACGAGCCAACCGCCCGCGCCTGTATGTCGGCCTTGGCCGACATGCAGACGGCGAACGCGTCATGGACGGCGTTGAACTCCAAGGACCTAGTGACATTCAACGCGGTGCTGGCAAAGTACAGCCTCAAGCCGATCCCAGCGGCAGTCACGACGACAACTGCGGAGGGCTCGAAGCGGAAATAGCATCGGCGTCCCGCCGGTGAACTGTGTCAAGTCATCCTGGAACTGCGCGAGGGACGAGCGCGAGTGCAAGGATCTGCCACTGGAGCTTTTTGTTTGTCGTTAGGGCCGTCTGGAACGCGCAAGGAGTCTAGTCTATTGACCATACTCATACTCATACTCATACGCGACCAATTTGGAACCCGCAACCCGCTCGCCACAGGCAGCGCCGCGACCTACAAGGAGGCAAGAGCCGAGGCCAAGAGATTGCTACGGCGGTATATGCGCCGAGGCGACAGCACGGTGTGGTCGCACTCGCGTTTCGTTGACGAGGAGCCCGACCTGCTATGGATCGTCAAGGCCAACGGCGAGTCTTTCATCTACGCACAAATTTACTACAAGTAGATCCTTTCAGTTCGCCAGCTCACTTTCAGGATGACAAGTAGGGGTTGGTCATCGTGACCCGAGAATTGTCCGCTTCCGACAGGCCCTCACAGCGGTGCCGCGTCAAATCTTGCCCAGCATAACGACGATCAGGGCCACCGCCGGGGCGGAGAGGAGTATCGAGTCGATGCGGTCGAGCAGACCGCCGTGCCCAGGCAGGAGGGTGCCGCTGTCCTTCACCCTCGCTGATCGCTTCATCGCGCTCTCGAGCAGATCGCCGAGCTGACCGAGGATGCCGGTCGCGAGTCCGACGAGAACGCCGACGATCATCGGCTGCCCGATCAGCAGGGCGACGCCGATGGCCCCGCCGAGGCAGCCTAGAAGGTTGGCGAGACCGCCTTCCCAGGTCTTTTTGGGACTGATCTTCGGTGCCATGAGGTGTTTGCCAAATGCTTTGCCGGCGAAGATGGCGAGGGTGTCGCCGATCCATATCGGGATGAGCGCGAGAAGTATTGGTGTGTCCCAGTCAAACAGCGGCCCGCTTCTCACATATGGGAACTTGAGGAGGACGAGACTAACGAGCGGAGCGGCGACCCAAAGCGAGACCAATTCGGCCAGTGCCGCCCCCCGACCACCCCGCGCGACATACAGCGCCCCGAGGCTTCCCACAATGGATGCAACTACGCAAATCGTGTGGCCTACCAATGGGCTGTTTTGGTAGAGGAACGGCCAAGCTTCAGCAGAGTGCATTTGGGCCCAAACGGGGAATGTGCTCGCGAACAGAACGATCCCAATCAGTGGAAGCCCGCGCCAAGGTGCGCCAGATAGGGCTCGCAGTTCCACGTATCCGACCAGAAAGACCCCGATTGCGGCGACGTAGAGGAAGTAGAAGCTAGAAAGAAAAACCGCCAGCAAAACTGGCGGTATGAGCAAGGCAGCGGTCAGGATGCGCTGTTTCAACCGTTGCTTGTCGCTTCGATCCGTGCTTGCGAAAGCCGCAGAGCGACCTGTACGCGATTCTCGCATTTGAGTTTGCGCATGATAACGCTCACCAGATTCTTGACGCTCTGTTCTTTCAGGGTGACCGCCTCGCTGATCTTCCGGTTGGAGAAGCCCTTCGCAACAAGCGAGGCAACCTCGAACTCGCGGCGAGAGAGATCGAACGGGTTGTCGTAGGTTCGCCGAGACTCCTGGGTGCGGCCGGTTGTCGCCCGGACGAAGCGCCCGCCGATCTCGCGTATCCCTTTGATCAGAGAATTCGCGGTGCCGCTGCGCTTAAAGACTTGATCCACGCCCGAATCGGCGAAATTCTCGTTTTCGGCGCTAAGGATGCCGACACCGAATTCGCCGTAGGCGCGCGCGCCCATGAGAAACTCGAGCTCCCGGCTATCAAGCCCCTGCGAATCGATCAGGATGACCTGCGCGCGATGATCCTTGGCGGCCGTCACCGAGGAACGGGCATTGGGCTCACAGGCGACAACGTCGAAATTGCCTTCATGACTAAGCAGGCTCGCCAGTGCCTGGCAGAAGAGCGGTTCCTTGCAACAAAGAGCTATGCGCATGACTTCACTAGAGGATAACCTCAAAAAGATTCTTTTGGCGAGGGTACCCACGTAAGATACGCAAATTATTTGCGCAAATGTTGCCCTATCGCGGATTTTGAACAAAATGAGACGTGAGCAGCGATCTTGGGCCAGATCCGAATGAAGGCAGCACCGATCCGATGGTGCCGGAGTTTTGGCGATTGGGCGAAGACCTTCAGGACCGCATCCGCGCGGCGGGTTACGACGCCGAGTCGGTTGAAGGCATCGCCGTCGACATCCACGATCTCCTCCAGGCGGCTGAGCGGATCCGCGCGGTGCTCGTCCCCGCCGCGTTGAGCGGGGAGGACACGGCAACTCACCTGCGAGAGCTGGAGGCTGAGCTCGCCCACATCCGGTGGCACACCCTCGCCGCCGAGAAATTTCTTACCCACGCCCTAACTGTATTGGTACCTGCGAGCGAGCAACCGCTGTAGTTCACGCTATCCTTTACAACATGCACCTCCGCCGGCTCTGCGCCCTGCTTCTTTCCAGCCTTGCCGCGATCTCCGTCGCGCAACGCCGCGAGCCCCACAATTACGACCTCCTGGACGTGCGGTGGCATCTCTCGTACGACGAGGCTCGGCGCACGATCCACGGCGACGTAACCAACACCATTGCGCCGACCGGCGGCACCAGCGTCTGGTTCGATTGCGGACCGCTCGATATCGATCAAGTGACCGTCGACGGGACGGCGACCACCTTCAAACATGACGGCGAGAAGTTGACGGTTCAACTGCCGACAGCCGGTAAGCAGGCCAAGGTCAGGATTGTCTATAGCGGCATGCCGAGCGCCGGCGTTTACTTTGTCAGCGGCGAACACGCTTATCCCGCAAAGACCGGCATGGTCTACACGCAAGGTGAAATGGTCGACACGCGCTATTGGCTGCCCACCTACGATTGGCCCGACGACCGCGCCACCCTCGAAGGCTTTATCGACGTACCTCCGGGGCAGTACGCGTTGAGCAATGGCAAGCTGCTGGGCATCGACAAGCAGCCGACGGTCTGGACTTACCACTGGCTCATGGACAAGCCAATGTCGACCTACCTCATCAGCTTTGTCGCCGGAGACTATAGCGAAGGGCGCGAGCATGTGGGCCGACTGCCGGTGCTGTGGTACGTGCCGCGGGGAACGGAAACCTGGGGTGCCGCCGCTTTCAGTGGGACCGATAAGATGATCGACGCCTACAACAAGGTCACCGGCTTCAAATACCCGTACGACAAGTTCAGCCAAGCCGCCGTAGGCGATTTCATGTTTGGCGGCATGGAGAACGTCACCTGCGTGACGCAGACGATCAACACGCTGCACAAACCCGAGAATAACCCGATCGCGGATTCACGCGGGCTCGTCGCGCACGAGCTTGCTCACCAATGGTTTGGCGACACCGTCACGTGTTCCGACTGGGGGCACGCATGGCTCAACGAGGGCTTCGCAACCTTCCTGCCCCCCTTCTACTTCCGCGCCGCCGACGGCGCGGAAGTTTTTGACGAAGGCAGATACGACATTTTTCAATCCGCCATCGGCTCGCAGATGGGGACCAAGCGCCCGGTCGTCTCCTTTGACTACAAGGAGCCGATCGACCAGTTCGACGGGCAAATCTATCCCGGCGGGGCGGCCCGGCTTTTCACCCTCATGAACCAATTGGGTGAGAAGACCTTTTGGAAGGGCGTCAATGCGTACCTGAATGAATTCAAGTACAAGAACGTCACGACGGAAGACTTCTTCGGCGTGATGTCGCGGGTTTCGGGCAAGGATCTCTCGAAATTCAACCAGCAATTCTTCTACACCGCTGCCGTGCCCTCCTTCACCGTCACGCGCCGAGGCGCAAGTGTCGTTATCACTCAGCCGGAGCCGACGTTTGACCTCGACATGAAGCTATCGTTTCTCTCGCGGAATGACATCGAGAAGGATATCCCGGTTCACGTAACCGGCGTCGAGACGGTCGTCGACGCAAAGGGGCTCGACGACTACGTTCCGGTACTCGACTACCGTGTCGAGACGATGAGCCGAATACGATACGACATCCCACAAGGGCCGGGGGTGCTCAAGCGGATTTGGTGGCTTAGCCCCAACGTCGCCGGACGGCTTACCGTGCTCGAGCGGATCGAAAACAAGTTAAGCGACGAGGATCTGCTGGACATGGCCAAGGACGAATCCTCGCCGCTCGTCCTAGCTCGCCTCATAGGCTCGTTGAGAGCCAATGCCGTGCCTTATCTCATCGAGTTAACCGAAGGTGAGAACCGAATCGTCGCCTTTAATGCCGTGAGCGCGCTTGGCAAGTTCATGAGCGAGCCCAAGGCCGTCGAGCAACTGAACAAGATGTGGCACGACGATCCCAACGAGTTCATCCAGCTCCAAGCGCTCAAACCGCTGCTCAAGGCTGCTAAAGACGAGAGCCTGGCGATGAAGGCGAGGTCGATGGAATCGCAAGGAGAAATGCTCAAGATCGCGGCGCTCGATTGGTGGGCCGAGCACAACAAGAGCGTGGCGCGGGAGCGGTGCCTCGACCTCGTGAAGGCGATGGCGGTCGAACCGCTTCGGAATCACGCGATTTTTCTTCTAGGTCAGCTTAAAGATGCTTCGGGCGAACGACGCGTGTTTGATACGCTCTACACTGTCGCCCAAGAACCCACTTATGGCTCGCGCATGGGCGCGGTGAATGCGCTGGTCGCCTACGGCGATAGGCGGGCGTTGCCGGTGATCGAGCCTCTGACGAAATCGAGCCTGCACTTCATGCGCCGGGGCGCCGCCGCCGCCGTCGAAGCTCTCAAGAAGCAATAGACAACGCGGAAACGCAAGCATGGGCTGGTCCGTCTGAAGGACGAACCCATGAAGAAGTTCCTCAACAAGAAGATTGCGCTGGTGTTCGCTATTTCGCTTGCCGTGATGGCGGTCGCCGACCCCTTTCGCGATCTCGTGAAGATCGTCGGCGTCGGCGCGGCGGTCACCACGTTCGCCCCCCAAATGAACAGCGCGATCAATAAGCTAGGCGGCCACAGCGACACCGCGACGATGACCACGAAGGTCGTCCCGATCATCAGCGGCGGCATCAACAGCCGAAAAGCCATCGGCGCCGCGCAGGTGATGGGCCCTCGCTTTCAGGTGGAAAAGGTCAAGGCCGTCGCCCAGATCGATCAGGACCTCTTCGGCAAGGAAGTCAAGATCCGCGCGATGATCCCAATTGAGTCCAAAGACATCGTCCGCAACATCAAGCGAGTCGAGGGCGTGGGAATCAGCGGTATCGTCGATCTAAAGCTCTAGCTTGTAAACGCCGGCTGTCACACACGGGAACGCCGGGGCTGAAGACCGGCGGCTACAGGCTCCGGTTAGCGGATCTCGGTGGCAACCGTCGTGCGAGACGCGTGAAGCTGGCTTAGCCCATCGACGAACATGTAGGCCGCCGCCTCGACTGCCGTCGGACACTCTTCAGCGACGAAGTGGCCGCCGTTGTTTAGTTCCTCGACGCGGGCATTGGGAAGGATGTTTCTCCAGCGAGCTAAGGAATCGGCGCCGAGCATCGGGTCCTGCAATCCCCAAATGATCAGGGCCTGCTTATCCTGGAGCTTTTCGCGCTGCGCCAGAAGCGCCGAATACCAGGGCCCCGCTGCAAGGATGGATTTGGCCAGACCATGCGGCCCGCCGCGCTCCTTCGAGTTAGCGAACGGTCCCTTGTACTGCTCGTGCACCTTGTCAGGAAACTTCAGCCGGTCGGCGAACGCTCGGGGCATTTCGACGTTCACTGGGTGGTTCGCCTGATACATGATCCGCCCAATGGGGTTTCTCGCCCGATGATCGATCTTTCGCGCGTGAGAATTCTCGGACAGCGACCAAAGCCAGCTGTTCATGATCACCAGCGCCCTCACTCTCGGCGGGTTGGCGATCGCGTAGGAAAGGCCGATAGGCCCACCGAAATCGTGAACGACGAGGGTGATGTCCTGCAGATCGAGCGAATCAAGCAAATGGCTAATGTTCAGCGCCTGAGCTTGCGGTGAATAGCTCCAGCCCGACGGCTTCTCGGAGAGACCGAAGCCGATGAGATCGGGCGCGATGCATCGATGGCGCATCGATAAGTCGCGGATCATGCGACGGTACATGAACGACCAGGTCGGGCTCCCGTGGATGAAGACAACGGGCGAGCCGATTCCCTCGTCAACGTAGTGCATCCGCCCACCGTCAACGGAGAGGTAATTGGGCTTAAACGGATATTCCTGACGATCTACCCACTCGTTCGTTTTTTCGACTGTCGCGTTGGCCACCGCAACCTCCATCTCCGATCTCACCCACGCTACCGGGGCGACGTACACTAAATACCGCCTCGATCCATGCGACCTTTGGCTTAGGCCATAGACATGCATTACCCGCATTTTGTTCAGTCTTTTTTCACGGGTTGCTTTGAAGGGGGCAAAGGTATAATTCGCGTTCGTTCCTGGGGAGATGCCCGAGTGGCCAATGGGAACAGACTGTAAATCTGTCGGCGGAAGCCTTCGCAGGTTCGAATCCTGCTCTCCCCACCATAACGCCTCCGTAGCTCAGCGGCAGAGCACTTCTTTGGTAAAGAAGAGGTCACGGGTTCGATTCTCGTCGGAGGCTCCAGCTATGCTGCGCATGGGAACCCGTAGGTTGCGGCGATCACGCGCTCGACTCCGCTGAGATCCTTGAGCACCTCGCCGATCGCCCAGCCCTTTTCCTTAAATAGCCACGCCACCTCGCTCGCCTGGCGGTAGCCGACCTCCATCAGGAGCGTCCCACCGTCCGCCAGATGGTTCATTGTCTTGTCCGCGAGCCGCTGGTAGAACTCGAACCCAGTGGGGCCGGCGAACAGGGCTTCCTGGGGCTCGAACTCGCCGACCTCCGCCGGCAGCGGTTCGTGCAGTCCTATGTAGGGCGGGTTGGTCACGATGAGATCGAAGGCTTCCCCGAGAAGGGAGGCGAAGCCGTCGCTCAGCACGAAGCGAACTTCGGCACCCAGCGCAGCGGCATTGTCTTCGGCGATGGCAAGGGCGGTAGCGGAGATGTCGGATGCCGTGACCTCGGCCTCCGGCCTTTCCAGCGCGATGCTCACCGCAAGGGCGCCCGACCCGGTGCCAAGGTCAAGAACTCGCGCGGGCTGGACCAAAAGTTCAAGAGCCGCCTCTAGCAACGTCTCCGTTTCTTGGCGCGGGATGAGCACGCCCGGGCCGACTCGAAACGAACGGCCGTAGAACTCGCGGCGCCCAAGAATATAGGCGAGCGGCTCGTTGCGCTCGCGCCGCTGAAGCAGCGGCTCTCCCGCCAGACTTGGGAAGTCGTGGGTAGGGTGGCTGAGCACGAACGAGCGGTCCACGCCCAATACGTGCGCCGCCAAGAGCTGCGCTTCGAGCGTCGGGCTCTCCACGTGAGCCAGCCGCGAGCGCGCCCGCTCCAGCCATTCAGCTAGGGTCACACCCTAAGTATTCCAGAGCCGGCTGGAAGCCGGCGATCCCAGCTAGAGATCGACGATTTGAGCGTCTTTGATCAGGAGCCTTGTCGCCGTGTCCAAGTCTCGCTCCCGGATCACGCCGATCAGTTCGGTGCTCGCAAACTGCGCGCCGCGCGAGGCGCCCTCGGCCATGATCCACTCCACGATAGGATCGACGGGCGTTAGGTCGGGAAGCGTCAGGTTGAGACTCACCTGGCTTAGCCCCGCTGTCGCCAGTGAGAAGCCAAGGGCGCGCACGCCCAGAAAGCGCTCGTCACCGGATGACCGCTGCTCGCGAATCTCCCGCGCGACCGCCTTCGCAACCGTCGCGTCCTCGCCTGAGAAGTTCACATTCATGGCGATCAACGAATCGCGGATACCCACCACGCTCACGCCCAGACGCGGATGCGCGAGCGCGGGGCCAAAGTCCGGGTTGAGCGCCTTCCCGATCAGACCTCCAAAGCCACCCTTGCGCAGCGAAGGAAGATCGGCCTCGTGCCTGCCGCGCTCGCTTTTCTCATACAGAAACACCGGAAGCTCGAATCGACCAGCAATCTTGGCCGCGAACGACTCGACCTCCTTGGGAAGCTTTCCCAAGGCACCGTAAGCGACGAATGGGCACACGTCCAAGGCCCCGAGGCGCGGGTGTACGCCGATATGTTTGTTCAGGTCGATTCGCTCGAACGCGAGCTCGCAAAGCTGCTCCAGCCGCTTGAAGACCGGCTCCGATTCCCCTGAGAACGCCGAAACCGTCCGGTTGTGATCGACGTCGCTCTGCAGATAATGCACGGTCAGGCCAGATAGAACCTCGGCAAACCGAGCGAGCAGATCGCGATCTCGTCCGAACGACCAGTTGGGAACCGTCAGAACCCGCATTTACATCCCGACGGTGTTGTAGCCGGAATCGACGAAGATGACCTGCCCTGTCACGCCCGAGCTAAGGTCGCTCATCAGGTAAACGGCGGTGCCCGCCACATCTTCCTGGGTGGCCGCCCGCTTCAGGGGGGCTTTGCCGGCCACGTAGTCGATCATGTCAGTCAACCCTCGCACGCCTCGCGCGGCAACAGTGTTGATCGGTCCCGGGGAGATCGTGTTCACCCGGATACCGCGAACGCCCAGATCGAGCGACAAGTAGCGAACGGAGGCTTCCAGAGCGGCCTTAGCCACCCCCATGATGTTGTAATTCCCTACCGAGCGCGTGCTGCCGAGGTAGCTCATCGTCATCACGCTGGCTCCGTCGTTGAAAACCGGCTCAAGCGCCTTGCACAGCTTGACCAGCGAGTAGGCGCTGATTTCAATCGCCATATTCCAGCCATCGCGCGATGTGTCGATGAACCGGCCGCTGAGGTCTTCGCGGTTCGCAAATGCCGCCGAGTGGACGAGGAAGTCGATCTTGCCATACTTGGCTGAGACTTGCTGCACCAGGGCGTCGATATGCTCGTCGATCTGGAAGTCGACCATAAAGCCGTCCATTCGCTCGCGGCCATCGATCAGCTTGCCGACGCGCTCCATCATGCGCTCGTTCTGGCCGCCGACGCCGACGATCGCGCCATGTTTGTTGGCCCAATCAGCGCACCACCAGCCGATGCTGTTCTCGTTCGTAACGCTCAGTACAAGGCCCTTCTTGCCCTCTAGCAGCATTGCCGGATTCTATCCGAGATTGCGCACCGCGAGCAGGGAGAATACGCTGATGAAGACCCAGAGGATGACGCCCTGCAGCAACGGGCGCATGCCAACCTGCCTCAGTGTCTTGACGGTGAGACCCGAGCCGATAAGGAAGAGCGAAAGCGACAGTCCGGCGGTTGGAAGCACCTTGATCATGTCCGCGTTGTCGTGGATCAGCGGGATGTAAGTGCCCGCGAGCGAGGCAAGCAGGAAGAAGCCGATGAACCATGGGATCGCTGATCGCTGATTGCCGAATGCCGAATGCCGATTGCGCCGGCGCAGCCAGATCGCCGCGATGACCACAATCGGCACGAGGTACAGAACTCGCGAAAGCTTGACCGCCGTCGCCATCTCCAAGGCTCCGCCGCCAAAGGCCTGACCCGCGCCGACCACCGATGAAACGTCGTGAATCGCGATCCCCGCCCAGGTTCCGAACTGCTCGGGCGTGAGTCCCATCGCGTGTCCGAGCACCGGAAAGGTTAGCAGCGCCACCGCATTCAGCAAGAAGACGGTGCCGACCGATACCGAGACGTCCTCCTGCGGCGCATCGACAACCGTGCTCATCGCGGCGATCGCCGAGCCGCCGCAGATTGCGGTTCCCGTCGAAACGAGCAGCCCGGTGATCGGCCGCACCAGCAGCAGCCTCTGCACCCCCCAGCCCAACAGGAAGACGCACAGGATGGAAATGGGCGCGAAAATGAGCCCCTTCTCGCCAGCCTTCAACACCTTGTTGAGGTCCATCGTGAAGCCAAGCAGCACCACGGATATCTGCAGCAGCGTACGGCTGTACCTTTTGCACTCGTCGGGATAGGGGTTGCCCAACAAAAGCGCCAATAAGGTGCCGAGAAGCAAGGCGAGCGGGGGCACGAACCGCTCGAAGCCAGGGCTGACGAATCGCCACGGCACGAGCGTGAACAGCACTGCCAAGAAAAACGCAATCTTGGCAACCCCGTCTCGATTCACACAGCGAAGTTACCGCAGCGTTCGTAAACTAGGGATGTGAACCCGCTATTGGCCCACTTGGCCGATGAGATCCTGCGCGAGGCGATGGCCCGTTTCCCATTGAAATACGTGCCCGAGCTGAAGTGGAAGCGCCTGCGCGTCTCGGCAGGCATAGCCTATTACCGAACGGGCACGATCGGGTTGAGCAGCATCATTCTCGACACGCCGGAGAAGCTCCGCACTACTTTGCTGCACGAGTACGCGCACCTGCTCGCGGTGGAGCGGCATGGCCGCAAAGCGGCAAACCACGGCATCTTCTGGAAGCAGGCGATGCTCGATCTCGGCCTCGAGCCGAGGGTACGCCACAGCTACGAAGTGGCGCGTAATACAGCAAAGCAAACCGTCATCTATCGATGCCAGCGATGCGGCAATCACATCCACCGAAGCCGCAAGCTTCCTCGCAACCGGCGCTACGTCCACGCCCGATGCGGCGGTAGTTTGCGATTGTTTTCGATCGCCCCTGCTACGCCTTGCGCAGAGAGCGCGTAGTACCCGATGCGCAAGGTAGCGCGGGTGGCCAATCGTGTGGATCGCATCGGCGGAACATAGCAAACGAATAGACGAGCGCGCAAGCGCCGAATTCGGAATTCCAGCCAAGGTTCTCATGGAGCGGGCCGGCCTTGCCGTGTTCGAAGCAGTCAAGGAATTCACGCCTACCGGCACGAAGGTGCTCGTCTTTTGTGGCAAGGGCAACAACGGCGGCGACGGCTTTGTGACCGCTCGATTGGCCCGCGATCACGGCTATCTGGCTTGCTGCCTCGTCGCCGCCCGTCAAGAAGACCTTTCTGAGAACGCGGCCGAACAAATGGGAATCATGCAGGGCCAAGGCCTAGATCCCATCTATATCGACGACGACCGATGGGCGCGTAAGCTCGAATGTATCGGGAGCTTTGCCGTGATCGTCGATGCCCTGCTCGGTACGGGAGCCCGCGACGAAGTGAGCCCCTCTCTGAAGGAGTGCATTCAGGTCATCAATCGCAGCGGCGTACCGGTAATTTCCATCGATGTTCCGAGCGGCATTGCCTGCGACTCGGGAGAAGAGCTCGGAGAAAGCGTGTGGGCGTGCCAGACCGTCGCGATGGGCCAGCCCAAGCGCTGCTTTTTTCAGGGGATCGGGCTCGAGCATTCCGGCTATTGGTCAGTGGCGACCATCGGCTATCCGCAGCAATTGCTTGACGAGCCGACAGAAGCGCGGATTATCGACCGCAGTTGGGTTGGGCAGTTATTGCCGGAGCGGCTGCGCAGCTCCTACAAAGGCGAGAACGGTTCGCTGCTCATCGTGGCAGGCTCGAAGCTCATGCCGGGCGCGGCATCCCTCGTGGCTCATGCCGCCGTGAAGGCCGGCATCGGCCTGGTGACGGTGGCTTCCATACGGTCGGTATGCGACGCGGTTGCTTCAAATGTCCCGGAAGCCCTTCTCGTCGAGCTCCCAGAGCAGGACGGGGCGATCGCTCCATCGGCGGCGGCAGTCCTCCTTGAGAAGCAATCCGGATTCACCGGCTCGGTTTTCGGGCCTGGAATGACTCACGATGCGCCCGTGCTCGATTTCCTCAAGGCGCTGTGGCCGTTGTGGACCAAATGCGCGGTCCTCGATGCCGATGCATTGAACGCGATCTCCAAAGGCGTAAAACTCCCCCAAACCGACTGCGTGCTGACCCCCCACGCGGGCGAGATGAGCCGGCTCCTCAAAAGCAGCATCGCTGAAATCGAATCAGACCGATTCAAAACCGTCCAAACGGCGGTCGCGAAATATCATCAATGCGCAC
>JBBREM010000042.1:0-19992 GCA_038202925.1 Fimbriimonadales bacterium | reverse complement strand
CGGTGCGAGGTCATGTACTTGATGAACTTCCACGCGGCGTCTTTGTGGGGGCAATGCCCGCCGATCGCGTAGCCCGATTCGTACATCACGGTTTGCGTCTGAGGGATGTTGTGCGGCATGCAGACCACGCCGAGATCGTCCCAGGTGATCTTCGGCTTCCCATGCTCATCCTTGGGAGCGGCCTTATACCCGACCATCGACCAATGCCCGGTGATCGCCATCGCCGCCTGCCCGTTGGCAAACGTATCGACTCCCAGCGCGGCGGCTTGGCTGATCGAAGGCGCGTAGCCCGCCTTCACGATGTCTCGCAGAAACGTCACCGCTTGCACGGACTGGGACGAATCCATCCACCCGACCGCGTGCTTTCCACCCGGCTCAATGTGGTTGCCGCCATTGCCCCATATCCACATCACCCACCCGGCCGGCCAGTTCGCGAAGGCAAACCCGTACTGCTTGCGTCCGCCGGCGCCTTGGGTCAGCTTCATCGCGGTTTCGCGAAACTGCTCGAAGTTCCAATCCGGCTTCGGATACGGCACGCCCGCCCGGTCGAACAGCTTTTTGTTGTAGTACACGACGACCGGAGTGAAGTCGTTGGGAATCGCATACAGCGCCTTGCCCCGCCGCGCGATATCGACGACGTTCTTGAAATAGTCGTCCAGGTGGAATGCCGCGTCTTTCTCGATGAGAGGCGTAAGGTCGGCGACGGTGCCGTTGTCGATGAATAGCGCAGCGCTCGACGCGTCGAGCATCAAGACATCGGGTTCAGCGTCAGCGATATAGGCGAGGGTCACTTTGGCGACGTAGTCGCTCGGGATGCTTTCCTCGCGCAAGATGATCCCCGGGTTTTCCTTCTCGAAGTCGCGATAGATCTTCTCGACGACCTTGTCATAGTCGTTCCCCTCCTTCGCCCCGCCCCAGTTGCCCACGCGCAGGACGATGGTGCCGGCTGGCACGGAAGGTCCGCAACCGACGAGAATTCCGGTGAGCAGACCGGCAATGGCAATAACGCGGAGCATGAACACGATTAGCTTACAACGAGTCTCCGCAGGTTCAGGATAATGTCCGGGGCGCGGAACTTGGAATTGTCGTTCCGACGCAGGAGGAATCGAGAGGGTGGAGCCAGACCCCCATCCCCTGCCCCTTCCCCCACCGGCACGAGCCACCCGCTAGGGGAAGGAGTTCGCGAGGTCGAACGTTGGCGTGTCGTAAACTCCCGCCATGCGCATCTTCCTCTCCGCGGGCGAAGCCTCCGGCGATGCGTATGCCGCCGCCCTGGTTCGCGAATTGCGAATGCAAGCTGGGCATCTTGAGATCACCGGTCTGGGTGGAAGCCGTCTCGCTGCGGAGATCGGCGCGCTCGTCGTCGACACGTCTCATTGGGGCGCGATCAGCATCGTGCAGTCGGTGCGGGTCGCGCCCAAGGTCTCGGCCGGATTCTTGAAGGCGCCCCGCGAGCTGCGCAAAGGAAGCCCGGGGCTGTTCATCCCCATCGACTTTGGTTTTTTCAACATCCGGCTCTGTAGAACTGCCAAAGCTCTCGGCTGGAAGGTGCTGTATTTCGTGCCGCCCGGATCGTGGCGTCGGGACAAGCAGGGCCGCGACCTCCCAAGCCGCACCGATGCAGTCGTCACGCCCTTCCCCTGGTCGGCGGATATCCTGGCGAAGATGGGTGCGAATGTCCATTTCTTCGGCCATCCGATCAAGCAGCTCATCAAGGAAAGCGGCGTCTCGGTTTCCCAAAGGAATACCGTCGCCCTCTTGCCCGGCAGCCGGAATCACGAACTTTGGCGCAACCTGCCCATGCTGGCCGGCGCGCTGAAAGACCTCGCATCGGTGGAGTTCGCGATTTCGCCGAATCTGAACCTAGAAGAGATTCAGGCGAAATGGGGCAGCCTCGCCCCGGGCCGCAGCGATGGCTTCACCCAAGGCAACGTGTACGCCGTGCTCGGGAGGGCGCAGGCGGGGATTATCTGCAGCGGCACCGCCACCTTGGAGGCAGCGTTAATGCGGTGCCCGCACGTGGTCGTCTACCGAGTCACGCAGGCGATGGTACGCGAGGCAAAAATCGTCGGTTTCAAACTGCCGGAGTTCATCTCGCTTCCCAACATCATCCTGCAGCGCCGCGTCGTGCCGGAGATCGTCGATCTCGATATCCCGCCGGAAAGGATCAGAAGCGAGTTCGATCCCCTCTTGCGGCAGAGCGCTCAGCGCCAAGCTCAGCTCGACGCGTTCGCCGAAATCGACGACATCCTGGGTCCCGACGACGCGATAACGAAGACCGCCGAGCTCGCTCTTGACCTGCTCGGCCGGGCCTGATCCCAAACCCCGCCACGGACTCATAAATGTCATTCCGAGCTTGCCGAGGAATCGAGGCTACGAAGTTGATTTCGTGGCGGTGACATTCCTGTCGCCGCTGGACCGAAGGTCCAGTCCATCCTAGACGTCTCCGCCGGTACAATTCAAGGGAACATGAGAATCGCCGTCCTCCCTTTTAGCGCCTTCGAAGGCACAGCTCCCGCGCTCGGCCGGCAATTACCCGCCTTTGCCAGCGATCAGATTCGAGCAGCGACGGAGATGGAAGTCAACACCGTGTCGTTTCTCGCCCAGCAGGACGCGGAAGACGGCCAGCGCGTCGGGTTCGTCAACCTCGGCGACAGCTTGATGGACGAGCAGCAGATTCTTGAGCTTGCCCAGCAATCGGAAACCGAGCTGGTCATGGATGGCTCGATCAAGAACGAGGGTGACAACTTCGATCTGACCGTGCGCTTCCACCACATCGGCAGCGGCAACGAGGCTAAGGTCGAGGATTACAAATTCACGAAGCCGGAAATATTCAGGATCCTGAGCAAGGTGACCAAACGCCTCGGCGAAGAAGCCGGTGCCGAGCTTCCCGATCCGATCAAGAACGAGGCCATCGAATTCGGCACCGACAAGCCTGATGCGTTCATCGATTTCCTCGTCGGTTATGACGCGCTGAATTACGTTCAGCAGGCGCAGGGCCGCGTCGTAAACGAGTTCTCGCCCGAAGGGGCGCTCAATTCGCTGCTTGGGGCCGTTGAGGCGGACCCGGATTTCGTCGCGCCGTACGAGATCGCGGTAGAGCTGGCCCGCGCCTGCGCCCACTTCCGCATCGGCAACTTCGAGATGCTGCAGGGGGTGCTGAAGAAGCTGACCGACTTGGTGCCGGACGAATATCGCGCCTGGTTCGGGATGGGCGAGCTGTATGCGGCGGTCAACGATCACGCCAAGGCTGCCGAAAACTACGAAAAGGCGGCAAACCTAAGCCCTGAGGAGCCCGCGCTGTGGACCAAGCTCGGCCTCGCCCAGCTCGCCGGCGGCATGCCGGTCAACGCGGAGCGCAACTTCCGCAAGGCGTTGGAGATCGAAGGCGACGAGAAGCCGTCCGCCGACTACCTTGCGATGGTCCTTCAGCAGACGGGGCGCGAGCACGAGGTCCCGCCGTTGTGGAAGGACATTCTCGACAAATTCCCACAGAACGGCCAGGCGCACGCTAAGTATGCGGTTTCGCTGATCCAAGCGGGCCGCGCGGAAGAAGGGGAGCGCGCGTTTGAGAACGGCTTGGAGGTCGTCGAGGACAGCGCCGTCATCAAGCGCTACTACGCGCCGTACCTCGCCGAGAAGGAAGAGGTCGATCGGGCGATGGACTTTTATGAGGACTGCCTCGACGTCGCTCCGACGGATGTGCCGCTGCTGCTCGAATACGCTCAGACCCTTCAAAAGGCGGGGCGCGACTTCGAGATTCCGAAGGTGCTGCGCGATGTGCTGCAAGCCAATCCCGACCCAAACACCCGCGCCCAGACCCTCGCGTGGCTGATCGAGATCGAGCAGCCCAAGCGCGTCGAATCCGTGCAGAACGCCGAGCTGAAGATGAACGAGAGCGATTTCGCGGGCGCGGTGACGACGCTGAAGCCGCTGAAGACGTGGCTGGCGGATTATTGGAAGCTGTGGGCGCTGCTCAGCGCCGCCCATAACAGGCTCGGCGAATCCGCCGAGGCTGAGGAAGCGGCGAAGCGCCTACTCGAGCTGTTCCCCGGGTGTGAGCCGGGCTACGGCGAACTGGTCACCTCCCTCGGCGCGCAAGGCCGGGACGACGAGGCCTACCAGCTCATGCGCTTTGCCGCGATGAACATGCCCGGCGCACTCGGCGTGCACCTCAACCTGGCCCTCGCCGCTAAGCGAGCCGGCCACGAAGATGAGGCGCGCTCATTGGCACGCCAGATCCGCGAGGCTGTCGGACCCAATGAGGATATCGAGCCGGTACTCGCTGAGATCGAGCGCTAACGGCGGCGGGGTCGTTAGGTCGTTAGGTCGCTAAGTTTTGTACGGCCACCATGATCCAACTCCCTACCAACCCAAGGATCCAACGACCGAAGGACCTAACGATCCCAACGACCTAGAACTCTAAGACAAGGCCGTCGTAGCCGGTCTCGATCCCATGTGCGCCAAGCGCCTTGACTAAGTCGCAGTGACGCCCGCCCGTGTAGCTGTGGTGGGTCGTGCAAATTCTCGCATCCGGAGCAATGACGGCAAGCTCCGACATTTTGCGCACCATGCCTAAGCACGTCATCAAGTTCAGGTGGCCTTGCCAGAGGCTCTCGCTCAGTCCGTCCGTGCACTCGATGACCAGCGCGGCCGCCTCTAGGCCGCGGGTGAACTCGAACGTTTCATCGCCCCAAACCCCGGTGTCGGTCGCGTAGATCAGCGTCTTCCCGTCTCGCTGAAAGATGAGGTTGTGGTTCTCCTCTTCCTCGCCGTGTTGCGCATGAACCGGCGTGATCGTGTAGCCGGCATGCGCGAAGGGCTGAAATGCCTTGGTCTCCACCAGATCGAACGGCCAGGCCGGATACTTCTCGCTGACCTTGCGCACCACTTCGTGGTTGCCGTAAATCGTAAACGGCATGAACTCGTTCTCGCAGAAGGGGAAGAGAAAATACTGAAGCTCGTTGACGTCGAGATGGTCGTCGTCGCTGTGCGTGAAAACGACCGCCGACCAGTCTTCCGGGTTCAGCCGTTCGCGATGGACCTGGGAAAGGGTGTCCGGCCCGAAATCGATCTTAATGTTCTCGTCGAGCAGGGCGGCGGCGCGCGTGCGGATATCCTTGCCGCCATGCGTCCGGGCGTATTCGTTGGCCGGCCCGCCCCCGAATAATGAGGGGATGCCGTCCGCCGCGCCGGTGCCTAAGAGACGAACCTTCATGAGCTAAAAATCATTCAACGACCACAGCACGAGCCCACTTAATATCTTCGGATAGTAGAACGTGCTCTTCTGAGGCATCTTCTCTCCGCCTAGGGCAATAGTCCTCATGTCATCCACGGTCGGCGGGTTCATGAGGAACGCCGCCGCGGCGCCTTCATCGACCAGCCTTACAGCTTCGTACGCGTCCCGCGTGTAGGTTATGAGGTCGAGGCCCTGAAGACCTATCAGCTGCTCAAAGATCACGCTGTGCAACACGCTCACGTCCAGCTTCTTGAGGGCCTGGCTATGCTCGCCAGGCACCATGTTCGCCAGTGCTGCGGAATCCTTGGCAAGCAGCGTGAAGCCGCGTCCGCCTTCGAGCGCCAGACCGAAGGCCGTCTGCCCCTTGCCCTTAGCTTCCTCAATCTCCGACATCAGGCGGCTGGAATGCGTCTCGCGCACATCGAACAGACTCGCAAGCTGCGCCAGCATCGAGGTTTCGGTGATAGGCAGACGCGTGAGCACTCGGTGAGTAGGCAGGAGAACCAGGCCGGGGTCGGACATGCTGCTAAGCGCCATCATCATGAAGTCTTCCGCGACGACGCCGTCCCTCGGGCCAAGCTGCTCGCGGAAGGTCCGAGCGGTCTCATAGCGGTGGTGGCCGTCGGCGATCCAGACCTTCTTATCCGCCAGAAGCCTCACGAGATGCTGGACGGGAGATGCGTCGGTGACGGGCTCAAGAAGGTGCCGCACGCCATCGTCGGATGTCGTCTCGACCGGAGTCCCCCCCGCGGAGCCCACGATCGCGCCGTGGATATCGCGATTCGGATCCTCAAACAGCCCGAAAATGCACTCCAGATGGGACCGCGTGGCTTCGAGTATGTGCAGCCGATCTTCCTTGTGTTTGGGAAAGGTCTGCTCGTGCGGCAGCACGACGCCTTTCTCGTACGGCTCGGTCTTAATCAGCGCGATCAGCGAGCTCCGGACAAACGAGTCGGGACTGCGCGGGATATCAAAGATTTGCGTGTAACGGTAAACCGCGGGCTCGTCTTCGGGGAGCAGCGCTTCCTCCCTTCGCCATTCGGCGAGCAAGGCACCGCTTCGCGCGTATTTCACGAACTTGCTGCGATCGTCGGACTCTGAATCGGGCAGCGTGAGGCGGACGACGTTGTGCGGGCTTCGTATGGCGTACTCGTCACGCTCAGCGGGGGTGAGGACATCGTAAGGCGGCGCTGTGAGTTGATCGAGCTTCCCGGCCTTCTGCGTGTAGCGCAGCCCGCGGAACGGACGAATGGTCGCCATGGAACGCCGAGTCTACTTGAGACGCCAAGGGCCCGTAGGTAGACTCGTCGCGGTGCCTGTCGAAATCCAACTAAAGGCCTACGCGGATGCGGTGAATGCCCGGTTGGACGCCCTGCTTCCTCCATCTGATCGGATGCCGGCCGAGCTGCATCAGGCGATGCGCTATTCGTGTTTGGCGCCGGGAAAGCGCATCCGCCCAGCTCTCTGCATGGCCTGCGCAGAGGCCTGCGGAGCAAGCGGCCAAGCCGTGATCGACGCGGCCTGCGCGATCGAGATCGTGCACGCCTTTTCGCTTATCCACGACGATCTGCCGGCGATCGACGATGATGCGCTGCGCCGGGGCCAGCCCAGCAACCATGTGCGGTTCGGCGAGTCCATTGCGATCCTCGCGGGAGACGCCCTCTTCTCGCTAGCCTTCGAAACCCTGTCGCGCTCGCCACATGAGCCGGAGCTCGTCGTCAAGGCCATGCAGATCCTCACTAAAGCGGCGGGGTCGGACGGATTGGTGGGGGGCGAAGTCGTTGATGTGCAGTCCGAGGGCGAGCCGGTCGATCCGGAGCGCCTGCACTACATTCATTCCCGTAAGACGGGCGCTCTGATGGCGGCAGCCTGCGAAACAGGCGCTACCTTGGCAGGGGCTACAGACGCAAGCAAGCACAAGCGGTACGGCGAACTGCTTGGCCTGGCCTTTCAGATTGCCGACGACATCTTGAACGAGACCGCCGACCCGCGCAAGCTCGGCAAAGCCGTGGGCAGCGATAAAGCGAGAAGAAAAGCCACCTACACGGCGCTGTACGGGCTCGATCAGGCTCGTCTCAAAGCCTCAGAAACGGCGCATGAGGCGGAAGAGCTTGCAGGCAGTCCATTCCTGAAAGAGCTCGCTCAATTCACGATCGAGCGCCTCCACTAAAAACAAAGCGCGGGGCATAAAGCCCCGCGCAGATGACGAATGGGTACCTGTGTGGTTACTTGCCGGTCGTAGCCGCCGGGGCAGGAGCTGCGGCATCAGCTGCAGCCTCATCCTTCTTGCATCCCATCAGAATGCTGCCAAGAATGCCAACGACCATCACAAGCGCAAAAATCTTCTTCATAAACGAACACCTCCAAGTGTTTCGCCCCTTGCGGAGCTATCTCCCCTTCACCCTTGCGGGAGTCCGGGTTACGCAGATTATAAAGCAACCAGCGTCACGATGCAAGACGTTGTGGCCCTAATATAAGGCTCACTGCCTCAAAATCAGCTAGTGCTTGAACCTACCGAGACATCATAGCCGAATTCTTCGGGCTGTAGCGGAGCCGGTTGATCGCATGTGGTGCCTAGACTGACGTGGCGTCCCTGGGCCGAACTTTCATGGATCGCATGCATGACATCGAGCACGTGGAGCGCCAGTTCACCGCCGGCCCGGTGGGGCCGATCCTGCTCCAAGGCCCATGCGATGTCCAGAACTCCCAGCCCCCGGCTGTTCTCGGCGAAGTCGAATTGCAGCGGAACGAACCGCCAATCCGGATCATCTTTGCTTCGCACCCAAATCTCCCCGCTAAACCCATTCGGGTCGGGCACGAGCAGCGTGCCCTCGGAGCCGTAAATTGTAATCGGATGCGTTTTTGAGTGCCACACGTCGAAGCTCGTCGTGATCTCCCCGATTGCGCCATTGGCAAAGTCCAGAAGGCCCGCGACGTGGGTTGGCGTCTCGACCTCGATCGTCTGCCCGCGCATTGGCTCACTCGTAATCGTTCGCGTAGCGTGCGTGATGCGCGTTGAACCGCTCACCCGCCGGATCGGGCCGAGCAGATGCACGAGAGCCGTCAAATAGTAAGGGCCCATGTCGAACATCGGCCCGCCGCCCTGCTTGTAATAGAACTCCGGCGAGGGATGCCAGCCTTCGTGGCCGTGGCAAAGCATGTAGGCCTGCGCGCCCACCGGTTCGCCTATCGCGCCTCCGTCGATGAGCTTGCGGCAGGTCTGCAGCCCGGCGCCTAGGAAGGTATCGGGGGCGCCTCCCACCCGCAACCCTTTCTTGCGGGCGGTGTCGACGATCTTCTGGCCATCTTCTCGCGAGATCGCGAGGGGCTTTTCGTTGTAGACATGCTTGCCGCGCGCGAGCGCCTGCAGGGCAATCTCCGCGTGGGCGTTCGGGGTCGTGATATTGAGCACGAGGTCGAGATCCCGATTGAGTAGTTCGTCAACCGACATCCCCGGCACGCCATGCTGCTCGCCGACTGCGCGTGCCCGCTCCACGTCGAGATCGGCGCAAGCGACGACCTCGATGCTCCGGTACGTGGCAAGATTCTTGAAGTAGATCCCGCTGATGTTTCCGCAGCCGACGATGCCAATCCGAAGAGGGAGCATGGCGCGAAGTCTACTATTCCGACTGCGGATTGTCATTCCGAGCGAAGGCTCGACCCGCAGGGCGAGGCGAGGAATCTACCTGTAGTCGCTGCATTGCGGGCTCGCAAGCCCCCCAGTGTCAGATCCCTCGGCTTCGCTCGGGATGACAGGTCATTGTCATTCGGGGCGAGGACTCGACCAGGGGCGAGTCGAGGAATCTGCCTGCAGTCGCCGCATTGCGGACCCGCAACCGCCTGTATGATGGAGAAGTAGTGCTCTAAAAGCAGAGATGGCCGGCAATCCACCCGAGGCGAGTGACCAACAACCCATGCGTGGGCGCGCGTTCCTGATCGCGTTTCTGTTCTGCGTACCGGTGGCCTGGCTCTGCGCCGCTCAGCCCGCCAGCAACTTCTTCAGCCTCCCGGTCGCGCCGATCAGCATGTTGCTGGGGCTAATCCTCCTCAACGTCCCCTTGCGCCTATGGCTGCCGCGGCTGGCGCTGAGACAAGCCGATCTCATCGTCGTTTTCGCGATCCTCAGCGTCACCGCCGCCATCGCAGGCGAGTGGGGTCGAGTTGGTCAGAGCCACACCTACACCTTCGCCCTCAAGGCCGAGTCGGACCCGACCGTCAAGAACTATTTCATCAAATATCTGCCGGATTCGCTGATTCTGAAGGACCCGGCGAAGCTGAAAGACCTCACCACCGGCGGCCACGACCTGCTCTACACACTCGGCCACCTCGGCGATTACTGGCCGCGCTGGATCGGATGGGGATTTCTGATCTGCAGTTGCATCTTTGGCATGCTCTGCATCAACTCGCTCATGCGCGGGGCCTGGACTGAGAAGGAGCGCCTCGCCTTTCCCCTCATCCAGCTCCCCATGGCGATGACCGAGAACGGCGGAAAGGGCGGCATGTGGGGCAGCAAAGCAATGTGGATGGCCTTCGGCATCATGTTCGCGATCGACATGATGAACGGGTTCAACTACCTCTATCCGAACCTGCCGTCGCTGCCCGTCAAAGAGTATTTCAACATCCAGGATTTCTTCAAGGACCCGCCCTGGAGCAACATCGGCGAGTTTCATGTGGCGCTCTATCCGTTCATGGCGGCCATCGGCCTCTTCATGCCGAGCGATCTCATTCTGAGCGTGATCGTCTTTTTCCTTCTGCGCAAGGGAACGCATGTGCTGCTGGCGAGCTACGGCATCCCGCAAGACACCTTCTCCGGCTCCGCCATCGCCCCTGGCCCGCCGTACTTCGACGAGCAAAGCTGGGGCGGGATATTTGCGCTCTTCATCGGCGCGATTTGGGTCTCGCGCGCCTACCTGCGGGAAGTCTGGAGCGAGATTCGCAAAGGCATCCGGTCCGTAGACGGTGGCATCAACCATCGGTTTGCCTTCCTGGGGCTCGTGTTCAGCGTGGCCGTCGTCATCGCCTTCGGCATGTACGGAGGCGTGCCGCTGTGGTACATGGTTCCGTACACGATCATCTTCTTTATCTTTTGCGTCGTCGTCACCCGCCTGCGCGCCCAGATCGGCGCGCCCACTCACGAGTTCGCCTACTTTGGTCCGACCGCCTTTATGAACCGCTTCTTCGGCAATCGCTGGGTGACCGACCAGCAGGCGACCTGGATCAGCGCAGGGTTTCTTTTTATGAACCGCATCACCCGCACCTTGCCGATGCCGCCCATGCTCGAGGCGATGAAGATGGGCCGACTCGCCAATCTGCGTCAGAAGGGCCTGTTCTGGGGCATGGCGGGCGCGATCGTTGTCGCCTTTTTCCTCACTTACATCTTCCTGCAAGCGAACGTGTACCGCAACGGAAAGCCGGGAGGAACGGATGCGATTACTTACTTGACCAACCTAACCGGCGATCGCCACGGCCCCGACGCCATCGGCATTTCGATGACCATATTCGGGTTCATGATGGTGCTCGGCCTCGATGCGCTTCGCTTCCGCTTCCCCGGCTTCCCCTTGCATCCGGCGGGGTACGTGCTTGCAGTGAACTATGGCGTCGATTACTACTGGTTCGGCCTCTTCGTCGCGCTGCTTGTGAAGAGCTTCGTCCAGCGCTACTACGGCCTGCGAGGCTACGGCACCCTGCGCAGCGTGGCCCTCGGCATCCTGCTCGGCGAATACGCGGCGGAAACGATTTGGATGGTCATGGCCGCCATCACAAAACAAAGCACCTACACGATTTCCTTCAACGACCGCTCGCTCGGCGTGCAGTAGCCTTTAGCCTTGCGACTCGAAGACCTCGATTACACGCTGCCAGATGAGGCGATTGCTCAGCATCCGCTGGCGGATCGCGCCGCCTCCAAGCTGCTCTGGCTCCACCGCGAGAGCGGCGCGATCGAGGACCGGCAGTTTCGCGACGTGGTGGGCATGCTGCTGCCGGGCGATCTTCTTGTCTTGAACGACACCCGCGTCACCGCCCTGCGGCTGTTCGGGGAGAAGCCGACGGGCGGGAAGATCGAGCTGCTGCTGCTCAAGGAAACTGCCTCCGGAGATTTCGAAGCGCTCGCCAAGCCCGGCAAGCGCCTGCGGCCTGGAGATCTCATCTTGTTGGGAGACGGCCTGCAAGCCGAGGTCATTGCCAATCTCGAAGAAGGACGCAAACTGGTGCGGTTCAAGCCCGATCCGGGGTTGCAAACCAAGCTCGCAAAGCTCTGCCGCGTCCCCCTGCCGCCTTACATCCACGAAGAATTGAAGGACGCGGAGCGCTACCAAACCGTGTACGCGCAGCTCACCTCCCCCGGCAGCGCGGCGGCTCCGACCGCCGGTCTGCACTTCACCGAGGAGCTTCTGGCCGCCCTCAAATCCAAGGGCGTGGAGATCGTGCGCGTGACCCTCGACGTCGGCCTCGATACCTTCCGCCCCATCACCGCCGAGAACCCGCTGGAGCATCAGATCCACGGCGAATCTTGCCGCCTTCCCGAAAAGACTAGGCTTGCGATCGAGAAGACCAAGGGCCGCATCATCGCCGTGGGCACTACTGCCGTTCGAACCCTCGAAACCTTCGCCACAGGACACCGCCAAGTCGAGGCGGGCAGACGTGATACCCGCCTCTTCATCGCCCCCGGCTACCAGTTTCAGATCGTCGACGGCATGTTCACCAACTTCCACATGCCGCGCACCACGATGCTTCTGATGATCAGCGCCTTGGCCGGACGAGAACGCGTGATGGCCGCATATACCCGGGCACTCGCGCAAGATTATCGCTTTCTGAGTTTTGGCGACTCAATGCTCATCTTGTGAGCAAAATCCGAGACATCCGTTAAGGATTTCGGGGGAATCTAAGTACAATGCCTGAGGGAGATATTGAGGGACTGAGTTGAAATCCAAGAAAGAGTTTGATCCGCTGGCCTACATCGAGAGCGCATTTCTAGACAAGGGCGCGCCCAATGGGAAGAAGGAGGACCTCGCCCTCCCAAGCCTGACCGATTACCTGAGCAACGGCCAAAAGAACGGATCGGCCCACGGCGTCACCGCATTGCTCGAAAAGCCCGAAGAGAAGGGCTCGCGATTCCGCAAGACCGTCATGAGCGCGCCGCGTCCGCGCCGCGCCAAGCAGAACGGCGTTGGTGTCGCGATCGATCCGGCCCTTCAGACGACTTGGGAAGCTCTGCCCAAAAACATCGAATTTCTTTGCAGCTTTTACGACGATTCGGTCACCGCGAACTACTACCGCGGCGAGTTCAAGGAGAGCAGGCAAGACCTCATTCAGCGGCTTCTCGATCCCGAGCTCACCCTTGAAGAAACGTCCCGACTGTTAGGTGTTTGCCCGGCTACCGTAAGACGCTACACCAACCGCAACTGGCTGACCCACCACCGCACGACTGGCGGCCAGCGCCGCTTCCGTCTTAGCGACGTCGTTCGCTTCGTCGAGCTGCACGGGCGATTCCCCGAGGCCTAGCGCATGTCCGACGAGAGGTTGCGGATCGCAATCTTCTCGGATAGCGTCCTGCCGGTTCTGAACGGCGTCAGCGTCAGCGTGAATTCTCTGGTCTCGGAGCTCCGAAACCAGGGCCATTCTGTTCATGTCTTCTGCCCGCGCTACCCGCGCCACCGCGAGCACGATCCCAACACGTACCGCTTCCGCGCGCTTGAAACGCCGTGGACGAAGGGCTTCCCTCTCGCTTATCCGCCGTTCTTGCGGCAGCTTCGCAGGTTCCGACGGCATGACTTCGACGTCATTCACACCCATACCATCGGCGTGCTCGGCTTTGTCGGACTGCGCTGGGCGGAGTCACACGATCTGCCCATCGTCTCGACCTATCACACGCTGTACGACCGGTATGCCCACTACATCCCGTTCATCCCCCGCCGCTACGTGCGCTTCAAGATTGCCAAGCATACGAACTTCTATTACAACCGGGTCGACCGCGTGATCACCCCGAGCAACGCATCCTATCGCTGGCTGCGCCGGCATTCGGTGACGACGCCGATTACGGTGATTCCCACGGGAGCGCGGCCCAAGATGATGTTGGACCGCAGCGAAGTGCGCCAACAGCTCGGTATTCCACCCGAGCAGCGCATTATGCTCTGGGTCGGGAGGCTGGCGATCGAGAAGAACATGGAGATGCTCTTCGAGATGGCGACGATCGCCTTTGTCCGCGATCCCCAATTGCGGCTCTGGATCGTCGGAGATGGCCCCTATCGGTCCGAGTGCAAGGCCTTGGCGCGGCGCTTCGGCATCGGCGACCGAGTGCGATTCGTCGGCTTCGTGCCACACGACGAAGTGCCCCGCTACTACACCGCGGCGGACGTGTTCGTCTTTAGCTCGATGACGGAAACACAGGGGCTCGTGGTGCAAGAGGCGATGACCTACGGCCTTCCCGCGGTATGCGTAGCGGGCGGCGGCGCAAGCGCCTCAATCGAAGATGGCGTGAACGGCTTCATCGTGAAGAACGAAGCTGAAGGCTTCGCCTCGACCGTCTTGAACGTGCTGCGCGACGACGACCTTCACGCGCGCCTCAGCGAGAACGCGGCACGCTCCGTGCGGCTGCACGGTACGCCCGAGATGTGCGAGCGCGTCGTCCAGGTCTACCGCGACGTCATTGCAACCGGAGCTTCCGCGCCGATCTTGCATGGCGTGGCGGCGCGCAACTCATGAATGTGGAGAAGCCGGCAACGAAGGGATTATCAATCTTCTTCGCGTCGCTTGGCGTCATCACGGCCTTGCGGGTGCTGCTCGCACTGGTTCCCTTCCCTCTGGAACTCGTCCAGCCGCTGACCATCCTGGCGACGATTATCTTCATCGCGCTTCCGATCTTCGCCCTCTTCCGAGGCGCCGACTATCCCTGGTCCGCCAAACTGGCTCTCGGCTTCGTAGTTGGCGGCTTGGTCGTGCAGTTCGGGCTCGTGTATCTGATCCAGAAGCTTTCCTTCATCGCCGCCGTCGTAGCGCTTGCGGTCAGTCAGGCCGCGCTGATTGCTTGGTGCGTCGGCCTGGGTGGACTGCTCACGACGAAGCTGAAGGATAAAAATCTGCTGATCCCGGTGACGATCTTCCTCGGCTCCTTCGATCTATTTCTAGTCTTCGCGCCGATGGGGCCGACCAAGCTAATCATGCGGGCCGCGCCGCAGCTCTTGCCCTCGATTGGCTACGCAATCCCAAAAATCGTCCACGCCCCAACGACCGCGCCGGTCGCGCCATACGCGTTTGTCGGACCCGCCGATTTCGTGTTCATGGCGATGTTTTTCATCGCGATCTACCGGTTCGACATGCGAGCAAGGGCCACGTTCTACGCCCTTGTTCCAACCCTGCTGGCCTACCTCACCCTTAGCTACTTTTTCGGCGCGATTCCCCTTTTGCCCCCCATCGCAGCGGTCGTTCTCCTCGTGAATTTGGGCGAGTTCAAGATGACGAAGGAGGAGAAGGTCTCCACCCTCGTGGTAGCCGTGATTTGCGCGGCGCTCCTGGTATGGGCGGCTACTCGGCCAAAGCCGCGAGTTGTGATCGTGCCGCCGGCCGGCGTCCCAGCGCCTCAAGCACAGGCAGCGAAGCCCGCGCCAGCTTCGCCAGATCGACGCCGGTAGCGATGCCGCTGCGCTCGAGGAAGTACACGAGATCCTCAGTCGCTAAATTTCCCCCCGCGCCCGGCGCGTAGGGGCATCCACCAAGGCCGGCGGCGCTTGAATCGAAAACTTCGTAGCCAAGATCAAGCGCCTTCGCTACGTTCGCGATGGCTGTCCCGCGCGTGTCGTGGAAATGCCACGCGATCTTCTTCTTGGGAATGTCGGCAGTCACATAATCGTGCAGTTCAGCCACCTCGGCAGGGACCGCAACCCCGATCGTGTCGCCAAGGCTGATCTCGTCGACCCCGATCTTCTTGTGGAGGATGCCTGCCACGCGAGCCGTATCTGCGTAAGGCACCTTGCCCGCACAGGGGCACTCAAATGCCGTGCTTACATAGCCCCGCACAAAGCCATCGGGAACCGCCTTGCGAAAGGCATCGACCACCGTCGCGATCACGTCGAGCGACTCGTCGACGCCCATGTTGATATTCTTCTGAGTGAACTGATCGCTCGCCGCAGTGAAAACGGCGATCCGCTTCACTCCCGATGGAATCGCACGCTCTAGTCCCTTCTCGTTAGGCACGAGGGCCGAGAAATACGGCGGCTCCACCGGAAACTGAACCCGAAGCATCTCGAACAGCTCCACCGCATCGCCAAGCTGAGGCACCCATTTTGGCGAGACGAAGCTGCTGACCTCGATCTCCTTCAGCCCCGCCCCGACGAGCGCCGCAACGAAAGCTGCCTTCACCGGTGTCGTTATGGGGAGCGCCTCGTTTTGAAGGCCGTCGCGCGGTCCGACTTCAACGATGCGCACCATCAGCTTTACTCTACTCACCGGCTGGTGTCGCGGTTGCCTGGACCAGCGCGAGGAGTTGGCCGTCGATGACCTGCTCGCCCTTCTTAACGGCGATCTGCTGCACCACGCCCGCGAAGGGCGCGATGAAGGCCTGCTGAGTCTTCATCGCTTCGAGGACTAGGATTTTGTCGCCCTTGTCGACGGCGTCCCCGGCGCGCACCAGCACATCGACGATGACTCCCGGCATCGGCGCACGAATCTCCCCCGAACCTGCCGCCAATGCCGACGCCACGCGCGGCCGCCGGGTCTCGAAGCGATATTGCTGCCCCTTGAAGCTGATCAACACGGCCTCGCCCTGGCGTACCGCAACGGCCGAGAATGCGCCCTCCGGAGTTTTCACCATCAGCCGATCGGGCAAGACTGAAATGTCGATGTCGCCCGATTCCAGGTCGACCTCGTTGCCGTTCACATACGCCTTCATCGGGCACCGGCGAGGCGCTTGGATTCGGCGTATTGCCTTGCCGCCGCGACGAAGCTTTCGAAGAGCCGGCGGGTGGCGGGATCCTCCCGAGTGCGCTCCGGATGCCACTGCACACCGATCATCCAGGGCCGGTCGGTCGCCTCGATGGCCTCGATGGTGCCATCGGCGGCCTCCGCCACCGCGATTAAGCTCGAGCCAAGTTCCTTCACCGCCTGGTGGTGGTAGCTCTTGCCCTCGATCGTCTCGACTCCAGTTGCTGCCCTCAGCTTCGATTCGCCGATTGCGTAAATCTCGCGCGTCCCGCCCGCGTGACTTTCGTGGTTCACCACATCGGGCAGGTGTTGGATGAGATTGCCGCCGCGAGCAACGTTGAGAAATTGGCACCCATAGCAAATACCGAGCACGGGCACATCCTTGTCGAGCAACTCAAGCAGCTTCGCTTCGCCTTCATACCGAGCCGGTTCCTGCAGTTCGACCTTCTCATGGTTGGCCTCGCCGAATCGGGCCGCGTCGATATCGTTGCCCCCAGGGATCAGCCAACCGTCTATCAGCAAGCCAATGACACTCATGTCGGCCTGAGGCGCAATGATGAAGGGCACGCCGCCCGCATCGACGATGGCCTGCGCGTAATTCCAGTTCAAGCAGATACGCCGCCCACCCGTGCGCTCCTGCGGATCGGGTGCAATATCGCCGCTAATTCCGATGATCGGCTTCATTTGGCCCTCCTAGCTCAGTGCAATCAATGCGCCGATGCTTTCGATTTTCTCCTTGATTCCATTCAGGAAGTTGGCGGCACCGACGCCATTCATAACCCGGTGATCAAACGTAAGCGCCAAATTCACCGTCCGGCGCACTTTGAGCTCGCTCGTATCCTGCGCGAGACCATTGTAAACCTCGCCGATGAAAATTGTGCCGACGCCGGGTGGCACGACTACCGCCACCGCATCGCGCAAACCGAAATTTTGCATGTTGGTGAGCGAAAGTGTGACCGCTTCGTTGGCCTGATCCTGCCCGCCCCGAGCAAGCTCGATCTGCGCCCGGGCCTTGGCGGCAAAATCGCGCCAGCTGAGGGTATCCGCGTCTTCAACCACCGCGAGCACGAGTTCATCCCCAGGCAGCCCCACCGCGATTCCCAGCGCGACATGATCGTAGGTGCGCATCGTGTTCTCGCCCTGCAGATTCGACCGCAATGCAGGATAGTCCTTCAATGTCTGCGCGACGGCATACGCGATCATCGTAAAGGCGCTCGGCTGAAAATCGCCGCCTGCCGCTTTGATCCGGGCGCGCAGGTTATCGATCGGCTCCCAATTGACAGCGACCGAGATGGTGCCGGGCACGACGAGCTGTGAGCCGCGCACGAGCCGACTGGCCAGAAGGCGCTGTTTCTGCGGCACCGGGCGCTCCGTGTAACCCGCGCCCGTCGTTGGCTTGGCGGCAGGTGCGCCCCCAGCTAGGTGCGCGTCGATATCGCTCGGCATGAGCTTGCCGCTTGGCGCAGAGATCGCGGTGAGATCCGAATCGGATATCCCCTTTTCCTTCGCATAAGCGCGGGTGCGGGGAGGGATGTTCGCATTGCGAGATCCGCCCTCGGTCGCCGCCGGCGCAGCCGCTCCAGTTGCGGCTTCTGCGACCGGAGCAGGTCCATGACCCGTCGCGACTTCGCTCACGCCGTCCGCGACATCCATGCGCGCCACTTCGCCGCCGATCGGCAAGATCGTGTCGACCTCGGCCAGCCACTCCGTCAGCGTGCCCTCATAGGGGCTCTCGACATCCATAACCGCCTTGTCGGTCTCCATTTGGTAGATCGGCTCGTCACGCTTGACGCGGTCACCCGGATTCTTGAGAACAGCGACGAGGCGAGCCTCCTGGAGGCCTTCGCCGATCTGCGGAATGCGCACGGAAACAGTTGGCATAGCTGTGCCGAGTTTGACATATCTCTTAGGTCTAGGAAGCGGGGCAACAACCTTGCTATGATGGCGAAGGAGAACAACTGGGAGGAAGTATGAAATCAGCATTTCTAGTGATCGCCATCGCCGCCGTATGCAGCCCCGCCTTGGCTCAAAAGAGCTCGATGGCAGACCGGGCCTGGTTCCAGTCGATGTATAGGAAAGTGGGTAAGGCCTTCGAGATGAAGGATGTCGCCGCCATCTCAGCCGGGATGACGGACGATTTTACCGAGACCCTCATGGGGGCAACCTCCAACAAGCAGCAATCGCAAGAGGGCATCACGCAGTTTCTCGGCTTGTTCAAGACCCTGCGGTGCAAATTTAAGATGACCGGGATGAAGGTCAGTGGAAACATGGCGACGACCATGGACACCGTTCACTGCTGGGGGATGTCGGCGATGGCTGATGCCAAGACGAAGAGGCCATTCATGGTCGACGCGGTGCGAGATGAAACCATGTCCTGGGTCAAAGTCGGCGGCAAGTGGATGCTTAAGAAACTCGTCGCGAAAAACGAGAAGATGATGAAGAACGGCAAGCCCTGGAATATGGGTCCCAACGGCTAAAGAATCTCTAAGCAGGGTCCAAAGGCCCTGTTAAGTTGCATTGGAACTTTTGCAAATCCACGCGGTTTTGCTATGATCGTAAGGGTTCTGACAGGAGGAAACAAAATGAGATTTCAAAAAATGATTGGCTTGGTCGTAATGTGTTCGGTGGTAGGTATCGCCGGCGCGCAGGGCGGCAAGAAGCCGATGATGCATCCGAAGCCGATGATGAAGACCAACTGGCAGGCAATGTACGACAATGCCAGCAAGATGATGGCGGCCAAGGACGCAAAGGGCCTTTTCTCCGTGTGCACGCCCGATTTCAAAATGACCGAGATGGGCAAGTCCTATAACGCGAAGCAGTCGATGGATGAGATGGGCAAGTGGTTCGGCATGATGAAGGACATGCACGCCACCATGAAGGTCACGAAGGTCGATGAGAAGGGCAACATGGCGACGGTCTCCAGCTACGGCCGAATGTGGGGCACGACTAAGCCTGATCCGAAAACCAAGAAGTCCCATAAGTACGAGAGCACCGGCACCGACAACGCCACTTGGGTTCGTATGAACGGCAAGTGGATGATGAAGAGTCTGACGACCGTCAACTCGAAGATGATGATGGACGGTAAGCCGTTCACCCCCCCGGCTGGCTAGTCAGCCACGCAGAGGCGATGGGCTGATGGGCGAGCCGCCGGTCGGCCCATCGTCGCGTCTGGCCCCTCAAGGGTATAATGCCCTTCGTCTCCTGCAGGCTGACGCTTCCCTCTCGGCCAGGCGGGTAACTCCACCTTAAGAGAATCTCATGGCTAAGCGAATTACAGGCAAAATCAAGCTCAACATCCCCGCAGGAAAGGGAACCCCGGCGCCGCCGGTCGGTCCGGCGCTCGGCCAGGCCGGCATCAACATGATGGAGTTCCTGAAGAAGTTTAACGAGATGACCTCGCCGCAGATGGGCTTCGTGCTCCCGGTCGAGATCGCCGTCTATGAGGACCGCTCCTATTCCTTCATCGTCAAGCAGCCCCTGATGACCGACCTCATCAAGCGAGCGGCGGGCATCGAGAAGGGCGCAGGGAACCCTAAGACGGACAAAGCGGGAACGCTGTCGCGAGAGAAGTGCCGCGAAGTCGCCAAGGCGAAGATGAAGGACCTCAACACCGAAGACGAGGAGATGGCGATGCGCATCGTTGCCGGCTCCGCGCGGTCGATGGGCGTCCGCATCGAAGGCTAAGAAATGGGCCCGCGTAGGGGCAAGGCGTGCCTTGCCCGAAAATGTTGCAGGCGCGGGCAACGCACGCCTTTCCCCGAACCGGGCCCCTATATTAGACGTAGAAGCGGCCGCCCAACGACCCCGCCGGGCCCGCAACCATACGCCACGCCCACACC
>JBBREM010000041.1:0-20449 GCA_038202925.1 Fimbriimonadales bacterium | reverse complement strand
ATGTCATCCGGAAACGCCGAGCAGGCTTCGCGAAGCACCGCCCGCTCCTGAGCAAGCTGATCCGTGTCGCGGTAGCAGAAGGCCAGCCAGCGGTAGGTTGTCTGGAGCGCATCCTTGTCCTTCTCGCTCAACTTGTCGCCGCGCTTGATCGCGACTTGTCGAGACCGGAGCAGCCACGCGATGGCCTCATTCAGATCCTTGTGGCGCGACGCGAGGGTGTAGCCGACTTGGCCGAGGATATCCATAGAGTCAGGATTTGCCTTCCACCCCTCTTTTAGGAACTCGATCGACTGGAACGTCCCCCTATCGGTGCGGTCGCGAGCGATCACGTTCGCCCCGGTCGTCCATCCGTCGATGAATTGTGGATCAAGCCACGTCATCAGTCTGAACAAAGGCAGCGTTTGGCTTGGCTCGTTGTGCGAATGGTTGTGCATGTCGCGGTAGCTCGCGACGGTTCGCTCGACGTCCCCGAATACCCCGCGAAAGTCACGCTCTTGCGGAGGCACAACCGTAACTTCCTGTTCCTCGTGAATCTCTTCGCCCCTCTTCGCGTTTTCGATTGTGACGCCGCTTTTCTTCTCAATCTCGCTGATCGGCCGCATCTCCGTGCCGTTGTGCAGGTAGAGATCCGTTCGAACCCAAAGCCACGCCGACACGTTGGTGCGAAACTGGCCGATGAGCGATACGGCCGCATTGGTCTCATGCGCGTCGAGATCGGTCTGGCGGATCGCCGGATTGACGAGGGGCCGAATATCTTGGGCTTTGAGGCCCGTCAGAAGCACTGCTGCGGCGACGGCGGGGATTGCCAGACGCGCAGTCATGTGCGAAGCACCTTCGGAGTGCGGTAGCGAAGCTGCCGCCCTAGCTGCGGCGCCGCCCTCAAATCGCCTGCCTCCGGAACTTACTCCAACTCAGCCCCAGCATCCCCGCGCAGTACACGCACATATAAAGGAGCAAGAAGCCCATCACCCAGGCCGGCACCGGTGCCCAGCCGATGTTGGCCGCACGACCGCCCAGGTCGAACAGGCTGTACTGCGGCAGCACCCCGTTGATCCCCTTGAACAGCCAGGCCATCGCCGGGTTCGTCGAATCGTATGCCATCAGCAGACCCCGCACGATCATCGACGAGCCGAAGGCGAAGATGAAGCTCATCGTCGCCGCCGCCTGCGGCGTCATAAACGTGCCCAGGGTCAGACTCACCGCGCAGATGACGGCAAGCCCCATCATCTTCGCGATCACGTACTGCAGCATGATCAGCTCGAAGCTGACGTGGAAGACGGCCAGCGCGCCGGCGGTTAGACCGCAGAGAAAGAGAAACGCGATCCAGGTCACGACTACGCTGCCGATCCACTTGCCAAGCAGCAGATCGAAACGCGTGATGGGCCGCGCGAGCAGCGGATAGAGCGTTCGGTTCTTGATCTCCTCCGGCAGCAGCCTCGAGGCGGTCAAGACCGCCATGATTGTGGAGAACAGTCCGAGCACGGTCACCCCAAGGTCCTTGACAAACGACTCCAGGCCGCTAATCCCAAAGAATCCCAGTGCGCCCGCCGCGCAGATGATGAGGAACCCAAGAATTGCCACGACCCACAGGTCCTTGCGCCGCAAGGACTCGAGCAACACGCCCCGAGCCAGCGCCTTCCAGATCCGGAACTTCACGCGAGCCCTCCATTAAATTGTGAATTGTCCATTGTCGATTGCCGTCGGCGCTCAGTTGAATCCGTGCATTCCAAATTCCAAATTCCAAATTCCAAATTCCAAATTTGTTATGCCGCCTCCTGGATGCGCTGAATGAAGTAGTCCTCCAACGAGCCCTCTTCGGCGACGATGTCGATAACCTTCCCGCCTTCGGCATGCACTTTATCCATGCCTATGAGGAGCGCCTTCTTGGAGGCGAACGTCGAGCGGATCACCCCCGGCTCGATCTCCTCCATATCCTGCGCGAGGCCGATGAGCGGCGACGAGCCGAGGCTCATGAGAACAAACCGTCGAAGCGAATCTTTGAGCTCCTCGATCTTGCGCTCATCCACCAGCTTGCCCTGATGGATCAGTAGAATCCGGTCGCAGAGCAGGTCGACCTCGCTCAGCTCGTGGCTGGAGAAAAACAGCGTCGCGCCCTCTCGCTGGCGCTCTTTCAGAAGGGACCGAAGCTCCTTGCGCCCCACCGGATCAAGCCCTGAGGTGACTTCGTCGAGAATCAGCAGCTCGGGCGAGCCGAGCAGGGACTGGGCGATGCCGACGCGCTGCAGCATGCCCTTGCTGAGGTTCTTGTTAAGCTTTCGGGACGCCTCGGTAATGCCCACCAGTTCGAGCAGCTCTTCGGATTCTCGACGCAACGGCTTTCCGGATAGACCCTGCAGCTCTCCATACAGAACAAGCGTCTCGAGCGGCGTGAGGAATGGGTAGTACATCGCCACCTCGGGCAGGTAGCCCGTGCGGCCCTTCGCTTCGATTGTGCCGGCGCGGATGTTGAAGACTTCGCAGGTCCCGCTCTGGGGCTCCACAAAGCCCATCAGCGCCTTAAGAGTGCTGCTCTTCCCCGCCCCGTTTGGCCCGAGAAAGCCCACGACCTCGCCGGGCTGCACGGAAAAAGACAGCCCCTTAACTGCCTCCGCCCAAGCGCCCTTCTTCGCGCGATAACGCACGTAGAGGTCCTCGACTCGAATCGCGTCGCCGGTCACAGTAAAAGTGTCGGCAGAACGAAGAAAACCTAGAGGGGTTTGTGAGCTTAAGTGGGACAGGCATCTTGCCTGTCAACCCTGTCCGCTCGCAGAGCTTGGTCGTAGGACAGGCGTCCCGCCTGTCAACCGCAACCGAAGGAAGATGGCGCGCTCGATAGGACTCGAACCTACGACCCTCAGCTCCGCAAGCTGATGCTCTATCCACTGAGCTACGAGCGCGCGCGAGGTCGGATTCTACCCTCTAACCGGCTCGCAGCTTGGCATCGACGGAGCCCAAACCCCACGTCCTGACGGTGCCGTCCGAACAGCCTGCGGCAACTGCTCCCCCGTCCGCGGAAAAAGCCAACGAGATCAGCTCGGCGTCCTCGAGAGCTAGCGTTCGGCCTGCGCCCGCGTCGGCGAAATTGTAAAGGTCGATCCCATGCTGCCGACCGAGCGCCAGCAAGGGTTGAGAGGGGCTGAATGTCACCAGGGGCAGGCCGCGCCCGACCTTGTAGGTGGCGACTTCTTCGCCCGATTGAGTCTTCAAGACGAGGACCGTGAACAACCGACGAACCGCCATCAGTTCACCGTCGCCAGACACCGCCATGCCGTAGATCCGCCCGCGCGATTGCCGGTGCCACACCGGCTTGCGCTGGCCGGAATCCCAGAGCGAGACGCTAAAGCTGTCCGTGCCGACCACCCTCCCATCGGGCAAGAAGCCAATCGAGCGCGGCGCGGCGTTGTGCCTGATCTGGCTAGTCTTGTTTCCATCGATATCAAAAAACAGGATCGTGCCGTTATCGAAAGCAGCCGCGACCACGTCCTGGTTCGATACGGCGAGAGACGTGGGGCTTACGATGAGGAACGCGAAGAGGCGGGGGGCGATGAAGCTCCACGCGGGCTCTTCCGGACCGCCGAGATCGTAAGCGTTCAGCCACTCGCCGGCCGCGACGATGACGCGTTGCGAGTTTGAGCTAAACCGTATCCCGCGAACGCGCTCCGTCGATCGAACCTTGTCAAGCATGCTGCGCAGGTCGAAATCGCTCAACACCGCGCCGTCCTTCCAAATCCGCAGGCGCATGCGCGTGTCGGCAGTCGCCATCACCGTCTTATCAGGCGCGAAGCTGATCTGATTGATCGGATCGTCGTGAGCCTCAAAGATCGAAGTGGGCGGCGCAGCTTCTATGGTCATGGCTATAACGGTTTACGTTAGCCACACAGAATTCGCAACCCCTATTCACCCTGTGACCCATTGACTCATTCACCCAACGATCCAACTGACCGTGCCATAATCTTCCTTCGCGCGTGGCGGCGTAGCTCAGTTGGTTAGAGCGAACGGTTCATACCCGTTAGGTCACCCGTTCAAGTCGGGTCGCCGCTACCACTTCCATCTCCAGCGCCAGTAGACTCCGTCCATGCACGACGACGGCATGAGCTTTGAGACGAAGGTGATCCACGCGGGGGTCTCTCCCGACCCGGCAACCGGCGCAGTGATGACGCCGATTTACCAAACCAGCACCTACGCCCAGGCCTCTCCGGGCGAGCATAAAGGCTACGAATACAGCCGCACCGACAACCCGACGCGCACCGTTCTTCAAGAGCAGCTCGCCGCCCTCGAGTCGGCCGACAAGTCGCTCGTCTTCGCCTCCGGCATGGCGGCGACGGATGCGATGCTCAATCTTCTTCAATCCGGCGACCACGTCGTGGCGGGCGACGACCTGTACGGCGGCTCCTATCGCATTTTCACCAAGGTCGCCGTCCACCGCGGCATTACCTTCACATTCGTCAATCCGAACGACGAGCAGAAGCTGCGCGAGGCGATGACGCCGCAGACCCGGATGATGTGGATCGAGACGCCGACGAATCCGATGATGAACCTCGTCGACATCCGCAAAGCCGCCAAGGTCGCTCACGAAATGGACGCCCTGCTGGTCGTCGACAACACCTTCGCCAGCCCTTTCAACCAGCGTCCGATCGAACTTGGCGCGGATGTGGTCATGCACTCGATGACCAAGTACATCAACGGCCACAGCGACGTCGTGATGGGCGCGCTGATGATGAACGACCGCGAGATGAAGGCGCCGAAGCGCACCTGGACCGACCCCAACTTCGCCGCGCCCCGGACGCTCTATGCGAGGCTCAAGTTTCTCCAGAATTCCATCGGCGCAACGCCGGGGCCGTTCGATTGCTTTCTCGTGCTGCGCGGCATCAAGACCCTCGCCGTGCGCATGGAGCGGCACAACCAGAACGCGCTTCGCCTCGCTGAGTTCTTGTCCGGGCATCCTAAGGTCGAGCGGGTTCGCTATCCGGGCCTCGCCTCACACCGTGACCATGAGCTGGCGAAGGCGCAAATGCTCGGCTTCGGCGGCATGCTCACGTTCTTCCTGCGCGGCGGCATCAAGGAATCCAGCCGCTTCCTCGAAAGCGTGAAGCTCTTCACACTCGCCGAGTCGCTCGGAGGCGTCGAGAGCCTCATCGAGCACCCCGCCATCATGACCCACGCCTCCGTCCCACCCGACGTGCGAGCGCAGATCGGGCTCAGCGACAACCTGATCCGCATCAGCGCGGGGATAGAGAACGTGCAGGATTTGATTCGAGACTTGGAGCAGGCGCTAGACCACGTCTAGGAACCCCAGAGGGAGGCGCGAAGCGCCTGTAGCGCCGGTCTTTAGCCGGCGTATCCCGTTGTAGTCCGCCGGTCTTTAGCCGGGGTGTTCGTCCCGAAGAGCGGGACGACTACAGCCCTGCGGGCTACCTTCGCGGCAGGCTGTCCGCAACGACAACTCCGCACCCCGGTCCTGTTGGAACCACAAACACTCTTCCGCGACCTAACAAGCATGTTAGCTGGCGGTTCAACATATTTCATCCTCGCCTGCGTCGTCGTCGGAGCGATGGCGGTAATCGGCCTTGGCGTCTTGTTCGTGCGGGCGGTAAACATCGAGCGCACCACGCTCGTCGCGGGCACCACGCTCGTGGCCTGCCTCATCGCCGCCATCATGCTCTGGAACGCCTCCGCGGCGGGCCAGCGCGCGAGCGACGGCGTTGCATGGTCGGCCATCGCCCTAAGCATCTTCGGATTCTCGCTTGGCCGAATTTGGGACGTCGTGCTGGGCCCGCGAAGCAAAGTTCATCACGACGACGCCACCCTCGGCACCGACCTGGCCGACTGACGGAACCGCGCTCCGTCCCCGAAAGCCATACAACCGTTAGCTCGTTGAATTTTGGGAGAGCGCAATGGGAGTTTTGATTCTTGTTTCTGTGGCCGTCATGCTAGGGATGCTGTATTACGGCCTCTATTGCATCATGGAATTCGATGCGGAAAAACGCATCATCGGCATCGCCGTCGTGACTTGGGTCGCGATGGCGATCTACTTGCTGGTTACAAAGGTGCTTCCGAATACCCGCCAGGAGCCGTACAGCATCGCCGCCGTTACTGCACTCAGCACCGCTGGAGCGATCGTGGGACGGATGCTCGCCACGGCGGTCCGGCCCGAATGGGCGGAAGAACTGCGCGAGATCGCGCGTCGCCGGTTGCGCAACTAGCGTCCTGCGAATGTGCAGGTCAAGGCGGCTACAACTGAAGCTGCACGACTCCTTCGGCTTCAAGCCGGTAGGCGTTCTGCTTGATGTCGGATTCAGCTCGGAGCCTGGTGCGCCGTCGGTTACTGAGCTCGCGCGTTCGCCGACGGCTGATTCGGCATACAATAGAGGCATGAAGGCACGACTTCTCCTCATGTGCGCGGCCCTTGCCGTCGCTTCTCTAGTCTCCGCGGGCGAGGCTAAGACCGCCAGCGCCGTCATGCTCTCGGCTCAAGCTCAGGCGAAGCAGGAGAAGAAGCACGTTTTCGTCATGTTTCACGCCTCGTGGTGCGGCTGGTGCCACAAGCTGGACGGCTTTCTTGACGATCCGCAGATGGGCAAGCTGATGAAGGACAACTTCGTCATCGTGCATCTGGATGTCTTAGAAAACGCGGACAAGAAAGACCTTGAAAACGGCGGCGGCGAGGATCTGATGAAGCAGTGGGGCGGTGCCAATGCCGGTCTGCCGTTCACGGTGATCCTCGACGGCAATGGCAAGAAGCTGGGCGATTCAAACCGAATGGTGAAGGATAAGCCCGCGAACATTGGCTACCCGGCAGTCAAGGAAGAGATCCAGCACTTTCAGACCTTGCTCCGCTTCGCCCCGAGGATGACCGCAGCGCAGCGCCAGCAGATCGAGAAGTGGCTCACCGAGCACGCGCCGAAGACCTAAACGGTGCGCGTACCCGGCTTCACCGCCGGGATTCGGGCAAGCCATTCGGGCACGTCGCAATCCGCGTAAGTCTCGGCTTCCACCTTGTAAGCCGAGATTACGTCTAGCTCGAGGCCCGACGAGCGGTCAATCAAGACCGCGAAAGCCTTGACGACGCCCCCCGCTTCTTCGATTGCCTGCTTCGTCTCAACCAGCGACGTTCCGGTTGTGAGCACGTCGTCCACGACCAGCACCCTAGCGCCATTCGGGATGGTCTTGCCACGGCGGAGCGTCTTCCTGCCGTTCTCGGTCTCCACATACACAGCGGGCTTCCGCATCTGCCGGGCGATCTCGAAAGCGATGATGATGCCGCCGGTAGTGGGGCCGGCGATGAAGTCGAAGTCCGTTCCAACCTTCGCAACCAGCTCTGCGCAGAGGGCGCTGAGCACCTCGGGCTGATCGAGGATGCGAAACTTCTCGAAGTAAACGTCGCTGTGACGCCCGCTGGTGAGAACAAAATGCCCGTGCATGATCGAGCCGCTATCTTCAAGGATCCGGCCAAGATCGGGCATGTCGACAGTTTACGACTAGCCAGCCCTACCAGGCATAGTGCTCGGGAGCCGTCTTGTAGCCGGGGAATATCTCGTCGAGAGCCTGCATCGTCTCTGGCGAGAGCTTGATCTCGAGCGCGCGCAGCGATTCGTCGAGCTGCTGACTCGTGCGCGGACCGATGATCGGGGCGGTGACGACCGGATTATGCAGGAGCCACGCGAGGGCCACATCGGCGGGGCGCTCGCCCAGTTCCGTACAGAGCTTTTCCCACTGTTCGAGCTTCGGGCGGTGTTTCTCGATATTTTCCTTCACCTGATCGCTCGCGCGGCGGCTGCCCTCTTCGATCTGTCCGCGTAGCACGCCGCCCAGCAACCCGCCGCCAAGCGGCGACCATGGGATCAGGCCGAGGCCGTACTTCGCGCACGCCGGGATAACTTCCATCTCGATCGTGCGCGCGTTCAGGTTGTACAGCGACTGCTCGGCGACAAGACCCATGAAATGGCGACTCCGCGCCTGCTCCTGCGCCGCCGCGATATGCCACCCGGCGAAGTTGGAGCTTCCGAAATAGATGACCTTGCCCTGTCCGACGAGAGTCTCGCAGGCCTGCCAGACCTCTTCCCACGGCGAATTCCGGTCGATGTGGTGGAACTGGTACAAATCGATGACGTCGGTCTGAAGGCGCTTGAGCGACACATTGCACGCCTCGATGATGTGCCTGGCGCTCAACTGGCCCTGGTTCGGCCATTCGCCCATCTTCCCGTATGCTTTGGTCGCGATCACCACCTTCTCGCGCCGCCCTCCGCCCTGCGCGAAGTAGCGGCCGATGATCTGCTCGGTCCAGCCTTCGCCGACCTTCCAGCCGTAGACATTGGCGGTATCCCAGAAGTTGATGCCGTGCTCCAGGGCGCGGTCCATCAGCGTGAAGCTGTCTGCCTCGGTGGTCTTAGGGCCGAAATTCATGGTGCCGAGGCACAGACGGCTAACCTTCAGGCCAGAACGGCCAAGCTGCGTGTATTCCATTTACTCTCCAAAAATGGAGGGTTCCGCCCCTCCGAAAACTGTTAACTTCTCCCTCTACGCGGAAGCGGGCGGGTCGTCAACCGCCCATTCCTTCATCAGACTCTGCTCAATCCCCAGAGATTGCAGTATCCGGGCGACCACGGTATCGGCGAGCTGTTCGAGCGTCTCGGGTTTGTGATACCAGGCGGGGCACGCGGGGATAACGGTTGCCCCGGCTTCCGCCAGCGTCGTCAGATTGCGAAGCATGATCACGTTCATCGGCATCTCGCGGGGAACGACGATGAGGGGGCGCTTCTCTTTCAAGCAAACGTCGGCCGAGCGGGTGATCAGGTCGTCTGAGATCCCATTGGCGATCCGTCCCGCCGTGCCCATGGAACACGGCACGATCACCATGCCGTCGTGCCGGAAGGAGCCGCTTGCCGGTGGCGTGAAGTAGTTCTTGTCGCTCAGCAGCTTGATTTGGGGAAAGTCCTCTCCGAGCCAAGCCGTCGTTGCAAAGCTCTGCTTGCTGATGCAGATATCGAGTTCCGTATTCGCCACATGAACCGCCTGCTCGCTGAGGATCAGAAAGATTTCTCGATAGTGCCGTGCGGCCTCGCGAAGAAATCGCTGAGCGTAGATTGCGCCGCTTGCGCCGGTTACGCCGACGACGAGCCGTCCGGTGGACATGGCGACAGTTTATCGTTTATTCCAAATCTCTTCTCAACATACACCCCCATGGGGTATATTGAAAGCATACATGAAGGCGCAGATGAACCTGGACAAGGTGGGCGCGGTGGCCAGCGCGGTTTGCGCAGTGCATTGTCTGCTCACCGGCGTCGCTCTCGGCCTTCTTTCGGTCGTCGGCCTCGGCTTCATCGGTAGCCTCCCCGCCGAGATCGGTTTCATTTCAGTGGCTCTGATCGTGGGTTCGTGGGCGATCGTCCATGGCATCCGCAAGCACCACTCCTACATCCCCGCCCTCATCTTCGTGCTGGGCATCACATGCATCGCGATCAGCCACTTCGTCTTCCCCCACTCGCACGACGGCAAGGCGCCCGCCGATGCCATGCACGGCCTCAGCACCTTGTTCTCCGTGCTCGGCGGACTTTGCTTGGTCAGCTTCCACGTGGTCAATCTCCGCATGCAGCATGGATGCAAGTGCGGCTGCGAGCACCAAGTCTTAGTGGCGGGGCACAATTCCCAGTTGCCAGAACAAGAACGCATAGCTTAGCGATGCGTGCTCAATCTCCTGGCTGAGCGACTCCCCGCCGGAGTGCCCGGATTGCGTTTCGTAATGCAGCAGGATGGGCCGCCGCGAGGCCGTCGCCCACTGCATGAGCGCCGTCATCTTTCGCGCGTGCAGTGGGGCCACCCGCGTATCCGCGTCACCGCTGTCGAAGAGCACCGCCGGATATTGCACTCCCTTTTTCACATGCTGATACGGCGAGTAGGCGTATAGCCACTTGAACTGCGCCGCGTCGTCTGCCGAGCCGTACTCCGGCACCCACTGCGGGCCTTGGAGGAACTTGTGGTAGCGGAGCATATCGAGGAGCGGGACCTCGCATAGGACGGCTTGGAAGAGTTCCGGGTGCTGCGTCATCGCCGCGCCGACGAGCAAGCCCCCGTTTGAACCGCCCCGGATGGCCAGCTTCGACCGATTCGTCACCTTTTTCTTGATCAGCCACTGAGCCGCCCCGATGAAGTCGTCGAAGACGTTCTGCTTTTTGCCGAGCATCCCAGCCTGATGCCACGCTTCGCCGAATTCATTGCCGCCGCGCAGATTGACGTCGACGAACACCCCGCCATTTTCTGCGAAGATGACCGCGCTGCGGCTGAAGTACGGGAGCTCGCCGGAATTAAACCCGCCGTAGCCGTAGAGGAGCGTTGGGCGCTTCCCGTCCAACTTGAGACCCTTTTTGTAGACCATGAACATGGGCACCTTGGCGCCGTCCTTCGACGTGAACCACACCTGCCTGGTGGTCAGCCTCGCCGGATCGAAGCCCTTGATCTTCTGCTGCGCCCATACGTCCGCCGCGCCGGTCGCTGGGTCCAAGTGGTAGATCGTATCCGGTGTCGTGAAGGAAGCGAAGCTAAAGAAGGCGTCATGACCTTCCCAGCGCCCAGTCACGCCGGTCGAAGTGCCGATCCCTGGGAGCTTCACCTCCCCCAAGTTTCTCCCCGCGGTGTCATAAGCCACGATTCGGGAGCTGACGTTGTGCAGGTAGCTGCAGTACAGCTTGCCGGCCACGTCCCCGAAGCTATCGAGCGCGTCGACACTGGCGGGAATAATCTCGTTCCAGTTCTCACGGGCGGGTTTCGCCGGATCGATGGCGAGAACCGAGCGTCGGGGCGACTTAAGGTCCGTAAGCGCGAAAAACGTCCCGTTCTGCTCAGCCACGCTGTAGCTGGCGTCCATCCCGGTGATCAGCGGCTTTATCGGGCTGCCATCGCGCAAATCCTGCACGTACACCTCGTTCTTCGCCCAGCCCTGTGAAACGACGATCACGAGCCAGTTGCCATCTTCGCTCACGCTGCAGCCGAGGCCGATCTCCGCGTTGTAGCCCTTGCCGAAGATCTCTTGATCCTGGGAGGCCTGCGCGCCCATCTTGTGATATTTAATGCGCACGCCGACGAGATTCACGTGCGGCGCATAGTAGTAGCCGCTGAAATCCTTCTTCAGAGAGAAACTCCAGTAGTTAGCAAGGGGCAAGCTGTCGGGAAGATCCTTGCCTGCATGGAGGTCGCGAATATTGATGACGGTCTCATCGGCGCCGCCCTTGCGGATGTAGTAGGCCGCGTAGCGGCCATCCTTGCTGAAATCCTGATAGCCCACCGTCGTGCGATGCGCCTTGTCCATCTTGTTCGGATCGAGAAAGACGACGTCTTTGCCATGCAGCCCATCCCGGTAATACAGGATTGCCTGCTCGTCCTCAGGGCGCTGTCGGGAGTAGAAGAAGCGGCCCGTGCGCTCGGTTGGGATGCTGTAACTCGTCGTTTTCAGGAGTTCCCCGAGCCGCCGCTTCAGATAGCCGCGGCTTGGCTGGTTCTTAAGCAGCGCGTCGCTGTATTTGTTCTGCGCCTTGATCCACTTCCGCGTTGCCGGCGCATTCTGGTCCTCGAGCCACCGGTACGGATCGGTGATGCTAACCCCGTGGAGCATTTCCGTCACGGGCTTGCGCGCCGACTTCGGCTGGAGCTGGGCAAGGACGGCCGTGGCGAGGAGACCGGCGACGAGCAAAACGAAACGCTTCATGGCTGACCGGATTCTATTACACCCACCAAGCGGTACGCGAACTTTCTCGCTCCATTAAACCGGTCATGCCCCAAACAGACGCCTATGTCGTCTTGTAGTTATGGCAAATCCGACAGCGTTCGAGCAACTGATCCAGCGAAACATCGATGCGATCTCGCGCATCGAGAAGGCGGCCACGAGTGGCCGTACCCGCACCGACGTCATCGCCGACCGGATAGCGAGCTTTTGCGGGAGCATCGGCTTCTTGTGGGTCCATGCGGGCGTGATCGGTGGATGGATTGCTTGGAACAGCTTCGGCCCACAAGAATTTCGATTCGATCCGCCACCCTCTTCGAATTTGAATCTCTGCGTTTCCATCGAGGCGATCTTTCTCGCGACCTTCCTATTGATCAGCCAGAATCGGCAGCAGCGGCTTGCCGACCAACGCAATCACTTGGACCTTCAGGTGAACTTGGTGGCGGAGCAGGAAAGCAGCCAGATGCTCCTTATGATGCGTAAGGTGGTCGACCATTTCGACATCCCCATCGACACGGTTCGCGCAGACGCCTTGCAAGAGGCCACCGATCCGGAGGTGATTGCGGATCAGATCCAGCAAACCCTCGAGCCTGACGCGAAACCCACGGTATAGCCGCTCCCGTGTCACAAACAAAACCCGGATGGCAAGCCCCTGGTTATCCCCAAAAGGACTAGGAGTGTAAGTTCCCTCGCTGAAATACTTGCACTTTCAACGGGGGAACAATGTGGAAATTGCGGTGGGAAAGGCAACGAATTGAACGTAACGTGTACACCAAAGAGTGTGGAAAACTTTGTGGAAGACATGTTGTGAGCCTGTAACAATAACCGGCGGAACTGCTCGACTTCCCCGCCACGAACTGAGCCGGTAGACCTAATTGTGCATTGTTTGAAAGCCCGCCCTCTGCTACACTCCGCCCCGGATGGTTAGGACGCAAGGGATCAAGAAATACTTTGAAGACCCCAAGAAGGGTGTGGTCAAGGCGGTCGATGACGTATCGTTCACCGCCGAGCCGGGACAAATATTTGGACTGCTCGGAGTAAACGGCGCAGGCAAGACGACCCTGCTGCGAATCCTTTCGACCGTGCTCGTGCCGACCGCGGGCTCCGCCGAGGTCGCCGGATTCGATGTCGTCAAGGACTCCGCGAAGGTGCGCGCGAGCATCGGATTCATGTCGAACTCGACCGCGCTCTACGGGCGCCTCACGGCTCGCGAAATGATCGAATATTTCGGCCGCCTCTACGGACTCGAAGGTGCCCGCCTCAAAGAACGGATGGACTACGTAATCAAGGAGCTGCAGCTCAACGAGTTTCTCGACCGGCTCTGCGACAAGCTCAGTACGGGAGAAAAGCAGCGCGTCTCCATCGCCCGAACCATCCTCCACGATCCCCCTGTCCTCTTTTTCGACGAGCCGACGGCCGGCCTTGACGTCGTCACGAGCCAAACCGTGATGGCCTTCATCGAAGGCGCCCGCAAGGAGGGCAAGACGGTGATCTTCAGCACCCACATCATGACCGAGGTCGACCGCCTCTGCGATCACGTGGTCGTCATCCACAACGGCACCATTCGGGCTGAAGGAACTGTCGAACAGCTTCGAGCGCAGTCGGGCGAGACCAACCTCGAGCGCGTGTTCCTCCAATTGGTCGGCGAGCTTCGGGTGGCCGTATGAATCCAACTTTGATCGTCATGCGCAAGGAGCTGCGGGAGATGTTCCGCGACAAACGCGTCCGCAACAACGCGATCATCATGCCGATGCTCCTGATCTTGGGCATGCTTAGCCTGTTCGGATTTATCTCCGGCGTGGGCGAAAAGTCGAACCAAAAGGTTCACGTCGTCAAGGCCAGCAACAGCCTCGTCGACAAGCTCAAAGCGGAAAAGATACAGGTGGTGATGGTCGCCACCCAAGAAGAGGGCGAGAAGCTCATCCGCGAGGGCAAGGCGCGCCTTCTCCTCGTGTTCGCGCCCGACTTCGATCAGAAGCTGCAAGCAGGGCAACAGACCAGGATCACCGCCGAATATGATCCGCAGGAGCAGACCGCCCATCTCGCCCTTGCCGCGGTGCAAGAACAGCTCATGCCGCTTAATGCCGCAGTTGCCTCCAAAGTGCTGAGGGCCCACGGCGTTCCCGAGCAGGCTCTGGTGCCGGCGCAGCTGGACGAGAAGCAAATTACGGTTGGCAAGGAAGGCGTCAACGAATTCCTCGTCAGCCTCCTTCCCTATTTCATCGTCATTTGGGCGTTCTACGGCGGCTTCGGCACCGCCAGCGACTTGGTTGCCGGGGAAAAGGAAAAGTCGACGCTGGAGACCCTGCTCATCACGCCTATAGGTCGCAGTCAGATCGCGTTTGGCAAGTTCCTTGCCCTCTCCACGGTTTGCGCTTGCAGTAGCCTTTCGGCGGTGGCGGGCGTGATTATCGCGGGGGTGTCCGGTGCACCTATATATGCGAAGCTCTTCCCGCAGGGTCTAGGGTTCGGATTGCCGGAGATCGCCACGATCATCATCGTTCTCATCCCGACCGTCGCCTTCTTCGCGAGCCTGTTGATCGCGGTCAGCACCTACGCGAAGAACAGCCGCGAGGCGCAGGGCTATCTCGCCATCATCAGCTTCGTCGTTCTGATGCCTGCCATTTTCGGGCAGGTCATCGGCCTGACCGATCTCGCCTCTAACTGGTGGATCAGGCTGATCCCCGTGCTCAACACGTCGGTCACCGTCCGCGAGGCCCTACAGGGCAAGACGAGCTGGTCGGGCTTAGCGATCACCGTCGCCGTCGGCGCCCTTCTCGCCTTCATCGGCATCCGCATCGCGGTGCATCTGTTTAAGCGCGAGCAGGTCTTGACGAGGGTGTAGCGAGCCAAAACGCAAATCAACTGTGACGGTGACATTCTTGTCGCCGCTGGATCGCAGGTCCAGTAGTCCTTGGCCAATCTGAGCTTGGAACAGCCGTTTTCTGCCATACTTGAGCTAATGCCGAGCGGGCTCTCGTTGGCTGATTTCGATGCTGTGCTATTCGATGTGGATGGTACGTTGGTCGACAGCCTCGGTATGCTCATTCCCGGCCTCAGCGATTCCATCGAGAAATACGCTGGGCAACGGCCGACTGACGAGGAAATTCAGTCCCTGATCGGCATGCCACTACGCGAGCAGGCGAAACGCTACATCTCCAATCCAACTGAGGATGAGATTGACCGCTTCAGCAACTACACCATCTCCCGATACGAGGCTTACAAAGACCGAGAACGGATCTTTGGCCCCGCCGTCGAGATGCTGCGTTTGTGCAAGCGAAGCGGTCTACGGACCGCGCTTGTCACGAGCAAGAACGCCAAAGAGCTCGCGCTCTTTATCAACAGATTTCCGGCTGCAGACGCCGTCGATGAGACCGTCTGCGCCTCCGAAGTTCATCACCCTAAGCCTGCCCCGGACAGCGCGATCCTCGCCCTCAAGAAATTGGGGGCCACCCCGGATCGCGCCGTCTTCATCGGCGATTCCGTTTACGACCTCCGCTGTGCTAAAGCCGCTGGGGTCGCGACGGTCGCCGTGGGCTATGGCGCTGCCACGCCTAACGCCTTGCTAGCCGAATCCCCGGACCTTTTCCTTGACCGTCCGGAGGATCTGCTAGCTTGGGCGGAGGGCTCTTTCCAGGAAGACAATGCCCCGCAAGAAAGCACAATCCGACAACTTATCGACGACACCGACCGAACCGCAGGAGCCGCATAAGCCCGCCCGCCGCACGACGAAGCCAGACGCCGCGCTTCCGGTTGCGACCATCAAGCCAACGCGCAGTGGCCGCAAAGCTGAGGAGCGGGCCGCCGAAACCATCGCCGCCGCTCCGTCGATCGAGCAGCCCTCGATGCCCTCAGCCGCGAAGGCTGGCCGCACTCGTAATCTAGCGTCAAGACTGGCTTCGCCGCCCACAGCCGATTCGGTTGAGGCGGAAGCCAAAGAAGAGACCAAGCCCGCCAGGCGGCGGGGCAAACTCGTTGAGGCCGTTACTGAAGCCGTCGCCAAGGTTCGCGGGCGAGGCAAGAAGCCGGCTGCGGCAGAGTTCCGAGTGGATGATCTTGGCGAGGACATGCCGATGCCGATCTGGCGGCCCCGCCAGAGCCAGCCCAGCCAGTCCCAGACTCCCCAGCAGAACGATCGCGGAGGACGTCGCAGCCGCCGAGGGCGAGGCCGCGGGCGGGCAGACACCGAAACCATCATGGAAATCACCGCCGCTGGCGCGGTGGAAGTTGACGCCGATCTGCGGTCCGACGAGCCGATCGTCACGTTTCGACGACGCGGCGAAACCACGCCGCCCCAGCAGGTTCCGACCCAGGACGCGCCTCCGGAGCGCAGACCACGCGGCCGGCGACGTGAAGAAGCGCCTCGGGAGGAGCCGATGCCGGTCGTGCAGGCTGATCCCGAACCTATCGCCCCGCCGCTCAAGCCCATCGTGCCGACCCCCGACGATGCTCCCCAGATCGTGCTGAGAGATGGCGTGCCGACGCTCGTAAGAAACCACCGCGTTTACCCACCGATGCTCTTCTTTGGCGGCTCGCTCGACGAGCGCCGAGCCCAGACGGTGCTCGACGAGCTAAAAATGGCGGGAGAGGCCGGCGTTCACCTGCACTCCCACCTTATCGACTTTGAAGTCGAACCTGCTGCCGTGGACGATAACGTCCGTGTCGCCGCCTACATGCTCAAGCGCAGCGTCGAAATCGACCCGCAGTCCCAGGTCATTTTCCGGATCGTCTTCGTCGCGCCGCGCAACTGGCAAACCAAGTTCCCGAATGCAAAATACAACCTGCACGGCGGGGGCACCGCCGAGCCGAGCGTTTCCGACGACGACTTCTGGGGCGTGGCAAAGGATTGCCTCCAGACGTTCGTCCGCAAGTTGCGAATGCTCGATCAGAAGGATCACATTTTGGGCCTCCACCTTGAGCGCGGCGAGTGGTTCCACGCGTCCGACTCGGGGTACGACGACTCGGCAGCCGCGAGAACGAAGTTCCAGGAGTGGGCTCGGCAGCGGTATCTGAACGATATCGTCGCGCTCCGCGCATCCTGGTTCGACGGCGAAACGAAATTCGACACAATCCAAGTCCCGCGCTACCAGCCCGAAGGTTCCGAAGGGGATCGCTTCGTGCGATCCAGCCGCAAGCAGCGTAAGTACGTCGACTACCACCTCTTCCTGAGCGACATCACGGTTCAGCGCATCGGCGAGCTGGCCTACGCGACCAAGGAGGCGAGCGAGGGCTACTTCCTCGTCGGAGTGAGCTACGGATACACCTTCGAGTGGAGCCACCCGGCAAGTGGGCACCTCTCCTTAGGGAAGCTATTGAGGACGCCGGAGATCGACTTTGTCGCCGGTCCGCCCAGCTATCTCACCCGCGAGCCCGGCGGCAGCGCCCCCTTCCCCGGCCCCGTCGACAGCTACGCGCTCAACGGCAAACTCTACATCAGTGAGGAAGACTTCAAGACCTCGCTCAGCGGCGGCCAGGAGCCGGACGACTTCAATCCCATCATCAAAACACCTCAGGCGCTGGAGAACATCCACTGGCGCGGAGCAGGTGCGGCGGCTGCGCACGGGAGCGGCATCGCCTGGATGGATCTATGGGGCAATGGGTGGCTCAAAACGCCAACCATCTGGGACCGCGGCGAGAAGGTCTGCGAGGAGTTGGTGCGCCGCATGGCTTGTCCGCTCGGCGAGCCCGAAGTCGTGATCTTTGTCGATGAGCGAGCCCTCGCCTACCTGGTCGACCCGAATGCCTTCCAAATGCTCATTCAGGATGTGCGCGAGTCGGTCTTGCGCGCCGGTGTGAACGCCGGGTTCTACCTGCTGAGCGATCTCGCCCACCGTGAACGATTCCCCGAAGCCAAGCTCTACCTGTTCCTAAACGCCTGGGACATTCGGCCTGAGCTGCGCTCAGCGATCAAGAATCGCTTGCAGCGTGACAACAAGGTGCTCTTCTGGCTGTATTCCGCCGGTCTCTTCGACGCTGGGCGCGAATCGTTGGAGCGAGCCCGCGAGGTCACCGGAATCGCGCTGAAGCCGCAGCCCTTCCACAGCCGGTCAGGAACGACGATCTTAGCCCGGAGACATCCGTTGACAGCGGCCTTTCAGCAAAAGGAGCTTGGCGGCAGCGCCCAGCTCGAACCAAGCTACTTCGCGATTCCAGAAGAAGCCACGGTGCTCGGCGAGTACACGCAGACCGGCCTGCCGAGCTTCGTCGTGCGCGACTTTACCGAAGGTGAGTCGAAATGGACCAGCGTATTTCTCGGCGAGCCCTCTGTCAACCCCGCGCTGATTCGGGCGCTCGCCCAGATGGCCGGAGCCCATGTTTACAATTTCCAGGATGACGTCGTCCACGCGCGGCCGCCCTTCCTGACCGTGCACTGCACCGGTGCCGGGCCCCGATCGATCACGCTCCCCAGCAAATGGGCTGCGTATGACGTGCTTGCCCAGGATTGGGCCGGCCTCGATCAGACGACGTTGCGGTTCACTGGCAACGACGGCACAACCCATCCGTTCCTTGTCGGGCCGCGCGAAGAAGTCCAGCACATCCTCTCAATCAACCCCGACGAACTGCTGCGCATGGACGAGCTACCTCCGAAGCTGGAGAACTTGCTGCGCGAGGACGCGCTGGCATTCGACGTTCCGATCATGAAGCTCGGCGACTGGATCGAAGGCAACGACTCTGAGGAAAACTCCGACGAATGGTTCCTGCGTCCTCAGCAGCTTCTCGACGAGCCGGAAGGCGAGAGCGACCAGGGCGTCAAGCAACGCTCGCGGCGGCGCGGCCGGCGCGGTGACCGGAGCAGATCTGAGGAGACATCCTCGGGCAGATCGGAGTCAACCGGCACCGTCATCGACGAGGACCTCGGCATGAGCGTAATGTTCCGAAGGCGACAGTGAACGTAGGTACAGTTGCCCTAATCGGCAAGCCGAACGTCGGCAAGAGCACCCTGCTCAATACGATCGTCGGCCAGAAAGTGTCGATCGTCAGCAACAAGCCGCAGACGACGCGGCGACGTGTGCTTGGAATCGCGACCACCGACGCTTACCAGATCATCTTCATCGACACGCCGGGCATCCACGAACCGCATACGCAGCTTGCGAAATCGATGGTTGAGCAGGCGCGGGGCGCGCTGGGCGATGTCGATCTCATCCTCTTCGTCGTGGACGGCAGCCAGCATCCGAGCGACGCCGACCGCGAGATTTCAAGGCTCATCCAAACCTTCACCCCCCAACCTTCAGATGCCCGCGCCGGGGAAATGGAAGAGGGGGAACGAACGCCGGTCATCTTGTGCATGAACAAGATGGACCAGCTCAAAGCGGAGAACGTCGAGGCCTTCCTCGAGGCTTACACGGCTCTGGCCGGCACCGACGAATACATGATGACGACCGCCACCCGGGCCCAAAACGTGGACAAGCTCGTCGAGATGATCGTCGCCAAACTCCCCGAAGGCGAGCCCCTATATGATGCCGATGAATTCACCGACCAATCCTCGCGTTTCCTCGTCGGCGAGCTGATTCGCGAGAAGATCCTCATCGCCGCCAAGCAAGAAATTCCCCACGCGACCGCCGTGCTGGTCGATGACTGGGACGAGGAGGGCAACATCCTCCATATCGGCGCGAGCATCTACGTCGAAAGGGCCAGCCAGCGTGGGATTCTCATCGGCAAGGCCGGCCAGTTCCTCAAGAAAATCGGCTCCGAGGCGAGAGTAGAGATCGAGCAGCTTCTGGAACGCAAAATCTATCTGGAGCTGCACGTCAAGGTGCGCGAGGACTGGCGGATGAATCCGCGCATGCTGCAAGAGCTCGAATATTCCGACTAGGCAGGTAGCCTCTTCCCTTGCCCACGATCTCCGAGGTGTTTGGCGACGACCTGCAGCCCGATCCGGCCATCGCGCTCCGGCCCATTCAGATCCCGGTGCGGACGAAGTCGGGTCCGCTCCACCGGCTCCAGTACGTGATCGAGTTTGTCGGTCCGCGCTCCGTGCCCGCCGCCGCGGCGGCGATGATCCTCCGCTCCGACTGGCTCGCCGCGCTGGGCAAGCCGCGGGCCTGGGCGATGTCTCCCGGCGACGCCGAGTGGCTGCCGCTCACCGAGAAGGCGGACGGCAGCTACGATTCCCTCGCCCTTGCGTGGGATTACGCGGGCGCTCAAGGCGAGCTCAACGCCAAGTCCGCTCAACATCTCCTGGAAGCGGCGGAACCCCTCGCCCAGCATCTGAATCGCCGGGCGATGCCCATCCCCGTTCCGAGCGACGTGCCGCTCGCGATCAGCCAGATGCGGCAGGTCGAGGAGAATTTCGACGCCGGAGTCACCCTCATGGTCCTCGCCGAGTCGCGCCAGGTGAGCGAATTCGAGCTGTGGGTATGGTGCGCCAAACTTGGCCTCACCTACTCTCCCGCAGGAACCTGGGACTGGCGCGTGCCCGGCTCGGATCGGGAACTATTCAGCGTGTCACCGTTGGGCAATACCGAGGTCTTCAGCCTGGAAGCCGCCCAGCGGGGCGATACCCACGAGGGCGTGCTCATCGGCTTCAACATCCCCCGCAGCCCCGAACCCATCGCCGCCCTAACCGGTGCCCTCGCCGCCGCGGACATCCTTGCGGGCCGCATGTACGGACAGGTCTTCGACGAGAACGGCCAACCCATGGCCGAGGCGCAGCGACGGGAGATGCGCGACGTCTTGACGCAGGTGGTGGAAGCCATGAATAAGCTTGGGTTCAGTCCCGGCGGCCCTGAAGCGGTG
>JBBREM010000040.1:0-20624 GCA_038202925.1 Fimbriimonadales bacterium | reverse complement strand
GAAACCGTGACGCCGGCGCTTGGCATCGAGGAAATCCCCAAGCAGATCGGCGCGACGTTTGGCCACGAACTGTTGAGGCTCAACGCACGGGTCGCCGAGCTGGTTAAGATCGGCGGCGAGATTGGGCTGGTCAAGCTGAAGAACGGCGAGCGTATCGAGGCTTCTCAGGTGGTGGTAGCGACGGATGTCGCCGAGGCCGCACGACTGCTGCGTCCGATGGCGAGCGTGGCGGGGCTCGAGGCGATCGAGTACCGCCACAGCATTACGCTGTACTTCACCGCGCCGGAGCCGCCCGTCGAGGGGGCGTTGATCATGATGAACGGCGATGCCAAGGGCCTCACGAATTCGGTTGTGCCGCTGACGAACGTGAACCCGTCCTGCGCGCCGAGCGGCGCGCATCTGATCAGCGCGACGATTTTGGGCGAGCGCCCCGAGACCGACGGCCAACTCGCCGAGATCGTGAAGGCGGAGATGCGAGTTTGGTTTCCTAACCACAACGTCGAGCCGTGGGAGCTGCTGCGCGGCTATCGTCTCAAGAACCACCAGATGGCGCAGCCGCCGAACTTCCAGGATCACCGCCCGACGTGCGAAACCGGCGTGCCTGGGCTTTGGCTGGCGGGTGAATCCACGACCAACAGCAGTATCGACGGGGCGGTGCAGAGCGGCCTTGAATGCGCCGAACGCGTGCTGAGCCGGCTCGGAGCCGGCGTCGCGTGAGAGTCGGGGTGGTCGGCGCGGGTGTTGCCGGCCTCGCTGCGGCGCGAACCCTGCTCAAGGCCGGTGACGAGGTGGTGGTCTGGGAACGGCAGGCCCACATCGGCGGGCGGGTCGAGACAGTCGAGATCGATGGCTTCATCTTCGACACCGGCGCTACAAGCATCGCGCCGCGAGGCATGGCGATCGAGGAGATCGTCCCCGGCAACACCGCCGTGCGCATCGCGAAGCCCATCTTCACTCACGAGAACCTGCGCGTCTCCATCGGCGATCCGCGCAAGAACCTGACTCCGCGCTACACGTACACGAAGGGCAATGCGGAACTTCCCAAGCTGCTGGGAGCCGGGATTGATATCCGCCTCAGCATGCAGATCGACGAGATCAACCGCAGCGGGCACTGCTTTATCGTCGAGAACGACGCTTTTGACGCGCTCATTCTCACGCCGCCGGTCCCGCAAACGTCCGTGCTGCTGTGGTCGCTGCGCGAGAGCCGCGCGATCGCGAATGCGAGCTATCGCTGCTGTCTCAGCATCATGCTGGGATTCGAGCAGCCGACGCCGGAAACGCATTATCATGCCCTGCTCGACGTCGAGCAGCGCCATCCGCTGACCTGGCTGAGCCTGGAATCCGCGAAGTGCGCGGGCCGTGCTCCCGAGGGGTGGTGCGCGATCGTGGCGCAGATGAGCGCCGCATACAGCCTGACGCAGTACAACCGCCAGGATAAGGAAATTATCGAGGATGCGGTCGCCTACGTTCGGCGTCTGTTTCCTGAACTCTCTGTGCCCAAAGTCTCAAGGGTACGCCGCTGGAAGTACAGTCTGCCGGAGACGGTGGCGCAATTCGAGACGGTGAACCAGCCGCACGCCAAACTGATCCTTGCCGGCGACGGACTCAGCGCAGGCCGCGTGGAATCGGCGTACGAATCCGGCGTCAAAGCAGCGAAACTATTGATTGATAACCGATGAAGCCCATTCTCCTCTTGCTCTTTCTTCCTTCCCTCGCCAGGGCGCAGGAGCCAACCCGACTGCGGATTCTGCAGAACGGCCTCCCATCCGGCTACGCCACGATCGAGCAGTCGATCCTGCCGGACGGCAGCAAGCTCATCAAGCTCCGCATGCAAATCGGGACACCCGAGCAGCAAGTGCGGCTCGCCACCGAGTCGCTATACGACAAGGATGGGAAGCCGGTGACGATGTCGCAGGAGGTTGGCAGGGTCAGGGATCAGGCCAACTTCGACGCTTCCGGAGCCATCGTGACCCATAAGGATGGGGGCTCGGAGAAGACTCGCGCGGTGACCTTGGTAGAAACGGCGCCGCGCTCGGATGGAAGCCAGTTTTGGTTCGTTCGCGACCAGCCGACGCTCGGCCAGTCGATTCAAACGTATCAGTTCGGCCTGACCAGCGGCGAGTGGGAACTGGTCCAGACGCAGTACATGGGCGAGAAGCAAATCACCACAGGCGGACGCCAAACAAGGGCGCACGTTGTCATTTCTCATCGCAACAGCGGCTTGGTGAAGGCCTATCTAGACGATCGCGGGGAGCCGGTGCTCATCGAGCAGGGAAGCACGCGCATGGAGCGAATGTGGGACAAATGAAGGTCGTCGTCATCGGTGCCGCGGGCCGGATGGGACGCGAGGTCGTTAAGGCGCTCGCGACCGCTCCTGAATTCGAGATCGTGGCAGCGGTGGATCGTGAGATGGTGGGATCGTCGCTGCGCGAGATATCACCCTCGGCACCCGATATTGCCATTGAAGACAAGCTCGGGGCGGTGCTGGATCGCACCAAGCCAGATGCCACCGTGGACTTCACGCTAGCGACGGCGGCTGTGGCCCAGGCGCTATCCGCGCTGAAGCGCGGAGTTTCACCGGTTATAGGGACGACGGGCCTGAGCGATGGCGACTTGCGCGAGATCGCAGCTCAATCACGCGAGTCGAAGACTCCGGGCATCTACGCGCCGAACTTCGCGGTGGGCGCAGTGCTGATGATGCGGTTCGCGCAGCTTGCCGCCAAGTGGATGCCGAACTGCGAGATTATCGAGTTGCATCACGACCGGAAAGAGGACGCGCCCAGCGGCACCGCACTCCTAACCGCGCAGCTCATCGCCGAGGCCCGGATTCATCCGCCCACGCGGAAGCCCCGCCCCATCTTCAAGGTCGAGGGCGTGCGCGGCGGCGTCCACCTGGACACTCCGATCCATTCCATCAGGCTGCCTGGCCTCGTGGCTCACCAAGAGGTGATCTTCGGCAACACCGGCGAGACCCTAACCCTCCGGCACGACTCCATGGACCGGGTGTCGTTTATGGAGGGCGTCAAGCTTTGCCTGCGCGAGGTGAAATCCCTGGACGGCTTCGTGGTCGGGATGGACAAGGTTCTTTTCCGCTAACCCCAGTGGTTCTCGGCGTCGCCGTGCAGCGCCTGTAGGTAGTTGATCTGCCCATCGTGATACATCATGTGCGCGGTGCACATCTGGACTGCTCGGTAGCCGGGAACGGCGTCGCCCCAGGGCAGGGTGATCTCCGTCATCAGGCTTTCCTCAGTCGCGCCCTCAATGGCTGCGCGTAGAGCCCCGACGCTTGCGGTGAAGACGGCGGCTGCCTTCTCGCCCGTGGCGTGATCGGCGTAAAACTGTTTCCGCGCTTCCTCGCTCGGCATTTCGGCGCCCTCGCCGGTGATCGCCTTCGAGATGAAAAAGTTAAAGCCGGCGCATTCCGCCGTAAACTCGGTGGCGGGCCGGGCGGCGCCCATCGGACATTGCGCCTGCTTATCTTTGTCGATGAACGCTAGGTCATTGACATAAGTCTCACCGATGCGGTTGACGGTGTCGATCAAATGCTGTTTCAGGTCAAATTTGGTTGCGGTTGTGCTCATTTCTTCCTCATCTAAAACTCTACTTCACAAGAAGATCGCGAGCACCGCATAATCGGGCGGAGAACGTCGAAAAATGTACCAATACGAGCGCAGGCCGGGTTGTAGCGGGGTTCAGCTCGTCGTCGCGGTCGTCATCGCGCTCGGCTCGCTTGTCGCGTATTACTCAAAGAGCTCGGTCAACCCCGTAACCGGGGAGAAGCAGCATATCGACATCTCCGTCGATCAGGAAATCGCACTCGGCCTGCAAGCCGCGCCGGAGATGGAATCCGAATTTGGCGGGGAAGACCCCGATCCACAGGCGCGCCAGCTTGTCGCGGATGTGGGCGGCGAAATCGTGTCCCAGTCGAAGGCCGGCACCTCGCCCTATCGTTTCCAGTTCCATGCGTTAGCAGATGAGCAGACGCTCAACGCGTTCGCTCTGCCCGGAGGCCAGGTCTTCATAACTCACGCGCTGCTGACCAAGCTCAACAGCCGGGGTCAATTGGCGGGTGTCCTTGCCCACGAATGCGGCCATGTGATCAATCGCCACAGCGCGGAGCAGCTTGCCAAGGCGCAGCTCACCCAGGGGCTCTCCGGCGCTGCGGCGCTGGCCGCGTATAGTCAGGGATCGCGCTCCGGGGCCGCGGTTTCTATGCTCGTGGGCCAGCTTGTCAGCTTGAAGTTTTCGCGAAACGATGAGCTTGAGGCGGACAGGTGGGGCGTGATCCTCATGTCACAGGCGGGCTACGACCCTCGTGCGATGCTCGACGTCATGGAGGTCCTGAAGCGGGCGAGCGGCGGGGGGCGGACACCCGAATTCTTCGCCACTCATCCCAATCCCGATAACCGGGAGCAACGCATCCAAGAAGCTATCCACGAACTGTTCCCGAATGGGTTGCCGAGCGATTTGAAACGGTGACGGCGATCCCTCCTTTGAAGGAGGGGTTTACCCTTCGCCCCCTCCGCGTCGTCTGGCCCCGGGGGTTTGCATGGGCGGCGTCTTCGGCACGATCTGCGCGATGCCTTGCTTCGTGAGAAGCTGGTTGTAACGCGCGAGGTCGAGGCGTTCGGCGCTACCCATCGCATCGAGCTGTTTCTGAAGCGCCTTGTCCAAGACGGCGAATACATCCTTCGCCTGCTGCGGAACCGCGCGCTGGCCGCTGAGGACGAAGTCGATCAGGCCGGCAAGCTGGTTGTTGAGGCGGATCGGATAGTTCAGCGGGTCTTGGCCGCTTTTGCTGCGGTACTGGTGAATCTCGCTTTCAATCGCTGTTAGTTGCATTTTCAGTTTCTCGCCGTCGCTCTTGACGGTTGCGTCAGCCTTCGGATCGGCCATCGCCTTGTCGATTTGGTCCCTCGTGTCGCGAAGGCGTAGCACGGTGCTGTTTGCGTCGTTCACGCGTTTGACGAGGCGGTTGGCGAAGGCGTACTGCTCGGCCAGATCGGCGTCGCTCGCCTGCAAGCGCGGATCTCGCGTAAGACGGAACGCCTGCGTCTGCTCCACGCCATCCACCCTCATCTTCACGGTGAACATGCCTGTCGGAGCGGGAATCGGGTGGGAACTGCCGCCCCAGAAGACCATGCCGGGGAATGTGCTGAAGCCCGGTCGGTTCAGACTCTGCGTGATCTCATGGAAACCCGGCTCGGTATCGCCCTTGGCGGTGCCGACCGTCTCGCCGTTGGCATCGAGAAACGTGAAGTCGACACTCGCTGCCTTAGTGGGTAAGTAGTAGCTTACAGCGGCGCTCGCACTGTTCATGCGAACGCGATCTACCGGCTTATAGAGCAGCGGCGTCGTCGGCTTGTCCGCCGTCAAATAGGCAAGGCGCGAGGTGCCGTGCAGGATCCAGAAGGATCGCCCGTGGGTCGCGGCGATCAAGTCGTCGTCCTTCAACGCCAGATCATGAACCGGGCAGACGGGCAGATTCTGCTGCAGCGACTGCCAGTGATCGCCGTCGTCGAAGCTGGCGTAGACGCCGCTCTCGGTGCCGGCGTAGAGCAGGCCCTTGCGGTGCAGGTCTTCCCTGCAGACCCGGGCGAAGGCCGTTGGCGCGATGCCAGTGATGATCTTCGTCCAGCTCTTGCCAAAATCGCGCGTGCGGTAGATGTACGGCGCGAGGTCTTCGTTCTGATAGTTATTCACGGCCGCGTAGCAGGTTCCGGCGTCGTAGCGCGACGGCTCAACCATGCTCACCCGGCTCCAGTCGGGCATCCCCTTCGGCGTCACGTTCGACCAGCTCTTGCCGTCGTTCGTCGTGACGCTGATCACGCCGTCATCCGAGCCCACCCAGATGACGCCCTTGCGAGCAGGCGATTCGGCGAGAGTGAAAATCGTGTCGTAGTATTCGATGCTCGTGTTGTCCTGCGTGATCGGCCCGCCGGAGCTTGCCTGTTTGGCCGGATCGTTTCGGGTTAGATCGGGCGAGATCTTCTCCCAGCTCTGGCCCATATTGCGCGTGCGCATGGCATATTGCGAAGCTGTGTATAGCATGTTCGGATCGTGCGGCGAGGTGACGATCGGGTAGGTCCACTGGACGCGGTGGGCGAGGTCGATCGCGCCGTGCCCCATCGGGTTCAGCGGCCAGGGGTCGAGATTCCACCGCAAGTTCGTGCGATAGTTGATCGCGCTGATGTCGCCGCCGTAGTTGCCTCCGATTACGACTTCCGGATCGTCCCACCTGAGTGCGATGTAGCCGGATTCTCCACCGGCGGTTCCTTGGAAATTGCGCTTCGTCGGCGTATCCGTCTGATCGGGGAAGAGCATGACCGCCGAGTTGTCCTGCTGCGCGCCGTAGATTCGGTAGGGAACGTGATTGTCCGCCACGACGTGGTAAATCTGCGCCGTCGGGTAGGTTTCGGCGCTCCACTTTTCTCCGTCGACGGTGACCGTCGCGCCGCCGTCGTTCGCCTCGATCATCTTCTTCGAGTCGTCGGGGCTGATCCAGAGATCGTGGTTGTCTCCGTGTGAGAAGCCGGTGCCCTGAAACGTCTTGCCGCCATCCTTCGATTTGCCGATGCCCACGTTCAGCACCCACACATTGTCAGCGTTCTTGGGGTCGACGTAGATGTGCGTGTAGTACCAAGCGCGCTGACGCCACTCGTTGTCGCTGTTCAATTTCGTCCAGGTTTCCCCGGCATCGTCGGATCGGAAGATGCCGCCGTCTTGGGCTTCGACGATCGCGAAGATCCGCTTTGAATTGGTCGCCGCGACGGCCACGCCCATCTTGCCGACCACGCCCTTCGGCAGACCTGAGTTGCGGGTCAGATCGCTCCAATGCACTCCGGCGTCGGTGGACTTCCAGAGTTTGCTGCCGGGGCCACCGCTGTTGAGCGTCCACGGCCGCCGCCAGGCTTCCCAAGTCGCGGCGTAGAGGGTCTTCGAGTCGTTCGGGTCCATCACCAGATCGACCGCGCCAGCCTTGTCGCTCTCGAAGAGCACCTTGCTCCAGCTTCGCCCGCCGTCGTTGGTTTTGAAGACGCCGCGCTCCTTGTTGGCGCCCCATACGTGGCCGAGCGCGGCGACGTAGACGACGTCGGGATTCTTCGGATCGACGACGACGCGGGAGACGACGCGGGTGTCTTTGAGCCCCACGGAGGTCCAGGTCTTGCCGGCATCGGTGGACTTGTACACGCCGTCGCCTTGGGCCACGTTGCCGCGGATATCGCGCTCGCCCATGCCGATGTACACGGTGTCGGGATTCGAATCGCACACCCCGATCGCGCCGACGCTCGAACTGCCGAGGAAGCCGTCAGTGACGCATTTCCAGCTCGCGCCGGAGTCGGTCGTCTTCCAAAGCCCACCGCCGGTCGCGCCGAAGTAGTACTCGGCGGGCCGGGTGCGCACGCCGGAGACAGCGACGCTGCGCCCGCCGCGGTTGGGGCCGACGTTGGTCCATTGCAGGCCGCTGTAGTTAGCGGGATCGTAGCCTTGGCTGAGCCCGAGGGCAGCGAGGGCGGTGGCGAGGAGGAAGGTGAGCGTCTTCATGCGTCGCTCACCAGGTTAACCTATCGCTAACCTTGTCTTCCTGAAATGCGTGGCTCCGGCTGGAAGGCGGAGCCACGAAGTCGGCACCGCGCCGCCAGTGGACTGGCGGCGTCGCACAAACTGCGCCGAGGCACGAGCGCGACGGAAGGCTATTGGAGGTTAGAGGTTTAGAGAGGAGGGCCGAGAGGATCGCGGATGGCGCATGGCGGATTGGCAGGACTAGCGCATGGTAGCCACCGATCGCTTGCACCCGTAGGCACTTCAGGACCTGGCCGGCATCACTCCTCGATGAAGTGGAAACCGTTTCTCGTGAATTCTATGCTAGGTTCAGCATGGATCATGATCCCGATCCAACTCGGCATCCCGTTCGAGACCTCTTGGACAACAATAAAGGAAGTTCTCCGTCGTGTGCGGGCGTCCGCAAAAGATCCAGAGATCAAATTCGTATTCGGGAAGAAATTGCTTGCTGGCGTCGTGTCGACGAAGGCACCTGACGCCCTGCTACCGAGGCGGGACCGGAGCGCCGCAACCGCCTCTGAGAACGCCGTGCTGCGAGAGATCTTGGTCGCGATCTTGTGCCCCGCTCTCAGAAACCCTAACCCAAGCAAGGAGATTACAACTGCTGCTGCTATGGAAACCGTTAGCCTACGCCAAATGCTTTGGAACATATTTGTGCCGTGGAATCGAACCGCCTCCCCTCAAGGCCGGCCGCATCGCATACGCCGTACCATGTCCTGCACTGGTCCCTCAATCTTTGCATGCGCTTCTGTTCACAGTCCGCGTTTCCTCCGCATTTCGCGGCGTTGAGGCAATGAATGTCAATCTGATGGGCTAAACATTCTTCGAATGAACTAGAGCCAACATGTAATGCTGGACCGGTGCCGCCCTTTTGGACATTTGGAGTGCTTATCTGTAGTCTGCCACGCGGCTCCAGGTAGAACCTTTCACTTCGCTGGCTCAGTTCCAGGATGACAAGTTCTGCTCCAAATAGGTAGTTGACAAACCACCGAGTAGAGACCGTAGGCAGCAGAGGGACTTGTCGCCGCCAAAACTCGAAGGGACGGTAGTAACATCACGAGGGAGAACGTAAGGTGAGATGTGAGGTCAGACCCGCCGCGTATGGAACTCTGGCAGCGCGTAGACACCTTATAGAGACGTAACCATGAAGCCCATCAATATGTTCTTGGCACTGATCGGAGGCGTGGCCGTCATCGGCTGCACCGCCGGGCTTACCGCTGCTGACGGCGGACAGAAGGAGAAGAAGAACCAGGTGACGACGACGACCCGAGGATATTTGAGCGAGAGCCCGAAGCGCAAAGACAAGCTCGTGCTGAGCGACGCCGAATGGAAGGCGCGGCTGACGCCTGAGCAGTACAAGATCCTGCGCAGCCACGGCACCGAGGCGGCCTTCTGCGGCGTGTTCCACGACAACCACAAGACGGGCGTGTATTTCTGCGCGGGCTGCGGGCTGCCGCTGTTTGCCAGCAACACCAAGTTCGACTCCGTCACCGGCTGGCCCTCGTTCTTCCAGCCCGTAATGCACGATAACATCTGGATCCGCCGCGACTCCAGCTACGGCATGGTGCGCGAGGAAGTGCTCTGCTCGCGTTGCGACGGCCACCTGGGCCACGTGTTTGACGACGCTCCGCAGACGAAGACAGGGCTGCGGTTCTGCATGAACAGCGCCGCGTTTGAGTTCAAGGAAGGCGATCCGGCGAAATTAGCGCCTTCCGGTGAGTAACTAGTACGCGAAGACGAGCTTGAGCTGCACTTGGCGGGTGAATCGCCGGGCGTTGGGGTCGCCGATAATGAAGTAGAGGTCGGTGCCTTTGCCTCCCGCGCTGCGGTAGGAGAGGTACCAGTTCGTGTCCGAATCCTGAGCTACGAGCCGGCCCCCGAAGGAACGGGTGGGGGAGAGCTCGTAATTGGCGGTCAAGATGTGCTGCTTGGTCACTCCCTGCAAGTTGAGGATTGAGCCTCCGTAGGAGATGTCCATGTGCTTGAGCAGTCTGAGGCTTGCGGTGGGCGCGAGGAATGTGGCCTTCTGGCCCCCGAGAATTCCGGTTTGCACGTTCAGGCCGAATCGCCTAAATCGGTTGGAAAAGCCGCTGGTCACGCCGAGGGTGACGGTGTGGTCCATCTGGCCCTCGACCACCGCATAGTCGTGGGCGAAGGTAAAGCCCCAATCCGATTTCGTGACGAGGCTGGCAAAGCTCCCGGCGGACTGTTGGTAGTGAGCGCCGTTGAAGCGGTCCCACACGAGGCCGTACACGCCGTAGTCGTAGCTGCGAAATTCGCCATTGCGCCACTGGCCGTTGTAGTCGGTGAATCCAAAGAACCCATGGTAATTCTTATAGGGGATGTAGCCGTCCGGCACTCGGAACCGGCTGGAGATCATGTCGTACTGGAGGAGGGTCGTATTGTTGCGCTTCTGGTAGTTGCCGCTGACGACGATGGCGCTGCCTCCGGCGTTCGGGCCCATCGATTTCGCCCAAACCGTTTCTAGGCTGTACGGGCCGAACCGCGCGTGCTGGTCGACAGCGGCCACGGTGTTTTCATCGTTGAGCGCCGCCTTGTTGGAAAGGAAGAAACCTGCGGAGCTGGTGTCGTTGATCGAATGGCGGAAGCGGACGACGGTGTCGGAGCGCCTGTTGAACTCGGTGGCATTCAGCACGCCGATCGTGTCGACCGGGGAAATCTTGCCGTACACCTTGGTGCCGAGATCGAAGGTGGGGATGCGCCGCGAATAGAAGAACGCGCCGATATCGTTAAAGCGGGTCTGGACGTTGAAGAAATCTTGGCCCTCAAGGAAGAACGGGCGTCGCTCGGGGATAAAGCGCTCTTGACGCGAGAAGGCGATGCCTTCGACGGCGCCTTCGATGGTTGCGAAATCGGGATTGAGCGAGCCGACGGCGGTGAGATCGGGGGTGAGAGTTTCCCTCGCATCGATGCCCGCGCGAAACGTTCCCCGGTCCGTTTTCCAGCCGGGAAGCACGTAGGGAAGCAAGGAAAGCTTCGGCTTGAAGGCGGCGTGCGGCGGCTGCACGCCGGTCCATTGCCCCTCTAGCTCGATGCGGCTGTTCTGCCCGACGTTGCTCCAGATGGAGTCGAGCTTCTTGTGGTTCTGGTACCGGTAGAAGTTGATGCCCATCGTGGCGACTTTCTTGCCGGCGGGGTAGTTGAGCATCTCCCACGGGATGCGCATCTCGACGGTGTAGCCGTCGGGAGTTCGCTTGGCGGCGGAGTCCCACTTGCCTTTCCACTCCAGCTTGCCGCCGCGCCCGCCGGACAGCTTGGCGGAGGGGGTGCCGATCGCGTTGACGGAGAAGATCGAAAGGTCCGCTGAATCCTTCGTGAAGTAGGTGTCGAGCGAGACGGTGACGTTATCTTCGTTGTTCGGGTTTTGGGTCTGGTTGGCGTATTTGCTGTCGCGCTGAGTCTCGCGGGCTTCGATGAGGTCGGGCTGGCGGTCTAGGCAGTGAAACGCGATGTAAATGTACTTCGCGTCATAGAGCACGTAGGCGATGGTCTGATCCGCGACGGGGTTGCCGCTTTGTCGGTCGACAAAGACTTCAGCCTTCGATGCGCTCTGCCACGCGGACTCGGATATGTCGCCATCGATGACGGGCGGCGTCTTGGCCGCCTCAGCGGGAAGGACGCGACGGACTAGAGAACCCTGCGCCGGAACCTGCTGGCCAGAGGCAATGCAGCACGAGATGAAGGCCAACGCGGCCAGAGCTAACTTCATACAACAGCGCTATGTACAGCACTTCCCGGGCTCAGAATTCCCTCGAAGGACTTTTTCGCTTGAAGTATCTTGCGACGCCTTCGAGTCCTCTCATTTCGACTCTGACAATCTACGCGACCGAGCGTGGTCGATCACGGTCTAATATGGTGCGCGAGATGCCCCCGGTTCACTCAATTTGTCGGTCGTTGTAAAGTTAAAGCATGATTCTGACGATCGCCTTGGCCATGGCTGTCCAACCCTTTAACTTTCAGGCTCAGTTCATCGAATCGTGCAGTTGCAAGGGTGTTTGCGTCACCGAGATAACGGGCCGAGATGCGGGGTGCCATGGGGTTGGCGCATTTGTTTTTCAGAAGGGCTTCTACGGGGGGCAGGATATCTCCGGCTCGGCCGCGGCATTTGCTTGGGATTCGGGCAAGTGGGTGAGGCTTTACGTGGACGCGCCGCCAGCCAGACGGGAGCACGTCACGGCGCTGATTAAAGCGTTTGTCAAGGACTGGGGGACGTTGGAGGGAGTGCAGGCGGCATCTATTTTCGTTGGAAAGGCTGCCGGGCGATTCACGTTGTCGATCGGCCGTGGCCGTATCGCATCGATCGATATGAAGCCAGTTTTCGGGGCCGGCGGCAAGGAGCCCGTGACGCACGCCAATCTGGCTAGCCCCCTTCATTCCACGTTGATGCAAGGCGAAACGGTGTCGGCTACTTTCGCGGACGAGCATCCCTTTACTCTTAAGGGTTCCAACGGTTTCTTCAATTACCACGATGTCATGAAAGGCCGGCTTTGAAACCTAGTGATTCGCACGAAGATAGGCGATGATCTCCTGCATCACCCTGCAGTCGACCTGGTTGTAATCCTCGATGCTTCGCATGAGCGGCAGGTCCTTCATCGAGCAATTCTGGTCCCGAGCTTTGACGTCGCAGCGCCACGCGCCGATCATCGCGCCGAGACCGTCGCCAGGGCCGTTAGTCCAGTTCGTCTTGATGAGACCGTTCTTATGCATTCCTTTGGCGATCGATTTGAGCCCGAAGGCAAGCGCGCCCTTCACCGTGACCGGCTCCTCGCGCATGACTTTGACCAGGAAGTCGTACCAGTTCAGGTCCGGCCAGGCCGCCTGATGGCGAGTTCGCGCTGAGTTGTAGGCGGTGTTGAGAAAGGACTGCTCGGCGTGCGACCAGTGGAAGACGAGCGGATCGCCCTCGGGCCAGAGCCGTTGGCGCACCGCGCGCATATGCTCGTGCCAGGCATCGATGATGGCGCGCTCGCAATCGGGGGTGAGCCGGTCGCAGGTGAAGGCGGTGAACCTCCATGCGCCTGCTTCCATGTGGCCGCAGCCGATCATGTAGATCAGAGTTTGCCCGCCCTTCTTCGGCAAGGCTGAGAAGTCGTCGTCGAGATCGGTGACGGTCTCGAAGTCCACGTAGAACTCGAGCGGCTTCGCGGCTCGCCACTCGTCCCCGCCGGCGGCGACTTGCCTTGGCCTGACCAGGTCGGGGCAGCCGTCGCGGTTGATCTCGAGAATCTGCTGCAGCTTGGCGGCGTAGCTGTCGGCGAGGCCGAAGCCGTCGCCTTGGCAGCGGTCGTCGGAGAAGCGGATGACGCCCGCCTGATGGGCGATTGGGCGGTTGTTGGGGGTGACTCGCCAGAGCAGCGTGAGTTCGCCGATCTGGTCGGCGATCTCCTTCTTTGTCATGTGCCACGGCGAATCCTGAGTGTTGCTCATGTTCGGATACAGTTCGGAGACGCTTGGGCGGGGCAGGACCTGCCAGTCCTTGCCTTCCTCGCGCACGCGGCGAATCCAGGCGATCGCCGCGTCCGCAAGTTGGGCAAGCTCAGGGTCGTACATATCGGCCGGGGCGAGGCGGTCGAAGCAGGTGTCGCCGCGGCTCGTTTCCTTCTTGATCGTTTGCTTCCAGCCGCGGCCGAGCAGGTAGGCGTGCGGCGGCTCGAAGCCTTGCATCTCGCCCAGTGCCCGGTTGTAGACGAGAAGCTGCGCCTTGCGGCGACGGTCTGCGCCGTCGTTGCCGACGAGACCCTTGGCGGTCAGGTCGAGCCCGGTGAACTTGATGTCGACGACGCGGTAATGCGGTGCCCCCTCACCCCAGTTCGCGGACTCACTGACCCTCTCCCCCGGAGGGGAGAGGGGAATCTCGGCTTCGCTCAGCACCGGCTGCTCGGTCAGGCGGTTCAGCACATCCGAGCGGACGAGCAGATCGGGCATGCCGTGGCATTGCCGGGCCGAATCCCAGACGACCGGCTGGTACAGGATCTCGACCTGGTCGCGCATCGCTTCCAGCGTGCGGTCGAGCATCAGCGGATCGAGGGCGTCGCGGCTGCCTTCGGCGATCCGCACGATCTGGAAGCCCCTCTCCTGCAAGCAGCGCATGACGCCCGTCTCAAACGCGCGGCCCTTCTCCCGCATGAAGAGGCCCATATCGGTTTCCGAGTCATAGCCCTCGTACTCTTTATCTCGCTTGAAGCCGTGCGCCGTGCCGTACAGCTCGAGCCAATCGAGGAGCGGGTCTTGGTGGCACCAGTTGCTGGTTGCGGTGGCCGATACCCAGCCGGCGTCGAGGAACGGAGCGATCATCAAACCATTGTAAGTGCATTGCGCGGCAGTGCCAAACTATCCTTTCATGCCGGCGAACATTATCGAAGTCAAGGACCTCGTCAAGACCTACCCGGGCGGGGTGGAGGCGGTGCGCGGGGTGAGCTTTGGCGTCGCCGAGGGCGAGTTCTTTGGCTTTCTCGGGCCGAACGGAGCCGGGAAGACGACGACGATCAACATGCTCGTCGATCTCGTCAAGCGGTCGAGTGGCGAGATCACGATCGATGGGCTCCAGTTCCCGAAACAGGCGAACGAGATTTACAAGCGCGTAGGCTTCGCGATGCAGGAGATCGGTCTGGATGAAACCGCCACCGCCCGCGAGATGCTACAGCTTCACGGCCACCTCTACCATCTGCCCAAGGAACGCATAGCAAGTCAGATCGACAAATTGCTCAAGCTCGTAGAGCTGGAGAAAGTAGCCGACAAGTACACGGCGACCTACTCAGGTGGCATGCGGCGGCGCTTCGATCTCGCCCTCTCGCTCATCCACGAGCCGAAGATTCTCTTTCTCGACGAGCCCACGCAGGGCCTCGATCCCCACGCGAGGAAGCTCATTTGGAATCACCTGCGCGAGCTGAACAAGGCGGGCATGACGATCTTCCTCACCACCCACTTCATGGAGGAGGCGGAGGCGCTGTGCAACCGGCTCGCGATCATGGATAAGGGCCAGATCGTCACCGAGGGCACGGTGCAGGAACTCATCAAGAAGCATGAAGCGAAGACGCTGGAAGAGGTCTTCCTCAAGACCACGGGCAGCAACATCGGCGACGAGGAAGTCAACTCCAACGCCGCCGATCCCTACGCGCGGTCGCGTATGTAGGCATCGGCAATAATGAACCCATGAGCCAGACAAGACGATTGACGGCGCTAATCGAGAGAGAGGGCGACATGTTTGTTTCTCTTTGCCCAGAGCTTGATATCGCCAGCCAGGGGGCGACGATTGAAGAGGCGCACGCCAATCTCAAAGAAGCGCTAACGCTCTTCTTTGAAGATGCCAGCCCGTCCGAGATCGCGGACCGCATGCATGGAGACCTTTTCGTAACGAGCGTCGAGGTCGCAGTTGGGTAGGGTCCGGCGCCTATCCGGCAAGGAATGTTGCGACATTCTCAAAGCTAATGGATTCAATGAACTGGCGTCAGAGCGGTAGCCACATTGTGATGCAGCGGCAACTCCCCGGTTCCACCATCACTGTGCCGATTCCTAATCACAAGGAGCTCAAGCTTGGTACCCTCGGCAGCATCATTCGACAGTCGCAAGTTCCACGAGCCGAATTCGAGTCCTAGAACACCATGAGCACCACCTTTTTCAACGACTGGTACTACCTCTCGATCCGCAGCATCAAGCAGATATGGCGGCCGGTGATGGCGCTGATCCCGAGCCTCTTCATTCCGATCTTCTTCTTCATCGTGAACTCGCAGTCGCTCCAGGCGTTCGCGCGAGATCCTGCGTTCAAGGGCATCAGCTACCAGCAGTTCATCGCGCCGATCGCCATCTTCACCGCGATCTTCTTCTCAGCGGGTAACGCCGGCATCGAGCTGGTGCAGGACATTTCGAACGGCTACTTCAAGAAGATGCTCATCATGCCCATCAGCCGAATGGCGATTGTGCTCGGCAGGCTGACGGAGGTCGCCGTGCAGTCGGTGATGCAGGGGCTGATCGTCCTGGTGCTGCTTCTAGCCTTCGGCATCCACATTAACACCGGCGTCTTGGGCACGATCACGATGTTCGGGATGCTCATCCTCTTTGCAATGGCGTGGAGTTGCATCGGCATGATGGCCGCGCTTCGCACGCAGAACGCCCGCCTTGTCCAGTCGATGTTCATTCTCGTCTTTCCGTTTTTGAACGTGACGACGGCAGCTGCGCCCAAGCAAGTGTTACCGCCAACTTTCGCGCTCCTGGCGAGCTACAACCCGGTGACCTACATCATCGAGGGCGTTCGAGGGCTGGTCCTTTACGGCTGGGGAAGCAGCGCGATCTGGCAGGGCTTTCTGGTGGCGGCGGTGATGTTCGTGGTGATGGTCTCGCTCACCTTGGCTTCGTTCAAGAAGGCGCTGAAATGAGGATCCTCTAGAGAACCAGCGCCTCGCGCTCGACGAGCTCGCGGCTGCGAGCTTGATCCGCATAGTCGTCCCCTCGCCGGGGGCGGATTCTGCCCTGATGTGGCCGCCGTGCTGCAGGATGATGCGCCGGCGCAAGGTTTGCGAAAAAAAGCGCGGCCGAGTTGGCCGCGCTTTCCATGGAAAAACCGAAGGTTAGGCCTTAGCCGAGCGGCGACGGCGAATCAGCGCCAATCCGCCAAGCGCGAGCGCAACCATCGAAGCAGGCTCCGGAACGGCGGCGATATGAACGTCATCCACATATGAATTGTACGGAGCTTGAGGGCCGCCGTAGTGATTGCCGTTGATATAAACGCGCATGATGCCCAGATCGCCCCAGGTCGTCGCGCCACCGTTGACGCTCCGCACGCGGAGGCTATTGAGGGTGTCCTGCGTGCCCGTGGAGGAATACTCCATGGGTCCAAGATTGCCTCGGTTCGAGCTCGGGTCGATGTGCACGTTGGTCAAGCCGCTCAAGCCGCTCTGAACCCATGTATCGTGGCTGAAGGTGTTGGGGATCGCGCCGCCGTTGAATGCGATGATCAGCGAGTCGCCCGTCGTGCCCGGATCCCAGATCCCGTTCTGATTCGTGTCGACGCCGAAGTACATGTACGGAAGCAAGTTGCCCGACCCAGTTGGCACGTAGGCATAGAACGAGCCTTCGGTGGTGCCGAGGGTGCCGCCTGGGATGAACCGGATGAGCGGCTGATCGGCATCCGTCGTCATGGGGAGTTGAATCGAATGGGTGCCGCTCCGAGCTTGATCGGTCGACCAGTTGGCGGTGTCGTACAGGTCGTACTGACCGGGCGTTGGCGGCGTCTCGAAGTTGAAATCGAGGGCGGAAGCCTTCATCGGCAATCCGGCGAAGAGTGCGAGGGCGGCAGCCGCGGTCAAGGACTTGATCACAACGGGCGCGGGCGAGCGAAACGGGGACATCATAATTTTCCTCTCCAACTTCCTGCGAGCTAGCGTTCGCAGAGAAGACTTTCCGCTCTACGCCGGACAAGCGCCAATTCGCGCTTCGCCCGGCTCGAGGGGTCACTCTGTATTTTACACCGACTCAATATCGCAATGCGATCAGTTCGCCCTTGACGCGCACGCCCATGCGAAACCTGGTAATTGGACGGGGGCCGTGCAAAGTGGCCATACTTTGCAGCTTCGATGCCCCGCCACGCCGCGTCATGTGGCTACGTCCCGGTGCCGCCGCGCGGACTTGGCGCGGCGCTTCAGCTCCGGCAAGAGACGCCAGCTTCCCTCAGCCGGTAGAATTTGGTGGACCCCATGCCTCGATCAATCTCTTGGCGTCAGCGTTCGAAGAGCAGGTCGGGCTCGCGTACTCCCAGCCGATCGAGGACAGCATTCGATGCCCCACCACCCCAGGTGGCGTGTGGTTCAACCTCTCGCCACGGGGCGTGGCGGGGTATCAAAATGCAGAGCATTTGGCAATTCTCCGGCGAGGGCGAAGTCGCGCAAGTTTCGGAAGAGTTAGTCGAAAATTATGAGCTGTCAATTACGATCTGGAGCGTAGCAGGATCGATGCCGGCTGCGCGCAGCAAGGTAGCTGAGGCTCTCTGCAGGTCATACGCACTGAAGTGGCTCTCTACCACTAATTCCCCGTGCGGTGCAGGCAAAGTCATTGGCTCGCGCATGCGCTTACTTTCGGGCGACCCTGACCTAGCGACCAACGGCGACTTCGCCTTGGCACTCATAAAGAACGGCAATGTCGGCATTTCGTCTTGCTTGAGTGCCAACAGGGCGGCGTGAACGATCAGTTGATTCCACCTCGGCACCGGCAACACGCTCCCGTCCGGCATCACGAGCGATTTTATTTTGGTGCCCGTTATGTCCACTGAACTCCGGCTCCCGAGCGAGTAGGACAACGGCGAGTCGCCGAACGCGTTGGGAGCGACTGCAGCTTCGCCGTCCGCGCACTCGGACGGGTAAATGGACGGGATCTCCCCTGCCGAGCTAATGGGTGTCGGTACCGAAGCGTAATCCCGCCAGAAGCCGACCACGTCCGAAGCACCGACCGTTGATAGGCCCGGAACCGATCTCAGCGCTTTTACAATTGCTTTGATGACGTCGCTGTCAGATCGAGTAATTTGACTTGATAGGCACGTGTAAAGTCGCTCGTTGCGGACGAAGTCCTCAAGCTTTTGTTGCTGAATTGAGAGCTTCGAAAGTGACTCTAAAAAGGCGCCAAATGCTTCATCCCCAAGTTTTGAGATACAGGCAAGCTTCACGTCAACTGTTCCCAAAATATGGTTGTCGTACAAGCGCCACTCACGTCCGTTGCTGAGGACTACCCACCGCTTTCCTTGAGTGTTCGCATAGTTGACTGCCTGAATGGCGTGCTCATCTGCGAGGGTGACGCTCCACGCTTTAGCCTCTAGAAACCACGTGTGATCAGGTGCGTCTGGAAGTATCGAATAGTCAGGTTTCTCTTTTGCTTTATCCCGGTCTTGGACTTTGATGTCCTGGTATCCGTAACCCATCGAGCGAAGCAGTGGATCGATCACCCGAAAGCAGGTCTCTTGCTCATTGGACGGCGCGGGCCTCGAGGCTTGGAGTGCTTCAGCTATTGCCGTTGCAATTTGGTCGCGCATAGGCTCCTTATATACCTGCATCGATCAATTGTCGGAAGAGCCGAATTGCTTGAGCTTGGCGCGAAGCACGAGCAGGTGCGGCCATTGCAGGGATTATAAGGGACGGGATAGGCCGAGACTAGGGTCCGAGCTCAATGATCGGATGGGGTGGAGGCAGTGACTCCCCAGTCGGGCGGCTTGTCCGACTCACCCATAGGTCTAAATCAGCCGAAGGTTACATCTGCCCCCGGGCGGTAGAATTATTTGCTCCCATGCCCCGAAACTCGCAAATGAATGTGGCCTCGAACGGGCCGGCGGTGGCTTCTTCTCTGGCGGTTGAGTCGCTTGTGAAAGAGCTGAAGGGAATGGGGACTCCGGAGGAACAAGAGCAGCTTATGGCGAGTGACAATTTCGATGCCGACGTAATCGTGATCGGGGCGGGGCCGGGGGGTTATGTCGCGGCGATCCGCGCGGCTCAACTGGGCGCGAAAGTGATCTGCGTGGAGAAGGAGTTTCTCGGCGGCACGTGCCTCAACTGGGGCTGCATCCCCTCGAAAGCGATGATCGGAAGCGTCGAGCGCTTGCAGGCGGTGCAGCACGCCGACAAGCTGGCGGTTGTTGTCGGAGGCGCTCAATCCAAGCAAGCTAACCCTCCCCCAACCCCTCCCGGAGCGGGGGGGGAGTTGGCGAGTATCGACTTCGCTGCCTTCATCGCTCGCAAAGACAAGATTGTAACCACCCAGCGCGGCGGCGTGGGGATGCTCTTCAAGAAGAACGGGATTCGGCACGTGGAGGGGTTTGCCTCGTTCAAGGACAAGAACACCCTCGAAGTCAAGAAGGCGGACGGCTCGGTGGAGACCCTGCGCGGGAAGAACTTCGTGCTCGCGATGGGCTCGGCGGTGATCCACATCAAGGTGCCGGGGCTCGAGGGCGGGCGCGACGAGAATGTGTGGACTTCGGACGACGCGGTGACGGCTCCGTTCGTGCCGAAAACTATGCTGATCTTGGGCGGCGGCGCGGTGGGCTGCGAGTTCAGCTACGTGTTCAACGGGCTGGGCAGTGAGGTGACGCTGGTCGAGATGATGCCGCGGCTGATCCCGATGATGGACGACGATCTCGGCAACGAACTGAGCAAGCTGATGGGCCGGCAGGGCGTGAAGATCAAGACCAGCTCAAGCCTCGATAAAGTCGAACGCAAGGGCAAGGGCTGGCGATGCTTTGTGACCACCGACGGCAAGCAGGAGCAGATCGATGTGGAAGTCGTACTGCTCGGCGTGGGCCGCAAGGCGATGACCGACAACATGAACCTCGAGAAGATCGGGGTGAAGCTCCACAAGCGCGGCGTGCAGGTGAAGGACGACACGCTCGTGACGGACGTGGACAACATCTACGCGATCGGCGACGTGACCGGGCGGATCCAGCTCGCGCACGTGGCCTCGATGGAGGGCACCTTCGCGGTGACGAACATCGTGCGCGGCGAGAAGCGGAAGATGGAGTACAAGGCGGTGCCGAACTGCGTGTACACGATCCCCGAGGTGGCCTCGGTGGGCATGACGGAGAAAGAGGCGCGCGACGCTGGCTATGATGTGGTGATCGGGCGGGCGAACTTCCGGCCCTTCGGCAAGCCAATGGCGATCGCCGAGCAAGACGGCTTCGTGAAGATCGTGGCGGAGAAGAAGTACGGCGAGGTGCTCGGCATGCACATGATCGGCCCGCACGTAACCGATATGATCGCAGCGGGGGTGACGGCGATCAAGCTGGAGGCGACGATCGAGGCGATGGCGGAGACCATCCACGCACATCCAACGCTATCGGAGGTCCTGCTCGAGGCTTACGAGGATGCCGCGGGGCATGCGATACATAAGCTGTGATCGGGTATTGGGTATTGGGTATTGGATATTGGGTGTTGGGTATTGGGTTTGGGCGTCGTTGTCATCCTGGAACTGCGTGAGGGACGAACGCGAGTGGAAGGATCTGACACTGGAGCCGCTTGTTTGCTTGCTTGAGGTCTGTACAAGTAGATCCTTTCAGTTCGCAAACTCACTTT
>JBBREM010000039.1:0-20856 GCA_038202925.1 Fimbriimonadales bacterium | reverse complement strand
CTCGCCTTGTAAAACGCCGCCGAGGCGCGGTCGTATTGCTCGGCATGCACATAGGCGTCGGCCAGCGCCCGATAGTTCGAGGCATTGGGAGTGCGCTGAACGGCCTGCTCAAGCGAGCGGACATCTTGAAATGCGGCGACGGCGAGGAAGGCGAGCAGACTCATCTGAAGATCCTTAGTTACACCCCCTTTTACCATTGACTTGGCAGAAGGAATGCGTGCTTAGTGTGAGCTTCTTACAAGAATGGTGAGCCAACAGTCTTCAACTGGATGGGATGTCATCCGCCTTGGTCGCTAACGGCCCAGATCGATCCGCAAAGCGACCGCGCGGACTAACGGATCGTTATCCTTTCTCGCGTCGAGCACGGCGGTGCGATATTCCTGCGGCACCCGCCCGTTGAGGGCCAGCAGGGCAGAGATGCGCAATCCCGTCCCGCCGGAGCCGATGAGCCGTCCAATCAGACCAAGCGCCTCGGTCGAGCCAATCGCCCCGAGAATCTCCACGCCGCTGCGGGATAGCCGCTCGTCGGAGTTGGCCAGCGACCGTTTAGCAATGTCGGTGCCTTCATTCGGAAACTTGGCTATAAGCGAAATCGCCGCCTTGCGTATCGGCAGCTCGGGCGAGCTAAGCAGCGCCTCCGCGGTGCTCAGAGAACTAATATCGGCGAGGGCACCCAGCGCGACGACGGCATTGAGCGCGGTCAATCGATCTTGGCTTAACGTCAAGGGCTGAAGCGCGGGGATCGACTCTCGGCTGCCCAGCGCGCCGGCAGCGGCGGCGGCTTGGCGCTGCAATGCGGGCTTGGCGAGTGCGGCGGGGAGGAAAGGAGCCGCTTCCTTCACGTTCGCGTCGGTCGCGATTCGCAACGCGATCCGTGACTCCTCAACGCTGTCGCTGCCAACCTTGGGCGCGATGAGCTGTCTGCCCTCTGCCCCGATGCCGTTGATCACCGCCACGAAGGCGCGGATTTGTAGCCGGTCTGCGGTTGCGAGGCGCTTGTCCATCATCCACTGCAAGGCAGGCTTGCCGATCGCGATGAGTCGTGCGATGTTGTCGGCAACTTCCTGCTGCGCCGTGCCGACTCCCCATTGGGTCGCCTTCGCGTAGATCTTCTGCATCTCGGCGTCGCCCGGCATGGTTTGCGACCCAGGAACAGGCTTCTCTTGATTCGCAATCGCAGGACCGCCGGTGGAAGATGCGTTGCCGATCCCGTCCAGGGCGACCGCCCAGGTGTCGCGAGTGGTTGCCTGCCCATCGGCCAAGCCGTCCGCGTACTTGTCGGTACCGCCGAGATCGCAGAAGATCGCCAAGGAGCCGCTGCCCCGCGCAGCGTTGCCCGCGCCGACCGGTCCGAAATAGCGGTCGTCTCCGGCGGCATCGATGAAGATCGCCAATCCGTTTGCGTTCCCGGTCGCGGGGCGGCTGTCGTGGGCTGCGTATAGGTCCATTCCCGCGCGATCGAGCAAGAACGCGACCCCGTAGTCGTGCCCGATCGCATGACACGCGCCGAGCTTGACAATGTAGGCATCGTCACCGGCGAGATCGAACAGGTAAGCGCCGGTCATGTGCATTGCGCTTGCCTGCGCGTAATGATAAGCGGTATACGTGTCGTTTCCTCCCGAATCGTACAACGACCCGATCGAGAACCAATAGCTGGCGGCCTGACAGTAGGTCTCGCCCACGTATTGGTCGTCGCCGGCGAAGTCCGTCAGCAGGCCGATGCCGCCGCTGGTGCCGCCGGTGTCCTCGCGGTAGCCGCTGCCGTAGCCCTGAGCGTTCGAGTAGTGGACCTTCTCAAAGAGCGGCGAATTGAGCACGAGCCCGCCGGCGCGGTAGGCGTCATCGCCACCAAGATCGATCAGCCAGCCAACGCCCCCAGTCCTTGCCGCGCCTTGGACGTTGAATGCGCCGTCATATCGGTCGTCGCCAGCGGTGTCGATCATGATGCCGAGACCAAATTCGCCGAAGCCTTCGGCGAGGGACACCGATTCGTAGGTGTCCTTGCCGCCTTCGCGGTAGAAGCCGCCCACGCCGGCCAGGCCGCAGCCAAGCGACAGCGACTTGCACCGGAAGCTGTCATGGCCGCCAATGTCATAAACCAGCCCCACCCCGAGGATGCCCGCTCCGGCGTTCAGGTCCGGCAAATCGAATGTGTCATTGCCGCCGAGATCGATCAGAACGGCGGCATAGCCGACACCGGCTCCGGCGCGTCCGCGGTACGTTTCGTTACCTCCCAGGTCAACCACGATAGCCGCGTCTTTGTCGTCGTGAACATCGTCACCGGTTCCGCTGACATCGACGCGTAGGCCGTTGATCGTCAGCTTCAGGTTGAACGCGCTCTGTGAGGCATGTTCGAGTTTGGGGCGGAGAGCTTCAACCCGCGAGGCCAGCATTTCCCCAGCGGCGCGGATGCCGACGAGGTCGATCTTGTCGATGAGAGCGAGCACCCTTTTGGCGTCGTATTCGACTCGGCTCGTGTAGCCGAATTTGATCGAGGGCTCTTCGTTGGCATAGAGTGGCAGGGCTTCTATTAAGTAGCGGGCTTCGTCGGCCCTCAGCTGCGCGGTCGCGCGTTTGATTAGGCCGTTGCAATCGTTGACGGCATCGACGAGTTTCTTGATGGGCTCCCGAAGTCCGGACGGGAGGCGGTGCAGTGAGCGATCCGACGGATGTCCGGCGTTGACGATGGTCAGACTTGCCGGATCGCCCAGTACGCCGCGGGCGGAACGGATGGCGGCAGCAAGGCTCTTTGTCTGACCGCTTTGGTGGAGGCGCATGAGCATGTCGGCTGCATCGAGGGGCTTGTCCAGGGCGAGATTGGTCAGGGCCAGGCGATATTTGTCGTTGAAGGGTCTGCGCTCGTATTCGAGGTCGCGCTCGCTCATGTTGCCGATGAACAGAGCGTCGCCAACACCTTTGCGCTCGGCAGATGTGAGCTGGGCCGGGGTAGTCGCGGCCAAAGAGAATACGAGCAGTGGGAGCAGGCGCTTCACAGGTTCATTCTATCCGCGCATCATCCAGGCAATTGAGTTGTCATCCTGGAAGTGAGCTTGCGAACTGAAAGGATCTACCTACACCCTCCTCACGTGCAACGGCAAGTGCAGATCCTTCCACTCACGCTCGTGCCTCGCGTAGTTCCAGGATAACGATATCTAGGCTAAAGGCCCGCACCTACCGCCTCCCACAACGTACGGTTGGACAGCGTCCGTTCATCGAGCGCCCGTTCGTCGAACGGAATTACATTTGCAGCCGCATCCTCGGTCGCGAACGAGACGCCCAATCCAGGACCGCTGCCGGGAGCGAGCAAGGTCAGGTTTGTGGGCTCGAGTAGGGCCTTTTCAAATACTGGCTTGAGCAGCGCGTGATCCAGCTCATGGACGAACCATTCCGCCTCCTCGAGTTTTTCCTCGGCGCGGAACCGAGCAACCGCCTCGATCCCGACGATGGAAACATCCTCCGAAAGCGCTTGCTCGGCAATCTTTGCCAAACGAAGATTCAACCCGCGACCGAGAGCACGGCGATCGAAATGACGATAGCCGGCGATGCGCGAGAGTCCCTGTAGGCGCATCGAAGTCGAGAACACCATTGCCGGGGCTCCGCGTCGCAACGCAAGGTTCGGCAGTGGCAAGCGGACTCCATGCCCCCACGGCCACAGAAGGTTGAGCAGGGGAAGATCGTCGCCCCGGCGCTGGACGTTGAGCTCGATTTCGCTGAGCAGGTTGACCGAGTCGTCGATGAACCGCCGCAGAATGACCTCGCCGTCGCCTTCGGGCAAATAACCACGAATGGTCTTGCCATCAACCTGCGAGGTCGCAGTGGTCCCAAGATCGCCGAGCGACTCCCAGACCAGCCCATGATCAAGGCCTTCGCCCTCAACGATGGTGAGCAGGTTGGTGTTCAGCTTCTTGGCTAGTTGCATGATTTCGCGCTGCTCATCGGCGGTGATCTGCACTTTTGGCGCATGCGCGACACTGTCGTCGCAGCTCATCAGCGAGATGTGGAAGTGAGTGGAGCGGTCAGGAGGATCGGCGCCCAGCGCCGCTACGGTCAGCGGCCCTTGCCGCAACTGTCCCTCGCCGGGAGAGAGGCCCAGATAGAGCGCCTCCGGGGTTTCGACGTCTGGCAACGGCGAGAGTTTGAACAGCTCGCCGAGTTCCGTGACACGTGCCAGCGTTGGGAGGGATTGGCGCAGCACGGACGGCTCGCCGAGAAGCTCTGGAACGATGATCACCAAGCGGCGCATCGAGTTCAGTATGGGGTTCCTGCGCTCCTCTGTGCCTTACTGCGCTTAAGAACTTAAGCCACAGAGGGGCACAGAGATGCACGAGGATTAGGCTGGCGCAGCCCCGCCGTCTTTCTCCAGCGGAATGAACAGCAGAGTCAACAAGCCCGGCACCGAGCACGCGATGACGACGATGAAGAAACCCACGTATCCGAAGTTCGCCTGCACGACGCCGCTCGTGATGCCCGCGATCTGAATAAACAGCGCCCCCAAGCCGACTCCGATGGCGTAGTGCGTCGTGCGGAACGAGCCGCGCTGGGCGACGAACATCTGGTAGATCATGTAGCCAGCGTAGCCAAAGCCGTAGCCGAATTGTTCGGTGAAATGCACGCCGTAGATCGTCCACTTCACGGGATGCGTCGCCGCTACCCACAGGTAGAGGAGATTCGGAAGGTGCATGAGAATGGCGAGCGTCCAGAACGTGCGGCGCAGGCCATATTTGGAGACAATCCACCCGCCAAGCAGCCCGCCCGCGACGATGCCAAAGATGCCGATGATGCCTTTGATCGTGCCAATCTCCGCCGTCGTCAATCCCATCCCGCCCTTCTCGATCGGGTCTTTCAGGAAGAGCGGCGCCATCTTCACCACCATTGCCTCGCCGAAGCGATAGAACATGAGAAACAGCAGGATCGGCACGATCTTGGATTGGCGAAAGAACGAGAGAAACGCCTCGCCGGTGCGTGTGCCGACGATCGTGCGTTTGGCATAGACGTAGCCGATCACCGTGAGCGGCAGGCAAGCCGCAAGCTGAATCATTTCGGCGGTGAGGGCATTGACGCCTGTCGAGAATCCTAGATATGCGCCTTCTCCGGTCAGTCGCCAGCCCTCTAGATTGAGTATCCAGTTCTGCCCAAACAGGCTGAACGGATGATTGCCTGCGAAAGCTTCCGACGCGCCGTGGGCGATCAATCTCCAGATCGCGCTTGCTGCGAAGTAGGCGCTGACCGACATGCCGACAACAAGTAACGTTCGCGCAACGTTCTGCCTCGTCTCAATCGGGTCGTGGGCGGCTTCGACATCCTCTACGGGGCGGGGAAGGGTGTTCTTGTTGATTACCCAGCCAAGCGCGTAGATGATTGCGACGATGCCGAGCACGAGGCTCCAGGCGAGCGCCTGATTCATCCCGCCTTCGGCGGCTTTGCCCGCGATCCAGACGAGCAGCCCGGAGCAGAAGAGGGTGCCCACCCGCGAGGACGTGGTGAGCACTCCCGCGAAGCGCGCCTGGTCGGTTTTCGACATCGTCAGCAGGTAGTAGCCGTCGGTGGCGATGTTGCAGAGGGTGCTGAAGATTGCGGTGAGGAAGAAGATGCCGAGCGATATCTCGAAGGGATGCGGCATCTGGAAGGCGAAGGGCACTACGGCCAAACATAGGGCGATAGCGAATTGGCCCTTGATGGTCCACTTTCGCTTCGTCGAATTCAGATCGACGATGGGGCCAAGCAGAAGCTGCAGTCCCCATGGGATCGCGACCAGTGATGTCCAGCGCGTGATCGGCTCATTGGCCACGCCCATCGTTTTGTAGATGAGGGCGGCGACATCCTGCACAAGCGTGACCGGGATGGCCTGCATGAAGTACAGCAGTGGCACCACCATCCAGGGGTTAAAGCGTGGCTTGAGGCTGTCGGCGGCTCGCACGGGCACGGTGTCGGTGGTCATGGCGTCTTTGTGGTTCGGACGGTTTGAACGCCGCGGATTTGTCGCCTACTCTTTGGAGTGCGGGAGCTTGCTACCGCTTTTCCCAATTCCTTCGCGGTTCGCAGGCGACGGGACGTCCGCGCTCCAAGGTGTAGGATTACTTTGTCCGCCCTCCGCCATGCCGTTAGCAAGCCGCATTCTCGATCCTTCGCAAGCTCAGGATGACAATTGTGCGACTCGCTCACACCTGTCTTCCCGAGGCACGAGGGAGCGAGCGTTGGCCCTACTTGTGTTGCTGGCTGCAATCGGGTGTTCCTCTCAGAAGAACAGCCCAGTCACGCCAACAAGTGCAAGACCGCCCGCCGATCCGTGGGTTCTTTCCTCTTCCGATCCGAAAGCAGAACCGGCTTTGCTCTGGGAGGGCGAAATTGGCTTGCGATTCGGGCCGAACGGGGCGGGGATCGGTCCCGTATTCGCATCCGACGAGTACCGGCCGGGCGGCGAGGAGAAAATCACTGCACTTTACAATCCGCTGAATATCTCTGGCAGCTTGCTTGATATAGACGAGTCCGCGCCATACCGTCAGTCGCTGGACATGCGCTCCGGCTTGTTAGCCACGAAGTATCGAACCAAGACTGGAGGCAGTGCGGAGGTGTTGACCGCGCTCGACCCCAATGGAGCCGTGGCGCAGCGATACACATACCAGGGCAAACCAAACGAGGAATTCTCCGTCCTGGCCGTTTGCAGCGACAACGGTGTGCCGAATGGAGCGAAAGACCCGCGAGACACGACCTGGACGCTGCTGCCATCGGGCAAACCGGTTCGCATTCGATGGTCATGTGACGCGCCGATTCAGGACTGGCAGTTCGTTAGCTCCGGCGTTCGTCTGACCGCTAAAACCAACGCTGCCGGGCGGGTCACGTTAGAGCGTTTGGCCGAGTTCCGAACCAGCCCCAACGCTCAGAAATTGTGGACAGCCACGTTTGCCGCGCAGGGACAAGAGGTTTTTCCGGATGTGCCCGAGAATCATTGGGCGTATATGGAGTACCTTGGAAATCGCAAATCACTGTCACCCTTTGATACAGTTCTGGCTTCAGCGAAGGTCGATTGGAAGAACCAGTGGCAAACCGACATTGAAATCGACGGGCCGGTTGAGGATCAGCAAGCGGTGCGCTCCTTCCTCTTTTACCTCCGATCAGCGGTTCCGCCGAGCGGACAGGTCAGCCCGTTCGGCCTCAGCAACAGCCAGTACAACGGGCACGTCTTCTGGGATGCCGACATCTGGGTTTTCCCCGCGCTCGCTCTCGTAGACCCCAAAGCGGCCAAGCGCATCTCCGAATACCGCCTGGAGCGTCAGGCGAAGGCCGAGAAGAACTTCCAAGAGTGGCTAGGCAAGGGTCGGCCCACCGCGAATGGCAAGCTCGGCCCGTACCCTAATGCGCGCGCGGGCGTGAAGTACCCATGGGAGAGCAGCATAACCGGAAAGGAAACGGTTCTCGGGCCATCCCAATTTGAGGAACACATCACGGGCGACGTCGCGCTCAGTTTCATTCAATCCGCCGCGCTCGGGCTGATCCCCGAGAAGAGAGCCCGCGAAGTCGCGGCGCTCGCGGCGCACTACTATGTCGCACGCTCTACTCCAAACGGGCACCAATTGCAGATGCCACAGGTAATGAGTCCGGACGAGAACCACATTGGCGACAACGATCTTTACACGAATGCGCTCGCCGACTGGACTCGGCAGTTTAGCGATCCTGAACCCTGGCCGTACAAGCTCCCGCGCGACGACAAAACCTTCCTCACCTACGACGACGATCCCCTGAAAAGCTACAAGCAGGCCGCCGCCGTCCTCGCCATCTATCCCCTTCAATATCCGCAGGCGGAAAAGGAAGCGAGGCTGATGATGGAGCGGTTCGCCGACAAGACGAGCAAGAACGGACCCGCGATGAGCGACTCGCTCCACGCCCTCATCTGGGCCCGCCTCGGAGAAACCGACAAGGCCTACGAGACCTGGGAGCGGAGCTGGCGCGATTTCACGAACAACCCGTTTCTCCTCTTCAGCGAGAAGCGAAACAAGCCCGTCACCTATTTCACCACCGGCGCCGCCGGATGTTTGCAAACTGTCATCTACGGATTTCTCGGTTTTCGGATAGACTCAAGAGCACAGGACGGAGCGAAGTGGTCCATTCCGCTCGCCCTTGGACGAGTTTTGAGCGTCAAACCGAATCTGCCCAAAGCCTGGAAGAGCGTGAAGTTCAAGAACTTCACCGTGTTGGGCAGCCACTACACCCTCATCGCGACGCACACCGACGTGCGCGTCATCAAGGAGATCAAACACTAGCCATGCCAAATGTTGTCTTCACGGTCGACTGCGAAGCCGCCATGCACGATCGCTGCTTCACCGCCGAGTACATCCGGTGCTTCGAAGCCGAGTTCGTCCCCGCCACCTGGCTGATCCACGTCAGCCTCAAGGATCCCAGCGCGAATACGAATCTCTACTATCACGAGTTCATCCACAAGATCCCCAACTGGCACGAGATCGGGATGAAGGTCAATTTTGAGAACGAGCGCGGCTACGTCGAAAATCCCAAGGAGCGAGGCAACATTCTCTGGGTCGCGAAGGACACGCTGAAGAGCCACATGGTCAAGGCGACCGCCTTCCGGGCCGGCGCGTTTGCTCTGCTGCCGAGCGATATTCCTTATCTGGAGGAGATCGGCATCCTTGTCGATTCCTCCGTCGTGCCCGATGCCGACTATAAGATGTTCGTGGATTGGCATGGCGCTCCCCACGAGCCCTATCACAGCTCCACCGACGATCTGAAGAAGGAAGGCGGCAACAAGCTCCTCCACGTTCCGGTTGCCTGCAACGGCGGCCAGCACGGCTATTTGGATAGCGGGTTCGATGCGCTCGAGCCGCTGTTCGAGGCGAACATGAGCCGCGAGGTTATCTGCCTCGGCCTGCGCGACTATCACGACAGCGTCGCCGATCTGAAGAAGACGATCCGCTACTTCCGCGACAAGGGCGCCCACTTCACCACCCTCACCCAAGCCGCCAGCGAGCACTACGAGCACCACGAAGCCCTCGCCCCGTCGCACTAGGCCATCCCACAACCCCTCCCTGTTGGGAGGGGCGCGTCAACAGCGGGCTGTTGAGGCATGAAATGGACTAGAAGGTGGTAAAGAAGTTGGCTGTTGTTATTTATGCCTCCGCCCCGACAACCGCGCGCAAATCCGGCCCAGCCCCGACCCAAGGGGTGGAGGCGATAGACTGCTGCTCGTGTCCAGGCAGCGCCACTACCGGAATCCCTCCGAACCAGGCATCTGCCTCTTCGCCACCACGACCGTGCTCGACTTTGTCCCCGTCTTTTGCCAAGATGATCTGGCCAGGATCGCGGTTCAGCAGATGCTCCAGGTCCACCGCAAGCACGGCGCGAGGCTGCATGCCTTCGTCGTGATGCCCGAGCATATCCACTTCCTGAGCACCATACCGGAGCATATGAACGCCATCCAGTTTGTCGGCGATCTGAAGACCAAGCTAGCGCAAGCCATCGTCCCCCGCCTTGACGCGGCAACCAATCCAGGTTCGCCATGCAGACGGGCCTCAACCGCCGCGTCTTCTGGCAGCGCAGCTTCCGCGGCTACGAGGTGGAAGGCGAGGAGGTCTTCTGGGAGAAAGCCGAATACATCCACCTCAATCCCGTCCGCCGCGATCTTGTGCCGCATCCTGAGCACTATCGCTGGTTGAGCGCAAAGCTATTCCTCTCGGGCAAGTGGGACGAGAAGCACGGGCTCAGCTTTACGCTGGAGGATCTGGGCGATCCAGTAGAGCCACTTCTTGCCCGTGAGCGAGGTGACGGCGAGCAGGGAGATCGCCATCGCCATGAGGGTGTCGGAGAGGTCGAATGGTCGTCGCGGTAGTTGAGGCTGTCGTAGTCCGTCTGGGCGCCTTGCGCGGTCTTCTGCCACTCGTCCTTCTCCTTCAGCTGCTCGGCCTGTTTGGCGCGAAAGCGCTTGATGGCGGGGGCGGCTTTGGGGTTGGCGCTCGATAGCTCCAGCTCGGTGGCGGCGGCGTCGAGGAGCTTGGCTTCGGTGCTCTTGGCGTGGAACGTCCCCCAGGCATCGAGCGACTTGGCCTGCGCCTGCTGCATGGCCTGGCAGATGTTGTCGTCCTTCACCTTGCAGATGCCCATGAAGGTGGCGAGGAGGGCGATGGTGATCGCGACCATGGCGTTCAGGCGGCTCTTCGCCTTGTCCTTGGTCTCTTCATTGTCGTCGGCGAGTTCGAGAGGGTCAATGTCCATTAGGGTCTGAATCCTGCGGGAATTTTGATGCGAGCGTAGTCTTCGATGGCGAATCGGTCGGTCATCCCGGCGACGTAATCCACGGCTCCCTGCACGCCCTCGAAGCCTTCGGGCAAGTGGCCGGGCTCGAGGTAGTGGAGGAACAACTCGCGCACCACGCTCTTCGCCTTCTCCATCTCCGGATAGAGCTTGGGATACTTGAGATACACGTTCTCGTACAGCCACTCCTTCAGCTCGTTCATGCGCTGCATGAGCGGGGGCGAGAGGACGACGGCGGGCTTGTCCTGGCTGTTGACGATCACGTCCTGCACCATTCCTCCGATGCGCTGGGAGTGGGTGATGCCGAGGGCGTCGAACTGGCTGGGGACGCGGCTGATGATGCCGGAGCGGAAGGCGTCATCGAGATCGTGGTTGAGGTACGCGATGCGGTCGCTGATGCGCACGACGGCAGCCTCGAGGGTGGAAGTCGGCTCGCCATCGAAGGCCGTAAGATCGCTACGCCCCTTGCTGTGCCCGCTGATGCCGGCTCGGGTCTCCTGGGTGAGATTGAGCTTCTCGAGAACGTCGACTACGCGCAGCGACTGCTCGTAGTGTCGGAACTTGAGATCGCTGTTCGTCATGGAGAGCGCTTCGTCCAGCGCGGACTCTCCCGGATGGCCGAACGGCGTGTGGCCGACATCGTGCGAGAGCGCAATGGCCTCGATGAGGTCTTCGTTCAGCCGCAGCGCGCGTCCGATGCAGCGGGCGATCTGCGCGACTTCGAGCGAGTGGGTCATGCGTGTGCGATAGTGATCGCCGACCGGATCGAGGAAGACTTGCGTCTTATGCTTGAGGCGGCGGAACGCTTTGGAGTGCAGGATGCGATCGCGATCGCGCATGTAGGCGCTGCGGACGGGATCGGGCTCCTCGGGCGTGGGGCGTCCGGCGCTCTTGGCGGCGAAGGCGGCGAAGGGAGACAGCCACTCCATCTCTCGCTGCTCGATCAGTTCTCGGACGCGGTGTGGCACCGAGGTAGGGACGTGTGGGGTTTTGGGTTTGTAGGCGAGGATAGCCCCCTCTTCCATTTTCTCGGCGCGGGAAGTACGATCGATAGAGGCCCGTCCTGGAAATGGAGGAGGGGGTTGGGGGTGGAGGTGCGAAAGAACTCACGGGATCACGATGAAGAGAGCTTGTACCGCTCGCGAGAACTGCGGTCGCAGATGTCGATCAGCGAACAAGTGCTGTGGGACAAGCTCAAGAACGGGCGAATTGCGGGATTCAAGTTTCGCCGCCAAGTCCGAGTTGCCGGTTACTTCCTCGACTTCTATTGCGCGAAGGCAGCGCTTTGCATCGAGGTGGACGGCGGGCAGCACGCACTGCGACTCGGCCGAGACGCGAGGCGCGACCGCGAGATTACGAAACGCGGCATCGAAACGCTAAGGATTCCCAGCCTCGATCTGTTCGACCAAGAGACGTCGATGCTGCATGTTTGGGTGGAGCGGATTCTCCATGTTTGTATTGAGCGCGCCGAGGCGCGCTCGGACCTCCACCCCCCAACCCCCTCCTCCAAGACGAACCACTTGGAAGAGGGGGAGCCCGGCTCGCGCTGATAACGGACGAACCACTTGGAGGAGGGGGAGATTGGCTGGCGCTGACTACAAACGATCCACAAACTCCGCGAAGTAGGGCCTCGAATCCCAAGGCCCAGGGGATGCTTCGGGGTGATACTGGATGCTTGCGGCGCGGGCTTCTGCCACCCGGATGCCTTCGACGCTGCCGTCGTTCAAATTGAGCTGCGTGACCTCCGCGCCGGTGCCTTGCAGCGACTCGGGATCGACCGCGTAGCCGTGATTCTGTGACGTGACTGTCACTTTGCCGGTGAGCAAATCCTTCACCGGGTGGTTGCTGCCCCGGTGGCCGAATTTCATCTTGAACGTCTTGCCGCCGACGGCTTGGCAAAGAATCTGGTTGCCGAGGCAGATGCCGAACAGCGGCTTTTGCCCGAGCAGTTCGCGGACGGTCTGCACGACCGGCCCGAGTCGGGCAGGATCGCCTGGGCCTGGGCTGAGGAGGATGCCGTCGGGCCGGTAGGCCAGCACCTCCTCGGATGTTATTGTCGCGGGGAGAACGATTGGGCGGCAGCCGGCGGCCCAGAAGCGCCTGAGGATGTTGTACTTCAGCCCGCAGTCGATCACGACCAGGCGCTTGCGGCCGTCGTCCGGTTCGGGGGCTTCGATGGACTCTTGCCCCGAACGGCCCCATTTGTAGGGGGCCTTAGTGCTGACCTTGTACACGAAGTCGGTGTCGTCGTAATTCTGGACGGACTTGAGATGGGCGTGTCCCTGGTCCAAGTCGGAGCAAATGATCCCCATCGAGACCCCGCCGGTGCGGATGTGCTTCGTGATCGCGCGCGTGTCAACGCCTTGGATGGCCGTCATTTCTCGCTCAACCAAGAGCTGGTGGAGCGACTTGGTCGAGCGCCAGTTGGAGGGTTCGTCGCAAGCCTCCTTGACGATGAAGCCGCTTGGCTGGAGACGATCGGACTCGAAGTCGTCTTCGTTGATCCCGTAATTGCCGACAAGGGGGTAGGTGAGGAGGACGATTTGGCCGGCGTAGCTGGGGTCGGTAAGAATTTCCTGGTAGCCGGTCATGCCGGTGTTGAAGACGACCTCGCCAACGGCTTCGCCATCAGCGCCGAGGGGCGCGCCTTCGTAGACGGTGCCGTCGCTCAGGACGAGATAGCGTTTCAACCCGCGTCAGGATACCGGCTAACTCAGGCGCTTGAAGTCGTACAGCTCTTGGAATGGCTCGCCTTTTCGGTTGCCTTCAAGCAGGCAATGAAGTGAGTCGCCGCCCTCAGAAGAATAGGTAATTCTTGAGGGAAAGTCATTCTCGGGAAGCTCCCATACTGACCGCTTTGTCGGTTAGTTCGGTAAGCCTGAATTTCACCGTGCGCGGCGGACCTTTCGATGAGGAGCCGAGGATGATCCATATGATGAGTTGATCGCCGCTCTGCTCGATCGACAAAAACTCCATGAAGGTGGTTTCTCCCTTCACGCGCAGCTTGCCGACGCCCTGCATCGTGCCGTCGGTGGGACGCATCCAATGCTCCTCAAAAGTTCCGCCGTGGATCGTCGCGTGCCAGCTACCAACCAACCAGCCGAGTTCGCTCAGGCTCGCCATACATCGAAGTGTATTGCAGAGCGGTAAACCTTTCGGCCTCGACGAGCGTTTAACCATCATTCATGAAGAAGCTGCTGTACCTGCTCCCGATCGTGCTCATCGCCGGAATCTTCACCGCGGAAGCTCGGCCGATCTACGCGAGGAGGGAAGGGAAGGCTTGCGGGTATTGCCATCTGAGCGTTCGGGGAGGCGGCGAGAGGGGTTTCCGCGGTATGTTTTACGGCGGCAACAACCTCTCGTTTCAGCGCTTCGACGAGAAGCGTGAATCTTCGATCGCGGGCGTAGCGATGGACGTCGTAGCGAGCGAAGCGGCGGCAAAGTGTAGGTATGTGGGCAACGTGTCGGGCCCGGCGACGGCCCAGGTGCAACTGGCATCGCTGCACGGTCCGGTGCTAGTGGTTTTCTTTGACAAGGCGGACACCTCGCAGAAGCTGGCGGCCAAGGTTCTGAAGGAGGTGGCTCTCGCTTACGGCAATGCGGTGACGGTGGTGAGCGTGGCTCCGGTCGATATGGACGCGGCGCTGAAGCTCACCCAGGACTTGGACTCGAAGCTGAGGGTCTTGCCCGACCCAGATCGCGCGGCGATTAAGAAATTTGGCGTGCGGAAGGGGCTCGACATGGTGGCGATTTCTCGGTTAGGCGAAACCTTCAAGGTCTTCGATGGATTCTCCCAAGCCAATGTTAAGCGCGCGATGGCGGAGTTGGCTGGCTTCGGGGCGGCGCACCCGACCGTAGATGTATCGGATGCTCCGGTGAAGGTTGCCCGGGGCGGTCCCCTGAGTTCGTAGATTCTGCTAGCGTCGGCGCAGCTTCCCGCAGCGGTTACACGCCTTCGGCGTTACGAGGCTTGAGTCGTACTAGGGCGCTGGGGCCACCGTGCTCCACTTTTCTAGCAACTCCGCCTCCCGCTCTCGGGACATGCCGGCTTTCAAGTCCACCGTGCCGCGTGAACGGTGCCAGTCGCTGATATCGCGGATGGTGTGGTCGAGGGGCCGTAGGGTCAGGCCCTGCTTCATCGACTTGGTGAGATCGATGATCGGCATTTCTCCCTCGGGCGTGATGAACGGGAGGTCTTGCCATTCCTTCACGCCGTTCTCGACCAGGAAATCGTCGCTGACAATCGCCTCCGTGGGCATTCCTCCGCATTCGGACTTCAGGGCCGACCAGACCTCACCCATGTTGACGTCGTAGGCGGGGCCGGTGGCGTTGAAGATGCCGGTGGTGCTGGATTCGATCTCTCGGATCGTGAATTCGGCAACGTCGCGCACGTCGATGAACTGGATTGGCTGCTGGGCGCGATTGGGAAGCAGAACAGCACCCCGGCGCTGGAAGCGATCGACCCAGTAAGTGAGGCGGTCGGTCGTATCGTGTGGACCGACAATCAGCCCGGGACGGATATGCAGCGCCTTGCCCGGGAATATGTCCTCGATCGTCTCTTCGCAAAGCACTTTGAATGGGCCGTAACTCTCGGCAGTTATTTCTTCGGTTTCCGGTGTCTTGTCGAATCTCAGCAACTCATCGGTTTCCTTGATCGGCGCTTGTTGCTCCCTGTACACGCTGATTGTCGAGATAAAGCAGTACATCCCGACGCTATCCTTGAGGGTTTCGGCGGATTGGCGGACGACCCGCGGGACGTAGCCGCACGTGTCGATTACCGCATCCCACTTCCGGCCCGCCAGCTTGCTCGTTTCTCCATCGCGGTCGCCATAGATCGCCTCGACATCGAAAAGGTCTTTGTTGGTCCGCCCGCGATTGAAGAGGGTGACTTCATGCTTGCGCGAGAGGGCGAAATCGACGAAGGCGCGGCCGAGGAAGCGGGTGCCGCCGATGATGAGGAGCTTCATGCGGATTATGTTTTACCAGCGGGGGTATGGGGGAATGGGTGAATCGGTGAATGCGAATAGACTATGCGCTCATGGACTCGCGGGCCCTTTGGGATAAATCGGCTTCGAACTGGGCTGCCCTGATGGATAAGGGGGAGGCTAACCGCACGATGATCCTCGACCCCGCGATGCTGCGTCTGGCAGGAGACGTGCGCGGGCTGGATGTGCTCGACGTCGGGTGCGGGGAGGGGCGGTTCGCCCGAATGCTCGCCGAGCGCGGAGCCAAGGTAACCGGCGTCGAGCCAACTCGGGCTCTGCGAGAGATCGCCAGGCAACGCCATCCCGATGGTGAGTATGTCGAGGGCGTTGGGGAAACCCTGCCTTTTCCTGATAAAAGCTTTGACCTCACCATCGCTTATCTCGTGCTGATCGATATCCCTGACTTTCGCAAGGCGATTCAGGAACTGGCGAGAGTTACGAAGAGGGGAGGACGGGTGTTGGTTGCCAACGTGAATTCGTTCATGTCGACTCGTCCAGATCCGTGGATTCGGGAGGATGGGGCGCTGAAGCATGTGGCAGTCGACAACTATTTCGACGAGCGGGCGGACGTGGTGGCTTGGGGCGGCATCGAGATTGTGAACTTCCACCGGCCGTTGAGCGCGTACATGTCCGCGTTTTTGGAGCAGGGTTTGCGGCTGGCCGCGTTCGAAGAGCCAAGGCCGGCGGGAGAGGGGCCGGGGCTGGCAGACGACCTTCGCGTGCCGACCTTCGTGGTGATGTGCTGGCAGAAGGAATAAGGTGCGCGGAGAAGAGCTAACGCCGTGGCTGATCCGTTACGCGTACTCGCAAGGCGCGTTTCCGATGACCATGGACGATGGCTCCGTCGAGTGGTTTCAGCCTATTCATCGCGCTCTGTTTCCACTTTCTGGGATTCGGCTTTCGCGGTCGATGCGGAGGGTGTTGCGGAAGCTGACTTACCCGCACCCCCTGCCCGCTCCCGGGGCACCAACATCCCCGCAAGGGGAGGGGGAATCCTCCACCCCCCAACCCCCCTCCTCCAAGACAAACCACTTGGAGGAGGGGGGCTTTCGGATCACATTCGACGCGGCCTTCGAGCAGGTGATGCGGGCTTGCTTGCGGCCGGAAGACAACTGGATCAGCGAGGAATTCATCCGCGTCTACACGCAAATCCACTTCGAGGGTTGGGGGCACAGCGTGGAGGTTTGGCGGCAAGGCGAATTGGTTGGCGGGCTGTACGGAATTGCGTTGGGATCCTGCTTTTGTGCTGAATCGATGTTCCACCGGGCGACAAACGCCTCGAAGGTCGCGCTCTGGGCAATGGTCGAGCGGTGCCGGGAGCTCGGGTTTACGATTTTCGACGCTCAGGTGATGAACCCGCATTTGGAGTCCCTCGGTGCGATTTCGGTGCCTCACGCGGACTATATGGAAATGCTCCAAGGGGCGCTGGGGAAGACCACGGCATGGTCGACCTAATCTGTCGCACGATCAGCCCAAGGATGACAAATGCGGTCGAATTCTCTGCGGCAAATCGCGCAGGGTGGACGTCACAATTAAAGCGTTGACGCGTTGAGGCTGTGGAGCCCCAAACGCTCCTCCTCTAAGCCCATGGCTTCGTCCTTTTGCCACATCCATAACCACACGGAATACAGCCTCCTTGATGGGGCGAACCGGATTTCGGATATGGTGAAGCGCGCCAAGGAGCTGGGTATGGACTCGCTGGCGATTTCCGATCACGGCGTGATGTTCGGCGTGATGGAGTTCTATCTGGAATGCCGGAAGTCAGGCATCAAGCCGCTACTTGGAGTCGAGGCCTACGTTGCCCCTCGCGGGCACAAGGAGACGAGGGCCGCCGAGGGGAAGAGCACCTATCACTTGCTGCTTCTAGCGAAGGACCTGGAGGGCTACCGCAACCTCTGCAAGCTCTCCTCGATCGCCGCGCTCGAAGGCTACTACTACAAGCCGCGAGTAGATCACGACTTGCTGCGGCAGTATTCGAAGGGCGTAATCGCGACGAGCGCTTGTCTCGGAAGCGAGATCTGCCAGTACCTCCTGCACGGCGAGTACGACAAGGCGCAGCACACCGCCGGCATGTATTCGGAGATCTTTGGCGAGGGCAACTTTTTCATCGAGCTGCAGGATCACCGGCTGAAAGAGCAGGCGCAGATCAAAGACGACCTGATCAAGATTTCGCGCGAGTTAAAGCTGCCGCTGGTGGCAACGAACGACGCCCACTATCTCTGTCGCGGCGATGCGAAGCCGCATGACGTGCTGCTTTGCATTCAGACGGGCGAGTTGGTCGCGAACGAAAAGCGGATGAAGTTCGAGACCGACGAGTTCTATCTGAAATCGCCCGAGGAGATGGGCGCGATCTTCAGCGACACGCCCCAGGCGCTCGAAAACACGGCGATGATCGCCGAGATGTGCAACGTCGAGCTAGGACAGCAGCGGGCGAACATGCCGCAGCCGGACGTGCCTGCCGGCAAAGACAACTTCGAGTATCTGCGCGAGGTTGCGCTGCAAGGTCTGAAGGACCGCTGCAAAGAGCCGGAAGCCCGCTTGGAGCGGCTCGAGTACGAGCTTAGCGTTATCGAAAAGACGGGCTTTGGCGACTACTTCCTGCTGGTGAAGGAGTTCGCCCAGGCGACCCGGGATCGGGGCATCTTCTACGGAGTGCGCGGCTCGGCGGCGGGATCGCTAGTTTCTTACTGCTGCGGGATCACGGACGTCGATCCGGTCGAGTATGACCTCACGTTCGAGCGATTCCTCAATCCCGAGCGCATCTCCATGCCGGATAACGACATGGACTTCGAGGATGCGCGGAGCGACGAGATCATCAAGTATGTGACCGAGAAGTACGGCAAGGATCACGTCGCGCAGATCGTGACGTTCGGAACCCTCGGCGCGAAGGCGGCGATCAAGGATTCCGGAAGGGTTCTCGGCTACACCCCGTTTGAAACTGACCGACTTTGCAAGACCATTCCGACCGTGCCTGGGATGACGATCGACAAGGCATTCAAAGAGATCGCCGAATTTCGCGGGATCGTGAACAGCGAGCCGAGGATGCACGATCTCGTCGAGGTCGCGAAGTCGGTGGAAGGCATGGCGCGCCATTGCGGCGTGCATGCAGCGGGAGTAGTGATTTCGGGAGAGCCGCTGGTGGATCATGTGCCGCTCTACCGCTCAAGCGACGGGCAGCCGGTGACTGCGTATGAGATGGGCATTCTGGAGAAGATCGGCCTTCTCAAAATGGACTTCCTTGGGCTCTCGAACCTGACGGTTCTGGCGCGAACCGTCGAGAACATCGAGAAGACCAGACGTGACACGGGTTTTCAACCCGTGGTTTCGGGGGCTTTGCAAGCCCCGTCTGGCGAGGTCACAAGGAGACAGGGGGCATACTTGCCGCACTGGACTCGGGATGGGGCAATCTACAGCGTCAACTTTAGACTGGCCGACGCCGTTCCGAAAGATGTTTCAGAGGAGTGGAGAACTGAGCGCGAAGAAATCGATAGGCTGATCACAGAAGGGAAGCTCACTCCAAAGCAACGTTTCGAGCGGATGCGTTTCCACGGGGATCGAGTTGAGGAACTGCTAGGCGCCGGGCACGGCAACTGCATCCTGTCGGATGCGGAAAACGCGAAAATCGTACAGGAAGCGCTCGCGCATTTCGAGGCCGACCGCTATCGAATCCATGCATGGTGCGTGATGCCAAATCATGTACACGTTGTAGTTGAGCCGCTTCCAGGGAACGAGCTGCCGGAGATACTGCATTCGTGGAAGCGCCACTCTGCTCGCGCGATAAACGCGAGAATGGGTCGTGAGGGCGAGCTTTGGATGCCCGAATACTTTGACCATTTAGTGCGTGATGGCAAAGACTACGAGCATTGCGTCGAGTACGTACTTGATAACCCGGCAAAAGCAAATCTCGACGCTTGGCAGTGGGTTGGACGGGGGTTGCAAACCCCCGCAAACCATGGCTTGCAAAGCCATGCCACGTTCGATATTCGGACGATCGAAGACGGCGACGAGAAGACCTACGAGATGCTAGCTCGCGGCGACACGATCGGCGTGTTTCAGCTAGAAGGTGGGGGGATGACTCGGTATGTCACCCAGCTCAAGCCCAACTCGATCCGCGAGCTCGCGGCCATGGTCGCGCTGTACCGGCCGGGACCGATGGAGCATATTCCGGCCTTCATCGACAGCAAGTTTGGCCGCCGGGAGGCAACCTACCTGGACGAGCGGATGCGCCCGATCCTGGAGGAGACCTACGGCATCATCGTCTACCAGGACCAGGTTCTGAAGCTCGTCCAAGCCATCGCTGGCTTCTCGCTCGGCAGAGCCGACATCCTTCGCCGCGCGATGGGGAAGAAAGACAAGAAGGCGATGGCCGAGATGCATAAGGAGTTCCTCGCCGGGACTACCGAGCACGCTATTCGGCCCGAAGATGCCGACAAGATTTGGGAGTTGCTGATGCCCTTCGCGGGCTATGCATTCAACAAGGCCCACGCCGTGTGCTACTCCATCCTCGCGTACCAAACGGCGTGGCTGAAGGCCAACTACCCGATCGAATACATGGCTGGGCTGTTAGCGGTCTATCGCTCGAAGGAAGACCGAGTCACCGCGTTCATCGAAGAGTGCCGGAAGATGAAGATTCCGGTGTTGCCGCCCGACATCAACGCTTCTGAACTAGACTTTAACATCGAGCTAAACAGCACGGCCGTATCCCCAGCGACCAATGGGAAGAAGACGAAGGATGGCGGAGCTACCAAGGGCGCGATCCGATTTGGCCTGGTGGCGATCAAAGGCGTTGGGGAAGGCATCGTCGAGGCAATCATCAAGGAGCGGCTCGAGAACGGCCCGTTCATGCACCTGTTCGAGTTTTGCGACCGGCTCAAACCCATGGGTCTGAACCGGACAGCGCTGGACGCGCTCGTGAAAGCCGGCGCGATGGACTGCATCGATCGAAACCGGCGCAAGCTGCTCGACAAGGTGGAAGCTGCGCTGCAGTTTGCGGAAAACGCCAATCGCGACCGGCTTGCCGGTCAAGACTCGCTCTTCGAAGGCGGCGGCGAGGGTCAGCAACATCCGCAATGTCCGGTGCTGCCGGACGCCGACATGTTCTCTCGCGGCGAGATTCTGGCGATGGAAAAAGAGGTCATGGGTATCTATGTCTCCGACCATCCGCTTCGCGGTCTGGAGCGAGTGCTCAAGCAGAGCGCCACTCACTCGTGCGGCGTCATTGAAGAAACCGCCGAAGGAACGTTCGTCAAGCTGGCAGGCGTTATCGCCGCCTTTCGCACCATCGTGACCAAGAACACCGGCGAGAAGATGGCATCCTTGGTGCTCGAAGATTTCACCGGCCAAGCGTCGGGAATCATCTTTTCAAAGACTTACGCCAGGCTTCGTGAGGTCCTGGCGAAGGATACGGTGGTATCGCTGACGGGCTACGTAATGCACCGCGAGCGCGGAAGCGAGAAGACGATCGAGATCCGGGTCGAGGATGTAAAGCTGCTCGAGCCGGGCCTCGACCTTGGACCCTTCTCGGATGGGCCGCCGCCGAAGCTGGCGCGGATCGAAATTTCTCGTGCGACGGGCCGGCAGCTCAATTCCCTTATGGAACTGATCGAGCGGCACC
>JBBREM010000038.1:0-21526 GCA_038202925.1 Fimbriimonadales bacterium | reverse complement strand
AGTAGTTGCGTAGGAATTTCTCCTTCTCGGTGGCTACCTTGTTCATGCCGAGCAGGAGGGCACTCTGCATCAGGTTCACGTTGTTGCGGATCGACCACCGAACGCGCGGAAAGGGCGGATTGGGCCGGTACCACTGGCGGGTTGAGTCGCCGCCGGCGCTCTGGATTCCCGTGTCAGCGCCGTTGCCGCCGAAGGTCTCGTAAAATCGGCCAATCCCGTTGTGGCCGTTAGCGATCATGAATCCATAGCTCGCCGCCCAGCCATCGTAGAACCCATGCGTCCAGACGCCCGGCACGCCGCGCTTGGTCATCTCGTCGATCTCGTTGTAAGCGAGGATGTGCCACTCGTCGATCGTCAGCGGGTCGTAGCTGGGGTTGTAGGGGCCGGTGCCCGTCGAGATGTAAAGGTACGGCACGGATTCATGCAGATCGTGGAAGACAAGCGGCTTGAAGTCCATCCAGGTGCTCGACACGTTCTGAGAGAGCTTCAGCGAGTTCACCATCCCGTCGCGGTTGTCATCGTGGGCTACGTAGTGCCCCCAATAAACGAGCGGAATCGTCTTCTTCGGGTTAGCCTTCTCATAACGGTAGATATCGACCACCCGGTCGCGGCCGTCGACGTCGAGAACCGGTGTTAACATCACGACCGAATTCTTGCGAATCGTCTGGATGAACGGCTCTTCGCTCACCGCTAGGCGGTAGGCGAGCTCCATGAGCATCTCGGGCGGACCCGTCTCGGGGGCGTGCATGCCGCCGGTGGCCCAGTAGAAGGGAAGGCCCTCGGCGATGAGGCTGTCGGCCAGTTTCTCGTCTTTGATCTTGCGTGGATCACCGAGCGTGGCGTTGATCTCTTTAAGCCTCGGTAGACGAGAAAGATTTGCCTCGTCTGAAATGACGGCAACCACCATTTCCCGGCCTTCTTCACTCTTACCCATCGAGAAGACCTTCACGCGCTGCGAACTCTTCTCCAGTAGGCGTAGGTATTCCGCCGCTTTCGCGCTGTAGGTCAGAACATTGGGCGCCCCCACGATGTGGCCCAAGAATTTCTCAGGTGTCGGAACTGTGGCGCTTGCCGGCAGGTGGTCGACGAGATCGGTAAGAAAGAAGGGCTCGCTCGTGAACTCCTTGATCTTCTTGCCGTAGCCCTCGTCGTTCTGGGCAAAACAGACACAGGCAAGAAGTAGACCGGCGAAAACGGCGTTGACGCGCATAGATCGCTAGTCTAGCGCGTCATGCGGCAGGGTCTTGTATGGCTAGCGATGTCCGCTCCAGATTTCCCAGCCTGTTGAACTTTGCCGTATCGAGCGCGTGAGCCATCGAGTAGTTGTAGGGTGGAGTGGGTTGCGCAAGACCCCAAGCCACAAGGGCGAGGCAATGCTATCCACGCCGTCCCGGACTTTGATCAGGTCACACCTCCGACGAAAGCGTTTTTCTCATGGCGCCCAGCGACGTAGCTGGCGTCGCGGCCCGAGCACATATTTGCGCATGAACTTGACTGCCGCGTTCCGAACTGCCAAAGGGACAGTAACCCCGCCGAGGTGGAGGGTGACTATGCGGCCTTGCGCGTTGTAATCAGTCCGAAGAATCTGGAACGTGCCATCGTTTGAAATTCGAACAACGCGCCCTGGGTGCGCCTGGAACGATGTTGGAACCGAATAGATGAGAATATCATCGTTAGCAAGTTTTCGCGAGTGGTGATTGGTGCTGACTTGAAGCTGGGCAAGGCAGGCGGCAGCCAATATAAGGGCGAAAAGAGTCGCGTGCTTACGCATAGACCGCTCTCGCCGGCACGGATGCGCAATCGTCATTTGCCGCGTCGTCGGCCCCAAATGCCGAGATGGTTGTACTGTGCCGTTTCGAGCGCGTGAGCTATGGAGTAGTTGTATGGCGGGATTGGTTTTGCGAGCCCCCACACTATCAGCGACGCGCTGATATCGCCAACGCCATGCACCACCGGGTTCAGGCTCACTCCGCCAACAAAGCCATTCTGCTCCCGCCGACCCGGTACAAAGCTGACATTTCGGCCGAGAGCATTCTTTCGCATGAACATCATGGCTTCTCGCCGAACCGACGGAGGAACGAGGATCCCGCCTAGCCGCAACCTCACCTTCCGACCTCGAGCATTGTAGTCAGTTCGGAGGATCTCGAACGTGCCATCGCTGGTAACTGCCACCACTCGGCCCGGGTGTGCCTGGAATGAGGTTGGGACGGAGTAAATTACGATATCATCATTTGCGAGTTGCCGGGCATGGTGCGGGGGCGATCTCTGACTCGCCACCATGGCCGTGAGTATGGCGATGAGATGTTTCATCATGGCCTCGCGTCGATGCTCACGAATTCGGTATCCGGATCACCGTCTGGTAAGGGGCTCCACGTGACGACGGGAATGGTCGGCAACTTGTACCAAATTGGTGTGTAATCTCGTGGATACCACTGCAATGCGTATCCAGCCGGATAGTAGCGGACTTTGTCTACGCGTGCTCCTCCCTGGCTTGTTACGCGAGAATCATCCCATTGCGCATCAAGGTGGAACGCACCTGAATAGCGTTCAAGGGAATGTCCAGTTGCGTCCTTTGGCTGCGCTATGGTCGTCATTTTGGTCGCGCAGAAGCCAGTGGCGCTGTAGTCGAGTCCATCAGGAAGCGTAGCCACGTAATAATCGGTAGCCACACCCAAGATCGTCAACTTGATGATGTCGACCGTCATGCGGAAGAAATTTAGCGGCTTGTCCATGTCTAAGGCGACTGGTGTTCCGCCGGCTAGCTTCCAGCTGCAGCTTACCTGGGCGCGTTGAGTGTAGCAGAAGGTGTCCCACCCTCTGACTAAGCCGTGATGAAACGTGAAACCGCAATCCGCACAATCTGAGAACGATTTTGTTCCTGTGATCGGGTTCGTAGTGCGGGACCATGGGCTGAGATACAGATCGTCGCGGTCATCCTGCGCCAACATCTGATGGCAGCCTGAATCGGGTGCGAGGTGAGCCGACGCCCAGACGTGCTCGATTCCGCCCGGCCTAATAAACACACGACGGTATGGGCCACTGTCTGGGTTGTCACCTGGGTCCCCCCCGCCCCTTGGGTCGATGAAGTCGGGACTGGGCCCGGAGCCGAGCGTCATGGTTGGATTAAATACGCCGAGAAGGTTGATGGACGTGCCGTCGGGACGACGAACGTAGGTGTCTCCCTTCATACTGCTGTGATTGACATAGACGTTTCCGCTTCCGTCAATGTAGGTCACGTTGCCGGTGAAGCCCGGCGGAAAGAGGTTTGACAGCACTGCCGTCATAACTGCACGCTGATCTACTGGCAGAGTCGGATCAACATCAACCAACTGTGCTCTCGCACTGAATGGAAAGAGCCCAGCCGAAGTGAGGCAGAGCGCAACAAAGGAGTTTGCCGGGTTTCTCATGTTTTCACCATATCACGTTAATTGCTGTTGGACGCGCAATATTCATACAGGTGTTCCGAGCAATTCGCTCATCCAGCCTCGCGCACCCGGAACTGCATATCGGCGATCTCGTCCAACTTAGGTAGATCTCCCCACACTCCGTGGGGTTTTGACTGTGCAATTTACGAGAGCCAAGGAGGTTCTGATGAAAGGGAAGAGCAAAAAACTGAAGGTTGCCGCGATAGCCGCGGCGATGCTGGTGCCAGGCGCGGTTCTGGCGCAGAGCAACATTTATGTGAATGTGAACGGGGATGCCGTCGCCTTTCCAGGCGTCGGTCCGCAGCAGGTGAATGGACGAGTGCTCGTCCCGCTGCGCGGCGTTATGGAGAAGCTGGGTGCCTACGTCAGCTACGATGCGCCGACCAAGACGGTGACGGCGACGCGAAGCGGGACTGATCTGCGGCTGCGTCTCGGCGATCGAAACGCGTTCGTTAATGGTCGCAACGTGCAACTCGACGTGCCCGCGATGGAAGTGCGGGGAAGCACGATGGTGCCGCTGCGATTTGTGGGCGAAGCGCTGGGTGCCGATGTGCGCTGGAATGCCGCGACCTACACCGTCGACATTACGACGATGGCGGGCTCGAGCGATCAACCGATCGACCCGAACCAGTACAGACCGCCGACAACGAATCCGCAGCCGGGAAACATCGCGATCACATCGTTCGATGTCGACCAGAGTGGCCTCTTGCGAGGCGGCGCCCAGATGCGATTTACGCTGATGGGCACACCGGGCGGACAGGCGTCGTTCACGATCCCTGGCGTCGCCCAGGACATCCCCATGACGGAGAGCTCCCCGGGCGTGTACACGGCTGTGTACAACCTCCCGTCGAACACGCCGATCAACGTGACCAAGGCCAATGCGGTCGCGCGATTGCGCTTTGGCAACAATGAGCGGATGATCCAGTCGGGAACCTCGATCGGCTTCGACACGATGGCGCCGACGATCAGCTCGGTAACCCCGGAGCCCAACAGCCGTGCGGGGCGCAATCGGCCGGCGATTTCCGCCGTCTTCGACGATGCCTCCGGCAGCGGCGTGGACCCGAACACGGTCGAAGTCCGAATGGACGGCAGGAACGTCACCGCCGACGCGCAGGTCACCTCGACGTTCGTGTCGTATCGGCCCGACGCTCCGCTTGCTGCGGGAACACACGAGGTCACGATCACGGCCCGAGACCGTGCCGGAAACCCGGTCACGAAGTCGTGGACGTTTAGGATCGGCGCGACGAGCGACGTAATTCGCACGTTCGCCTTCGATTCGGACACGACCGACATGTCGCCGGGAAGCCAAGTGAAGTTCACGATGGTGGGCGAACCGGGCGGAACGGCAAGCTTTACGGTTGGCGATCGCGTCGTCGATCGCCGGATGACGGAAGTCACGCCGGGCCACTATGAAGGCTATTACACGGTGCGGCGCAACGATAACTTCGAGAACGCGGTGGTGACTGGAAAGCTGGTTACGGCGGGCGGCGAGACCTACACGACTGAGTCGACGACCAACCTCACGACCCGACTCGGAACCATGGAAGCGCCTCGCTTCACCGATCCGGCCTCCGATGCACGTGTTAACGGCGATCTCGTGCTTCGCGGCACGGCGGCCCCGGGTAGCCGGGTGCATCTGAAGATCGACTACGCGAAGGTCTATCTTGGGGCATTCCGAACTAACGGCACGCTCGCCGAGATGGATGTCACCGCGGACGACCGCGGCAACTGGCAGACCGATCCGATCAGCACCGATACCGGGCTGGGCGGCGGCTCCATCACCTATACGGTAATGGCGACGACCGTCGGCGCCAACGGCCGTAGCTCTACGGCCACGAAGCTCACGCTGAAGGGCTAGCGAGCCAAGGATTGAGGATGAAGGATTGGGGGCATTCCTCAATCCTCAACCCTCAATCCTTTATTCCTCCCCGCAGGTACTCTTTCAGGCGTGAATTCCACCGCCGCCAGCATCGAAACGAGGAGTATCAACACGATCCGCGGGCTGGCGATGGACGCGGTGCAGGCGGCCAATAGCGGCCACCCCGGAATGCCCATGGGGTGCGCGGCACTTGCTTACGCCCTGTGGACTCGGCACCTTCGATTTGATCCCATGGATCCAAAGTGGTTCAACCGGGATCGCTTCATTCTCTCCGCCGGACACGGCTCGATGCTGCAGTACGCGCTGCTGCATCTTACGGGCTACGATCTTTCGATCAGCGACCTTAAGAACTTCCGGCAGCTCCACAGCAAAACGCCAGGCCACCCCGAAAACTTCGCGACGGTGGGGGTGGAAATGGCGACGGGGCCACTTGGGCAGGGGTTTGCCCACGGCGTGGGCTTCGCGATGGCGGAGCGCTATCTCGCCGCCATATTCAACCGTCCGGGCCACGAGATCATCGAGCATTTCACTTACGCGATTTGCTCCGACGGCGACCTCATGGAGGGCGTCTCGAATGAAGCCGCCAGCCTCGCCGGGCACCTTCACCTTGGGAAGCTGATCTATCTGTACGACGACAACAACATCACGATCGATGGATCGACCGACCTCACGTTCACCGAGGATGTCGAGACGCGCTTTCGGGGCCTCGGATGGCACGTACAGCGGATCGACGGTATGGACGTCGAGCAGGTGGACCAGGCCATTATCGAGGCGAAGAAGGCTACTGGACAGCCTTCGCTGATCATGTGCCGCACGATCATCGGCTACGGCTCGCCGCATAAGGCGGGGAAGTCGAGCTCGCATGGCGCGGCCCTCGGTTTGGAGGAGGTGGAGCTTTCTAAGAAGGCTCTGGGGATTCCCCTGGAGCCGAAATTTCTCGTGCCGGATGGAGTCTACGACGATTTCCACAAGCCGGCCACTAAGGGCCATGGCCTCAACCTTGCGTGGCAGCAGGGAATGGGCGAATACGAGGCGTCTCATCCAAAGCAAGCGAAAGAGTTGAGAGGCGCGATTGCCGGCGAGTGGGGAACCGGCTGGATCAAGGCTATGCCTCAGTTCAGCGAGAAGATGGCGACGCGCCAGGCGAGCGGCAAAATTCTCAACACCATCGCTCCTCACCTACCGACTCTAGTCGGCGGCAGCGCCGATCTTGCGGAGAGCAACAACACCCATTTGAAGGACTTCGCCGACTTCCAGCCCGAGACTCCGACCGGGCGCAATATCAACTTCGGCGTGCGCGAGCACGCGATGATCGCGGCGGTGAATGGCATGACGCTGCACGGCGGAATGAGGGCGTACGGCGCGAGCTTTCTCATCTTTACCGACTACTGCCGGCCATCGATACGGCTCGCCGCGCTGATGGAATGCCCTTCGATCTTCATCTTCACCCACGATTCCATCGGGCTAGGCGAGGACGGCCCGACCCACCAGCCGATCGAGCACCTCGCCGCGTTGCGCGCGATCCCGAATCTGAACGTGATGCGGCCATGCGACGGCAACGAGACGGCGGCCTGCTGGAAGGTCGCGCTGCAATCGAAGAAGACTCCGTCTCTGCTGGCGCTCACGCGCCAGGGTCTGTCGCCCCTTTCTCCCGACAAGGTTCAAAACCACCCGGCAGAGAAGGGGGCCTACGTGCTTTCCGAATCCGCAGCCGAAGACAAAGAGCGCCCCCTCGTCATCCTCGTCGCAACCGGCTCCGAAGTTCAGTTGGCGGTTGAGGCCAAGCCCCTGCTCGAAGCGAAAGGTATTGCCGTTCGCGTAATCAGCATGCCGAGCTGGTTTCTTTTCGCCCAGCAGCCTAAGACTTACCGGGACTCGGTGCTGCCGAAAGAGGTACCCACCGTTTCGATCGAAGCGGCGACGACTTTCGGTTGGGATCGCTATGCGCAGGCGCATGTGGGGATCGACCGGTTTGGACTTTCCGCCCCCGGCGATCAGGTCATGAAGGAGTTTGGCTTCACCGCTGAGCATGTGGCCCTAGTCGCGAGCGAACTGCTGGGAGCATGAACCGTGTGACGGTGGTCGGCAATGGAGGCTCCGGCAAGACGACGCTCTCCAAACAGCTCGCCGCAACCCTCGATCTGCCGCTCTATCACATGGATCGCATCATCTGGCAGCCCAACTGGGGCCGGACCCCGGAAGATGAGGTGAGGGCAATAATCGCGGCGATTCTTCCTCAAGAGCGGTGGCTGATCGATGGTCTCGGCCCGCTGTGGTCGGTCGAGACGCGGATGAAGGCGGCGGACCTGACGATCCTCCTCGACTATCCGCTCGACCACTGTAAGGAATGGGCTCTACGGCGCACTGAAGAGTGGCGCGGAAAGGTGCGCGACGACGCGCCGGAAGGTTGCTCGTTCGGCGATAAGGAAGAGGTGCTGATCCCGCTTCTGGAGCGGGTGGATAGGGAATATCTGCCCCGAATTCGCGAGTGGGCCGAGGAACTGTCCAATCGAGTGGTTTGGCTTCGTTCGCCGGAGGAGATGCCACATCTGCTCGAGAGACTTGGCTCAGATGGCACACTTGAGCCTAAACCGCAGTAAACAAGGGAGGGGTGGCCCGGTTCGGGTAAACACCCGACGACCTTATCCCAGGAGTTATCCACATTTGAAAGCTATTGCCCTGCCTCTTCTCGCGCTTGTCGCGACTGCTTGGAGCGCCTCCGATCTGCCAAAGATGAACGGAGTTGCGTTCGAGCGCTTCTATCAATATCCCCTCATCAACGGACGTTCTCCCTCTGGCGCGACGATGTCTCCGGACGGCGGCAAGATCGTGTTCGGCTGGAATAAGACGGGAGCGCGGAAGCTGGACATCTACGTCATGGACTTTCCCGGCGGCGAGTCGAAGATGGTCGTCGACTCAAACAAGATCGTCGACCTGCCGCGGCAGGACGACACGCGTGACGAGCTGACTAAGAAGGAGCAGGACCTGTACGACGGTGGCGCGGGCGGCTATCAGTGGTCGCCGGACAGCAAGGAGATCCTCTTCAGCTACAAAGGCCGTGTGTGGACGGTGAACCCGGACGGCTCGGAGACGCAAGCTCTGTTCGACTCCGGTGAAGGCATCTTCAGCTCGCGCTACTCACACGACGGCAAGTACATCGGCTTCATGAAGGGCTCAAACCTCTTTCGCATGGACCGCAAGACGGGGCGGGTAAAGCAGCTCACTTTCCTATCCAAAGCCAACACTTCGTTGGACTCCTACGACTGGTCTCCCGATGACAAGAATATCGTGGTGACGTGGTCAGACTCGAGCAAGACGGGCTCGCACGTGCTGATGGATTTCAGCAAGGACCGGGCGACGGTGGTGAACATCAAGCGCTCGTGGAACGGCGATCTCGACGCGAACCAGCAGGTCGGGATGATTCCAGCCGATGGCGGGGTGATCAAGTTCCTGCAAGGCATTCCCGCCTATCACTGGCAGACCGATATGGAATGGTCGCCGGACAGCAAATCGCTGGCGATCGGCTGGCTTCGAGACGATTTTAGGGAGTACACGATTACCGTGGTCAATCCCGACGGGCTGAAGAAATTCGATGCCTACAAGGAAAAAGCGCCGAAGAACTACATCCCCGACTTTCGCCCGCTCGTGTGGAGCCGCGACTCGAAGCACATCATTTTCGGCACCGATATCATCGACGGGAAGTTTGCGAATCGCTCGATTATGCAGATTGACCCGGACGGCACAAACCTCACCAAAGTGTTCGCGCAGAATTACGACGTCGCGTCGCTGATGCGGCCGAAGAACAGCGACCGGCTGATCCTCACGACGCTGAGTCGATCGCCGCTAAACGTAGATATCGCGATCGTCGAGCCGGATGGGAAGATCACCTCGCATGTGGTCATGCCCGACGGCTTCTCGGTGACGAAGGCCTTTGACAACACCGCTTCGCCTCTGGTGAGCGAGGACGGCACGAAGATCGCCACGATGGCGGGCTCGCCAAAGCAGCCGTGGGAGCTGTATTCAGTCGAGCCGGCCATGCGCAGGCTCACCAAGAGCCAACCCGCCGAGTTCGACAAGATCAAGTGGGCGAACTTCAAGGAAGTCACTTTCAAGGCGAAGGACGGCTCCGTGGTGCATGGCCTTCTGGTGACAAAGCCGGGGCTCGACATGAAGAAGAAGCACCCCGCGTTTCTCTCAAACATGTACGCAAACTCGGGAAAGGCGGCGTGGCTTGGTTATCTTGAGAACTACGCGGCGATGCAGCTCGACATGGTCGTGCTGCTCGTCGATTTCCGCGCTTCGTGGGGTTACGGCGGCGAATTCAACAGTGGATATGCCAACTCGATGGGCATCATCGACTCCGAGGAAGCCGTGACCGCGCATGACTATCTCGCCTCGCTGCCTTACGTGCGCAAAGACCGCATCGGGTTATGGGGCTGGAGTTACGGCGGTTATTTGACGCTGATGACGCTGCTCAGCCATCCCGGCGTGTTCGATACCGGCGTGGCGGTTGCGAGCGTCACCGAGTGGAAGAACTACAACGAGTGGTACACGCGCCGGCGATTGGGCCTCGCGAAGGACAACAAGTCGATCTTCGACAAGACTTCGCCGTACACGTATGCGGCGAACCTGAAGGACAATCTCCTGATGGTTCACGGGATGCTGGACGACAACGTGCTGTTCCAAGACGATGCGCGGCTTGTCCAGAAGTTCATCGACAACGGCAAGTATGTGGACGTGATGTACTACCCGCGGGACGATCACAGCATCGGCAAGGACACGTCGCGTCCTCACGTGTTCGGCACGATCATGCGTTATCTGTTCGACAAGCTGAACCGGCCGTAGGCCGGCCGGCTGTCACTAATCCGGCTGCCACTCGTCTTAAAGTTATGTTTCTCGCGCTTGCATTAGCCGCTGTGCACTTCCCGGGAGGATCGGCTGCCGATCTCGCCAAGGCCTTGTCAGGCGCGAGCCACCTCAATGTGGTGATCGCCCAAGCTCAGCCGAAACAAATTCCGGCTTTCGACTTCGATCCCAAGTCGTTCGAGACGCTCGCGTGGGATGTGAAGTCCCACAGCGGGATGCGGATCGTGGCGGGAACCGATGTGATCCTCACCGACGATCTTCTGCCCGGAAAGCTGGCCGGCATGGCCGAGCCCTCCACCAAGTGGAAAGATATTTCGACGGACAGCGTGAAGGATGGCAAGGTCACGTTTGAAACGACCGGTGAGGAGAGGCTAAACGCCGCCGCCCTGGAGCAGCTCAAGTTCGACAAGCCCGTCAAGGTCCACTGGATATTGCGCGACCAGGCGATGGCGGTCAAAGCCGATTCCATGCCCGCGACGGAGTTCCTAACCTATGTCGCCAAGGCTACGGGTGGGCGGTTCGCCAACACGAAAGATGCCTACATGCTGAGCATGGACACAGAGGCGATTCGGCGTCGCGCGCTGAATTTGCTTGCGCTCAGGGGGAAGACCGTCCCGCCGGGCGACGAATCCAAGCGGATCCAAGGCGCGGTCGCCTTCATAAGCAAGGTTTTGCAAGATCTGACGCCGGCGGGATTTGCTCAAGTGTTCGCTTCCGCGAATAATCAGGCTAATTTCGACATCCCAGCGAACAATCCCGAGTATGCGGTGCTCCTTCGGCAGTTGGCGGCCGCAGACCCGACCAATATTGACCTCAACGCGCTCGCCATACGCGGCGGAAACGGCACCGTGCAATACCTCGACCCCCGTCGGCCGGCACGCCTGACCGTTGGGTCGAACTTCACAGCTATATTGAGTCTATCGACGCGCAATTCGGGGCGGGGCGGCCGCCAGCCGGGCGGCGGCGGCGGACAGATTCAACTTCAGTTCAGCGTGAACTAAGGCTTACTCTGCGGCGGCGGCTTCTGCCTCGGCCTGCGCCTCGGCGGCCTCTGCCTGCGCTTCCGTTGGCTCCGGCTCGACGACGGGAGCGGCCTTCTTCGATGCGCGTTTCTTGGGCGATGCCGTACCCATCTCGACGCCGACGGCGCCCTCGGTGAACGTGCATTTGATCTTGATGCGGCGGCTTATGTCGTGGGAAGCGACGGTGGTCCAGTTTGCGCGGTCGAGCGCCCACTGCCACCCCAAATCGTTGCCTGAGTACACGAACTCGACACCCTTCTGCAGCACTTCGCTGAGCAGCGCCTTCAGGTCGTTACGCTCATCCAGCAGCTTTTCGCCGGCTGTGATATTGGGCGCGAGACCGACGTTGACGTTGATCGGCTCTTCTTCGGGAGCGTTCTTTGCTACGCGCTTCGGGGCGTTCGCCTCGATACCCTCTTGGACGATATCAAGCTCGGCGACCATCGCCTTCGTCAGTGTGCCGTAGTCCTCGGGCCAGGTGTACTGCTTGCCATCGTAGATGGCGACGGCATGGCGGCCGGTGAGGGTTAGCGCGCTGACGAGCAGGGCCGCATCGGCGGGCTTGAGCTTCGGATAGGCCTTCTTAAGCTGGTCGAGGGCGCTTTCGAGCTTGGTGAGCTGACAGGTGATCAATGCGATGGGACTCCTATAAGGCGCAAGAAGTGACACCCCGAAACCTACGGGAGATGCGCCATAATGAGGCTAGTTTACCCGCTCTGGGTGGAGGTTCAGGATTTGAGGTTCTACGACATCGCTCTCGTGTCCGCAGTTGCGTTCAGCCTAGTGGGCTGCGGCTGCGGCGGCAATCAAGCAGCCAACTCTGGCTCGACGGATATCAACAACAACGCCACCCAACTCGGCGGCAATGGCAAGACCGGCGGCGGCCAGAAGGTGGGCAAGCACCTCACTGTAGGCATCGTCTTCGATAGCGGCGGGCGTGGCGACAAGTCCTTCAACGACAGCGCATTTAACGGCACCGAGATGGCGAAGAAAGACGTGAACGTCGACATCAAGATGGTCGATAGCCGCACGCCGAAGGACTACGAAACCAACCTCACCACGATGGCAGACAGCGGCTGCGATCTGGTGTTCGCGATCGGCATCAGCCAGAACAAGGCGGTCGAGGCGGTCGCGCCGAAGTATCCGAACGTGAAATTCGCGATCGTCGATGCGGTTGTCACCGCGCCGAACGTGCGCAGCCTCGTATTCTCCGAAGAACAGGGCAGCTTCCTCGCCGGCTATCTTGCCGGACTTACGACGAAGACCAACAAGCTCGGGTTTGTGGGAGGAATGCAGCTCGATCTGATTAAGAAATTCCAGTACGGCTTTGCGGCTGGCGCGAAGACTGCGAACCCGAAGGCCGAAGTCCTTCCCGCCAAGTACACCGACAGCTGGGACGACATCGACAAGGGCAAGGCGGCCGCGAACGTGCTGTTCGATGGCGGCGCGGACATCGTCTACCACGCAGCCGGGCGCTGCGGTATCGGCGTCATCAACGCGGCGAAGGATCATGGCAAGTACGCGATCGGGGTCGACAGCGACCAGGACGACGTCGCCAAGGGCTACGTGCTCACGAGCATGATCAAGCGCGTGGACAATGCGGTCTACTCGACGATCAAGGACACGGCGATGGACCAGTTCACGCCAGGCGCGAAGGTATATGACCTGAAGTCCAACGGCGTCGGCCTCAGCGAGATGCGGTTCACCAAGGACAAGATCGGCAAGGCGAATATCGCTCAGGTCATGAAAATGGCGGATCAGATCAAGACCGGCAAGATCAAGGTGCCAGCGACCGAGGATCAATACAACGCCTACGCGGCCAGCCTGACGACGGCGGCTCCGACGGCGAAGAATAAGTAGGACCTACTTACAAACGGGGCCCGAAGGCATTTGCCTTCGGGCTTTTTTTACGCCGAAGGCGTGTAGTCCCAACGCTCGTTGCGCTGCTGGTCTCAAGTAGAGGTGACGTCTGTCGCAGCCGGCTTCGCCGGCTCGCTGCCAGCGCTCGTGGAGGGCTCGACTGTGCTTTCAGCCTTCGGCTTCTCGGCGGCCGGTGCCGGTGCCGCCTTCGCCGCGTAGTCGTTGATGTGGAAGCCTGCGCCGTTGAACATCACCGCAACCGGCTGTATGAGGCGCTTGACCGTGCCTTTGGATCCGCAATGACACTCGTCCAATGCGTTCTCAGTGATTCTCTGATCGACTTCGAAGACATCGCTGCAGTTGCTGCACTCGTAAACGTAGGTTGGCATCGGTTTATTGCTTCTGGGCACCAGGGAAGGATTGCGGCCCTTCTTCTCCTTACGGCAGAATGCTCTGAAGGGGTTCTCAAAAGCTTTCCCGCAGGGACGAAGGCTTCACTATTATGTTCGGTCAGTCGTTCCAACCAGGAGACATCGGCACCGTCGGCTTCCTCGTGGTGCTCGAGGCGCTACTTTCGGTGGACAACGCTCTTGTGCTCGCAATCCTGGTTCGCCATCTGCCGCACGATCAGCAGAAAAAAGCGCTGATGTACGGCATGGGCGGGGCATTCGTGTTGCGCACGATCGCCATCATTCTCGCCGCCCTGATCATCGATCTGTGGTGGGTTCAGCTTGGAGGCGCGCTGTACTTGCTTTACTTGCCGATCAAGCATTTCATCGACGTTGGAAAGGGGCGAGATAAGCAAGGCAAGAAGATGGGCTTCTGGCCGACGGTCGTATATCTGAACATTGTCGATCTCGCCTTCGCGCTGGATTCGGTGATCGTGGCGGTTGCGGTAGTAAACACGGTCAAGAATCCGAACAAGCTGTGGGTAGTTGTCGCGGGGGCTCTCATCGGAATCGTGATTCTGCGGTTCGCGGCTAACTACTTCATCCGGCTGCTCGAGAAATATCCAATGCTCGACCATGTCGCGTATGCACTGGTGGGTTGGGCGGGAGTGAAGCTGCTGTTCATCGGGGCTCACACATCGGTTACCTGGTATGGCAAACATTTTGGCGAGCTTGAGTTTGAAGTGCCGGAGATGCCAGCGCTCGTGTTCTGGATCGGCATGGCGCTCATCGCCGTCGTCGGTTTCTTCATTGCCACAAGGTGCGCCAACAAGGAACCGTTGCATGACGATCAGGAAGAGGCGCTGAGGCTGTACGAAGACCGCGAGACGTCGTAAAATAAGCTGTGCGTACTCAGGCGAGAGATGTGAGCGTGGTGGCCGAAACGATCATGTTCGATCGGTATCGCCGAATGTCGGAGTCTGACTCGCTGCGCGAACTGCAGGCGCTTATCGATCTCGCGGTTGCATTTCAGCGGTCGAACATTGCCGCCGAGCATCCTGATGCTGACTCAGAGGAAATTCGGATGCGCGTACTATCCCAATGGCTCTCGCCGGAAGCCATGCTAAAGGCCTACGGCTGGGAAGCGACATAGCCGTTGCTAGAGTTTGGTGCCGCATTGGTTGGCTTTGTCGGAGCCCTTGAGGAATTCGACATTCCTTACTACATCGGCGGATCACTCGTCAGCATCATGTTTGGCGAGATGCGCGTGACCCGCGATGCTGATTTTGTGGTGACCCTTTCGCAAAAGGCACTACCAGTATTTATCGAGCGCTTGCAGGCGGAATTTTATGCGGACGAAATCGCGGCTACTCGCTCTGTGGAGACTGGAGATTGTTTCAACATCATCCATCTGGAAACTGGCTTCCAGATCGACGTTTTCACACCTCGCCTCGATGCGTGGCTCGAAACACAGTTTTCGCGAAGATTGAAGCGCACGCTAGACATCGCGAGCCCACCAATCGAGGTTTACGTTTCATCGCCGGAGGACACCGTTTTGAACAAGCTTCTCTGGTACCGCAGCGGCAACGAGGCATCGGGAGTCCAATGGCGGGATGTCCTTGGAATTCTTAAGCGCCGCAACTCGCAGTTGGATGTGAAATACATGGAGGCGCAAGCCCACGCGCTTGGCGTCGACGATCTCTTGTTGCGTGCTCGTGCCGAGGCCGGCGTCTAACGTGTATGCTTCGCGCTGATGGATCGCAAGCTACGGATCGGCATTATCGGCACTGGCGGGATATCGCAGGTCCACATGCGCGGCTACGAGAGCATGCCCGATGAATGCGAGATGGTCGCATTCTGCGACCTCAATCCCGAGAACACGCAGAAGGCAGTCGACAAGTATGGCGGCAAGGCCTATGTCGACTACCGCGAGATGCTCGCCAGCGGCGATGTCGACGCGGTGAGCGTCGCGACGCCGAACAAATATCACGTCCAGCCCACCGTAGATTCGCTCAAGGCGGGCAAGCACGTGCTGTGCGAGAAGCCGCTCGGGATGAACGCCGCCGAGTGCAAGCTGATGTGCGCGGCTGCCCGCGAGAGCGGCAAGATCCTCCAGGTAGCCCTGCAAAACCGTTGGACGGCGGCCGCGCGGTTCATGAAGCAGTACATTGACACCGGCGCGATGGGAGACATCTACTACGCCCGCGCCCAGGCGCTCAGGCGGCGCGGCGTCCCGGCATGGGGTGTCTTCATCCACAAAGACCAACAGGGCGGCGGGCCGCTGATCGACATCGGCGTACACATCCTCGACTTCACCTTGTACTTGATGGGCTATCCGAAGCCGGTTAGCGCGAGCGGCAAAACGTGGGACACCCTCGGCCGCAATCCCGACCTGTGGAACGACTGGGGCGATTACGATCGCGACAAGTTCACCGTAGAAGACTTCGCGGTCGGCATGATCAAGTTCGAAAATGGGGCCGTCATCACTCTCGAAAGCTCGTTTATGGGAAATCTGGACGGCAACCCGTTCCAAACCCAGCTTTACGGGACCAAGGCGGGCGCGATGATCAAGCCGTACGACGAGCAGGAGCCGATCACGATTTACACCGAGCAGGATAGGCAACTCTTCAACATGAAGCCGGCGAATATTCCTCAAGTGGAATCATCGCACGTCGATGAAGTCAAGGCGTTCGTCCATGCCATCATCAATAAAGAACCGTCGCCGGTGCCGGGCGAGCAGGGGCTGCTGCTCAATGCCGTATTTGATGCCTTGTACAAGAGCAGCGAGACGGGGAAAGAACAGCCAGTGGACGTGAGCTACTAATGGAGTTAAGGAAGCTTTTGACTTTGGCCGCGTGCGTCGCGGTTGCGGGTTGCTATCATCCGAAAGGGCTGGACAGTTACAACACGATGTTCAGGGAAACCCAGGCGACCCAAACCGGCGATCCCTACACGTTTGGCGGCATCGGCGAGGCATCCGGCGGCATTACACCCAAGCAGAGTTCGGCGACCGACAATAAGTCGGCGGATCCTCGGGAGGACACGCTGACGGGCCGACTGGGAATGATCGAGCCGGGCATGGGATCGACGACCGACACGCTCGGACCGGCTTCCGGACCTCCTCAGGTCAAATTGCCGACGGGAGCAGCTCCCGCTGGGCAATAGCTTACGGATTGGCCTCATCGGATGCGGGCAGGTTGCCGACTACGGCCACCTGCCCGCCATTGTTTCCACTGCCGGGCTTGAGCTTGTCGCCTTGCTCGATCCTATTCCAGGCAAGGCTGCGGACTACGCTTCCCGCTTCGGCGGAGTTCCTTTCACCGATCCTGCAGAGTTCTTCAGCTCTCATCTCGATGTCGTGGCGATTACTTCGTCCGCTCCCGCCCACCACCAGAACATGCTCGATGCCGCTAGAAATGGTGTGCACGTGATGTGCGAGAAGCCGATCGCGATGAACGACGTCGAGGGCGAAGAAATGATCGCGGCGATGCGGGGCGCGGGGAAGGAGTTCATTGTCGGCTTCGTCTATCGCTTCAGCCCGGTTGTCCAACAGATCAAGCAGTGGGTCGATGATGGAATCGTCGGCGAGATTCGCTCCAGCCGGCTCATCTACAACTGGGGCGCGCATGGCGAGTGGGCTCAGACAGACAGCGGGAATTGGGTGAAAAGCCCGCTGTTCCACGGCCGCATGATCGAGGGCGGACCATTGGTGGATTGCGGCGTGCACCAGATCGATCTGGCGCGGATGTGGCTAGGCGAGGTCGAATCGTGGACGCAGGCGGGAGCCTGGGTAACTGGCTACGATGCCCCCGATCACGTTTGGCTGCACCTACAGCATGCCAGTGGCGCGCTGACCACGGTCGAGGTGAGCTACACCTACGGCCACACGGTTAAGGAGCCGCGCAGCGTGTTCACTTACGAGCTGATCGGGACCGGCGGTGTCTTGCGCTACGACCGCGAAGGCTACATTCTCGAAGCCCGAACGGGGGAGGGGACGATCACCTTGCCGGGGGCGAGCGAGAAGAATTTTGCTGGAATGTACGCCGCGCTAGTCGCTCGGCTCAAAGGAGCGAACGTCGACATGCCGACGGCCCAAGACGGCCTGATCGCTACCAGGATTGCGCGAAAAGCTACCGATGCGCTAATTTCCAGTAGGCCCAAGGGTGGAAGTTCTACGCTCTCGGCAACGTAGAATCAAGGATGGACCCCATGGCCCAGCCGAAGAAGTCACGACTCGCGCTTGTCGCCCTCACCATCGTCATCCTCGCGGTGGCGTTGGTCGGGTTGAGTCTTGCTCGGGGCAGCGAGCACCGTGTGGCATTCAAGGATTCCTCTGTCTCCCTTATTTCACCGATAGGCGGGAGAGTTTTGGCCTTGGTCGCCCTGAACGGATCGCAGGTGCAGAGCGGCCAAGTGATCGCGGAGCTTGACAGCTCGGGGCTGAGAACCGAACTGCAACAAGCTGAAGCCGAGCTGGCTGCGGTTCAGCAGCAGGGCCAAAGCGCGATCAAGCCGATGACCAGTTACGGTCTAGCCGGGTTTCTTCCGAGGGCGCTTCCTCAAGTCGAGCATGTTAGGGTGCCGGTGCAAACAGCCGGGCCAATGCCGGTTGCAACCATGGGTCAGTTGCAGTTGCAGGGCCACGAAGGCTACAAGGGCGCCGTCGCACACGCCGCCGACGACCGGAAGACGCTCGAGAAAGCGACGAGCGAACTGAGCGCGGCGAATGGCGCTGTTTCCCAAGCGCAAAAGGACCGCGACGCGTTGCGGCCCAAGGTTGCAAAGGCCGAAGCCGAATCCGCCACCGCGGACCGAAAGGCGGGGAACTCGAAGGAGTTGCTCGACGCCGGGGTGATCAGTACGAAGCGCGCCGCCGAACTCGTTGCGGACAAGGAATCTACGAAGAAAGCCTGGGATGCGCTTGCCGCTCAGGCGCAAGTGGCTGACAAGTATTTGATCGACGCGAACGCCGCGCAGAGCGCGGCAAAGGATAAGCTCGACAGGGCGCGGGCTGCCCTGGAGACCGCAGACAGCGCGGTTACGAAGGCGCAAAGCTTGGTGACGCCCGCGACTCCAAAGACGGCCGATTCCAAGCCTCAAGTGAGCTACGTGGGCAAGGTGGTGACGCGCCGCTCGATGGTAAGAGTCGTCGAACCCCAGCCGATCCCCGTCAAGGTGTTCGTTGACGAGGGAGCGATGAAATCGACCGATCAGCGCGTCGCGGGGCTGCAGAAGAAGATCGCGGACCTAAAGGCACAGATCGAAGACTGCAAAATCCTCGCGCCTGTCGACGGACGAGTCGCATGGTTCGTACAAGCCGGACAGCAAGTCGCCGCAAAGGCGGCGGTCGCGGTCATTAGACCCTAGTTAGGGTCGTCCCGAAGCGAGATGGAGGGTTGCCCTCCGTAGCAACCGCCTGCCGGTTCTGACGGAGCAGAACTCTCCATTAAACGAGGGCACGAGCTGACGGCGAGAACGCCCAAACGCCTCGACTCGCCCGTTGAGCTCATCCTCGCTCGGAATGACAAGCTGTGGGGAATTGACCAGGAAAAGGGCGGAATGATTTCCGCGATCCCGGCTATTTCGACTTAGGATCGGTGATGGTGCGCAGGCCATCACCAACGAAGTTGAGCGAGAAGATCGTTAGGCTGAGTACGAGGCAGGGCCAGAAAAGCTGGGCCGGGTAGGAGTTCATGTTCTGGCGCGCCTTGTCGATCATGTTGCCCCAGCTTGGATTCGGCGGCATGACGCCGATGCCGATGAAGCTGAGCGTCGATTCGGCTAGGATCACCCCCGCCAGTTCAACCATCGCCACCGCGAGCAGCAGCCCCCAAAGCTGAGGCAGGATGTGCTTGGTGACGATGTAGGTCGTTGAGGCGCCGCTCGCCTTGGCGGCCACGACGTACTCGCGGTCCTTGAGCGACGCAAGCTGGCCCCGCACCAGGCGCGTGACGCCGGGCCAGGCGGTGATGGAGAGCGCAACGATAACCGGGATAAAGCCGCCCTCGAATGCCTTGATCTGCGCCCCCTGCAAGATACCGACCAGCAGAATTGCGAGGAGGATATCGGGGAAGGCGAACATCGCGTCGGTGAGGCGCATGAGCGGGTAGCCGATCCAGCGCGGTGCGTACATGCCGAGCACCGCCATAATGATGCCCACCGACAGCGCCAGGAACTCCACGATGACGCCGATCATGAGCGAAGACTGCGCGCCTCGACAGAGCCGGGCAAAGACGTCGCGTCCATTCTGATCGGTGCCGAGCCAATGTTCTGAACTCGCAGGGAGGAACACGCGGCCCTGCTTGAGCGGGTCGTTGAGCATCGGCCCGACGAACGACAACACGAGCAAGCCAGCGAGGAAGGTGATGCCGAACCAGAACAAGATCTTCTGGCTTAGCTTCAAACCTGGGCCTCCCGGATTCGCGGATCGAGGATCGGCAGCGCGAGATCGACGAGCAGGTTCACCACGATGAACATCGCGCCGGTGACAAGCACGGTCGCCTGGATGACGGGCGTATCGCGCATGTAAATCGCCTCGATCGCCCGGCTCCCCAGCCCGGAAATGACGTAGGCCCGCTCGACCACGAACGAGCCTGTCAGCAGGAAGCCGAAGTTGACGCCGATTGCGCTGATGACGGGCAGGATCGCGTTTCTCAGGCCGTGCTTGAAGACCAGTCGAAACGGCGGGACGCCTTTCGCCGTCGCCGTCTTGATAAACTCCTGCTGCATGGTGTCGACCATGCTCGCCCGCGTAAGTCGAGTCAGAAGCGCCGCCGGACGGGCGGCGAGCACGAGGACGGGAAGAATCAGATAGTAAATCTCGCCCATGCCGAGATTGCGGTAGGCGAGATTGTCCCCGGGAAGCTGGTGCAGTTGGTTGGATAGGAAGTACACGAGCATCGGCAGCAGCACGAAATTGGGAATGGTGACGCCGAGCGTGCTTATCGTCGTGACCACCGTATCGGGGCCGCGATTGCGATAGATGCCGGCAAAGGTGCCCAGCGTGATGCCGACGATCGCGGCGAGAATGGTGGCGAGCACGGCGATGCGGATCGTGACCGGTGCGGCTTCCTTGATGATGTCGCTCACCGGGCGGCGCATGCCGAACCAGCTATTGCCGAAGTCGAAATGCGCGGCTCCCCAGACGTAGTCGGCATACCGGATCGGCCACGGTTTATCGAGCCCGAGCTCATGCCTCTTGGCGATGTACGCCTCGTGAGAAGCCTTCTCGCCCACGATGATCTGGGCCGCGTCGCCAGGCGCGAACTCGCCCGCGATGAAGGTAACGAGCGAGATGAAGAGCAGGCTCAGCAAGCCATACAGCAGTCTCAGAAGGATTGCCTTGGTGAGCCTCACAGCACGCACAGTATGACGGACCTTTCAGCGCCGGGCGCAATGATGGCTGGCTTGTGAGCCGCCGAATTCGTCATCCTGAGCGGAAATCGAGCCTCGGCGAAGATTGGAACTGAAGGACCTCGGTTAGCGACGGTGCGTCTGAACGGCGGTCCATCGACTGCGCGTCTCGTCTCGCCGCTTCGCTCAGGATGACGGCCCCAATACGTGGCCCTACGGAGCGACGGTTAGCCAGGAATCCCAGGTCGTGTCCTGCGCGAATCTCAGCTTCGCGTAGTTCGTGCTCAGGGTGCTGAACTCGGTCGAATTCGAGAAGTCGATCGACACCCCGTGGCTGCCCGGCGAATTCGCGTTGTGGCCCTCGTACAGCACCGCTTGCGTTATCGCGGCGCGCACGTCCACGCAGGCGGTCGCAACTGCTGCCGGTGGCGAGGCCGCTTCGATGCGCAGGCACACGTCGTACAAGTCGCGGTAGTGGCGGTTGAGGCCGGAGCTGTCGCTGTACGATTGGGCCGCGCTTCGCACGCCGGGGATGATCCCTGCCATCGCTGTTTGGTCATTTAGCATCGCGTTCGCGAGTGCCGTGACCTTGGTCTCCAGATTAGGAAGCTGTAGCGGATCGATGACGCTTTGAGTGATCTTCTCCGTCGCGTACTCAGGCACCGCCAGCATCCCGTCGACGAACGACTTGGCTAGGTTCAGACTTGTGTCGTCCGGGGTATCTCGGAACTT
>JBBREM010000037.1:0-22253 GCA_038202925.1 Fimbriimonadales bacterium | reverse complement strand
CGCGCTCGCCGCTTGCACCATGAGGCTTGGCGCGGCGCCGTGATAGGCGCGATAGAGCAGGTATTTCTCAATGACGGTCGGATCGCCGGCCACGAAGCCCGATCTTAGCCCCGGCGCGCTGGAGCGCTTGCTCAGCGAATTGAACACCACCAGTCGCTCCAGATGGCCAGCCTGCAGCGCGCCCATCGGCTGACGGCCTTTGTAGATTTCGGAATAGCACTCGTCGGACGCAACGACGAAACCGTACTTGTCGGAGAGATCAAAGATGTCCTTCCAGTCGGCCGCGCCGAACACCGATCCGCAGGGGTTGCCCGGCGAACAGACATAGGCCAGTTGCACTCTGGGCCAAACTTCTTGTGGTACCGCCGACCAGTCGGGCAGGTAGCCGTTTTCCTTCGGGGTCGGGACATATACCGGCTCGGCACCCGCAAGCAGGGCCGCCCCTTCGTAGATTTGGTAGAACGGATTCGGGAGCAGAACTGCGGGCCCCTTGCTGGGGTCAACGACGGCTTGGGCGAACCCGAACAAGGCTTCTCGCGTGCCACTTACCGGAAGGATGGATCGGTCGGGATCGAGCAGTGTTCCGTTCCGGCTTGCGATCCAGTCGCCGATCGCGCACCGAACTTCGGGGGAGCCGGCGCTCGCCGGGTACTTGCCTAGCAGATGCATGTTCTGCGTCAGACCATCCGTGATAATCGCCGGAGTGGCATGCTGGGGCTCGCCGATCCCCATATTGATGGGGGGTAAAGTGGCCGGAGATTGGACGCCTTCTAAAAGGACACGCTGGCGCTCGAAGGGATAAGGGAAAAGCTCATCGAGCGCCGGATTCACATCGCGAATTCTACTCCCGAAGCGTCGGAGACACGGGGCCCTCGCTGGCTAAAGACCGGCGGCTACTTGGGTTTCTCGGTGTCTCGCAGATGGACCTGCACGATGGTGTCGGCCATTTGGATGACTGTCGATTCCTTCATCTCTCGCAGCTCGCTGATCAAGCGATCCATGTACGCCTCGTCGACGGGTCCGTGGTATTCCTCGCCTACTTGAATGACGGGAGCGCGGTCGCAGGCGTCGAGGCACTCGACTTCTTCCATCGTGAACATGCCGTCGGCGCTGGTCTCGCCATGCGAAATGCCGAGCTTCTTCGTCATATAATCGCGCAGTCGATAGGCGCCGCACAGGTAGCAGCTCAGGTTCGTGCAGACCTCGATCTTGTGCTTGCCCGGCTTATGCGCAGTGTTGTACATCGTGTAAAACGTCGCGACACCTTCAATCTCGGCGTAGCTTCGCTGCAGGCGGAATGCCACCTCCGTTAGCGCCTCGCCGTTCAGGTAGCCGCCGTACTCGCGCTGGGCGATCCAGAGGCAGGGGAGGATGAGCGACTTGAGGTCGGGGTAATGGCCTTTCAGCGCCTCCAACTCGGCGATGGCTTTATCTGAAAAGCGAAACGTCAACTCGTCTTCGCGAGGAATCCTGGGCCGCTCGTGAGGAACGCCGATCTGTAGCAACTCACTCATGGGATTTTCAATTTGCGATTGCCGATTTGCGATTCCCGGAAGCCGGATCGGCAATGTTGAATTTCGGATTGTTTCGACGAAGCGTAACCAGTGAACTAACGGTCATGGCAAGGATTTCCGATGCCTCACGCTGGAGAGATAGAGTCCGATCCGCGCTTGCCCGTTTCGTTTCGACAAGCAGTTCAAGCCACAACCCGCACTCGTCCGCTTCTTCTTCCACGATACCGAGCTTAGCAATCGTGTCGGCAGCGGATTTGGCTCTGCATGCTGCGCGATAGTTCGCTGCGACCGAAGTTCCGCATCGCAAGAGTTGGCGACAAAAGTGCTCCGAAACTCGATCACCCGGCACCGAATCAACAAACGCCACGACGTCCAAAGCGAATCGCTTTGTCCGCCCCTTGAACTCTGCCTCGGTCACGTCCGCCCTCTCCCAATCCAAAATCCAAAATCGAAAATCGCAAATTGATTCACCGGTCGATTTCTCCCAGGACGATGTCGATCGAGCCGATGATCGCGATCACGTCTGCGATGAGACGGCCGACGGCGAGCACCTCGAGGGACTTCAGATTCATCAGCGACGACGGGCGCTCGTGCCAGCGGTAGGGTCGGTTGCTGCCGTCGCTGACGATGTAAAACCCGAGCTCGCCCTTCGATCCCTCCACCGCCGCGTAGGCCTCACCGACGGGCGGGTAATAGCCCTCCGTGAACAATTTGAAGTGGTGGATCAGCGATTCCATCGAGGTGTCGAGCTCCTCGCGGGGCGGCGGCATGATCTTGCGGTCGCTGGTCGACCACTCCCCTCCTGGTAGGGTGTCGATTGCCTGCTGGAGGATCCGGCACGACTCCTTCATCTCGGCGATGCGCACGAGGAAGCGGTCGTAAACGTCGCCCTTGTTGCCAATCGGAATCGAGAAATCGAAGTCCTCGTAGCTGCTGTAGGGGTTGCTCTTGCGCAGGTCCCAGGCGACGCCGGAAGCCCTGGCGATCGGCCCCGAGCAGCCCATTTCCAGCGCCTGCGTGGCGGTCAGCACGCCGACATCATACGTGCGCTCCTTCCAGATCGGGTTCTCGACGAGCAAGTTTTCCACGACCTGCAGCTCGCCGGGAAACTCCTTGAGGAAAGCCCGCAGCTTCTCCTCGAAGAGCGGCGGCATATCCCCGCGCAGCCCGCCCGGAACGATCCAGGACGGCATCATGCGCACGCCGGACATCACCTCGAACATATCGAGGATGTTCTCGCGCTGCTGCATGATGTAGAAGAACGGGGTCATCGCGCCGAGATCGAGCCCGTGGGTGCCTAGCCAGACGCAGTGGCTCGCGATTCGGGATAGCTCGGCGAGAATCACGCGCAGATACTGCCCACGCCTGGGAATCTCGCAGCCCAGCAGCTTCTCGACGGCAAGCGCGTGGGCGAGGTTGTTGCCGTTCGCATTGAGATAATCCATGCGGTCGGTCATCACGACGCACTTGTAATACTGCTGGTACTCGGCTTCCTTCTCCATGCCGGTGTGGAGGTAGCCGATGACGCATTTGCACTGGATGATCGTCTCGCCCTCGAGCTCGCAAATGACGCGAAGAACTCCGTGGGTCGAGGGGTGCTGCGGCCCCATGTTCACGATCATCGTGTTCTCGCCGGTGCGCTGGAACACAGTTTCCGTCGAGGGCATGAAGGTGTGAACGTCGGCCATGCGGTTTGAGTCTACCGGCAAAAATGAGCGGCAACCCCGAGCCGATCCCCAGCCGCCGCACGCATCCGCATCGTGTTGAGTGGAGGAAACATGACAAAGCGGTCCGAACAGATAACTCTGTCCGGACCGCATCACGGTAACCGTACCCAGCTACTGGCTGGTTGGAGCCACCGCAGCAGGAGCTCCCCCGCCACCGGTGCCCGTGCCTCCAGGCTTAACCTGGCCGGGGCCGGCTTGAGACGCCCCCTTTGGAGCCGCCATCGAAGTGCCGTCGTCTGCGTCTTTTCCGCATCCGGCTATAAAGGCCGAGCACAGAACGATCAGAGAAAGCAAGCTAACTGTTGTTTTCATCATTGTTTCTAGCGATCGATGTCCGGAGCCATCCAGTAGTAGTACTTATTATCACAGGATGCATCCTGCCCGGTAACGTTTGATACCCAAACGAAGCTGGGCGTGCCGTCCGTGTTCAAACCGGCCCAAATCGAACTGCCGGCCGGTGAACGGGTGAACTTAGCGTGAGAGTCCGTGTAGGACAGGTTGTGGCCGCCGGAATAGATCCGAGCGTCGCGCTGTCCAGCATAGACGTACAGACCCTGCGGGCACTGTCCGGCCTGGCGGCCGAAGTGCCACGGACGCGGCGCGCCCGCAGCGTTGCTGGGATTGATTGGCGGATACGAATACGTAACGCCAAGAATCGACCCTTTACCCATGCCCTGGAAGAAGAGCACGGTTGACGAGACGGCTTGGATTCCGGAAGCATTGTAGTTGTTCAGATACGTATTCATCGCGTACGCATCGCCCACCTTGGGCTTCAGCGCGAGCGGCGTGAATCCGAACAGGTTCCAGTCGTCGGTGGAGTTGCGATACATATCGTAACTCTTGACATACGAGTAGATCGAGTTGCCCCAGAGAGAGCCTCGAAGGTCGATTGTGTTGGCCGCAGGCGCGACGCCGGTGTTTCCGGGTCGATCCGCGGGCGTTCCGTAGAATGCCTCGAAGTTGGTGCCGGGCGCTCCAGCGCGCAGGTCCAGAGGAATCGTTGTAGGATAAAAGTCGTCGTTGTCGCCCAGATAGATCTGAGTGGACGTTGACAGCTGCTTCATATTCGACAGGTCGCTGGTCTTCTTTGCGGCTTCTTTAGCTTGCGCGAAGACGGGGAACAGGATAGCTGCCAGAATCGCGATGATCGCGATTACGACGAGCAGCTCGATAAGCGTGAAGGCCTTGCGGTTCATATTATAATTACCTCTTGCAAGATTGCGATGGGGGAAATCCCCACTTACAGTATATGTTGCAAAGAGTTCGCCAAAGGCGCGAAGTTTTAAGAATTGTTAAGATTAGCGCCCGCTGACGTTGTCCGAGCCGGTCTTTCCTTCAAAACTTTCGCCGGCGTGGGGCATCGAGACATCTTCTACGGCGGGGCCGTATTCGCCCTTGTCGAACAGCACGTCCTCGCCGCCGAGCGGGTATTCCTTGCGAAGAGGGAAGCCGATCCAGTCGTCAGGCAGCAAAAATCGCTGGCCTGGCGCTTCCTCGTTGCCCTCGAATCGGATGCCGTAAAGGTCCTGAATCTCGCGCTCGGGGTACTCCGCGCCGAGGAATATGTGCTTGAGGGTGGGAACCGATTCGCCATCGTTCACGCCGATCTTCACGAAGATGCGCGAGGAGTGCTTGAGCGACATGAGGTTGTAGATGACTTCGAAGCGTTGCTCGAGGTCGCGATCGCTTTCCCAGCGGCTGTAGTCCGCGCCGAGGCACTCGCTGAAGTAGGCGTACTGCAGATCGGGATCGTCCTTGAGAAGCTGGATGACCTCGCGAATAAGCTCGCGCTTCACGCAGATCCAGGTATCTCCGCGATACTCCTTGGCCTTGATAAAGGCTTGGGGGAGACGCTCGCGGACGCGGGCAGCTTCGAGCCGCTCGGCGCCTTTGGTCGGCACTACTTGGTTCCCCCGACGCTAACCGTCGCGGGCACGCTGTAGTTTTCGTCAGGCTCGACCGGCAATCCAAGCTTCTCCGGCGCAAGCGAGGTGGCCTCGTCCCAGTCGATCGCTCCGACCCGAATGACGTAGATGTAGCCAACCACGAAGGTGGCCATATAGACCAGGAAGGAGATGCCGCTGGCCACCACGAACTCGATATTCGACTTCGCGAACACCGTCATCCACGACCAGAGGAAGACGACTTCGATGTCGAACAGGATGAAGACAATGGCGACCAGATAGAACTTGATCGGAAAACGCTCTTTCGCGTCTCCCAGCGGAGCAACGCCGCATTCGTAGGCGGACTGCTTGTAGGGCGTGACCTTTTTAGGGCCCAGCACCCAGCTCAGTGTCACCATCGCGCCGCAGATGACGGCGGCGACGCCGACGAGCAACAGAATCCCAGTGTAGTTGCCGACGTACTGCGCCTGCTGGAGTTGCTCTCCGTGCATGGGTTGAGTCTACCTTTCAGGTGATGGAGGTGATGGAGGTGATGACGAAGCCCTCGTTGTGTTCCTTCGTGTTCTTAGCGTCCTTCGTGGTTCAAAGCGCGTCCGAGCAAATTCGGGATCACTTCCATCACCTCGATCACCTCGATCACCTTCATCATCTCTATCCCCCCTCCGCAGTAAAATGCGGACATGCCCAGATACGTCGCTCTCGGCCAGCTTCCTCGCAAGCACCATACGCAATTCCGCAAACCAGATGGCGGGCTGTATGCCGAGCAGCTTTTCAGCACGCGCGGCTTTAGCGGGCCGATGTCGACGATGTACCACATCAACCTGCCCACCGAAGTCTCGTCATGGGAGGATCGGGGTAGTGTGCAGCCGCAATATCTGGAGCACGAGCCCCTGCGCCACCGGCATCTGAAAACGCGGCAGATGAAGCCATCCGGGGACGCGATCAACGGCCGCATGACGCTCATGGGCAACAACGACGTGGAGTGGAACCAGGTCGCCGTCGCCGAGCAGATGGACTACTACTACAAGAACGCGGACGGCGACGAGTGCCTGTTCATCCATGACGGAGACGGGGAACTGGAGTCGCTCTTCGGCTCCGTCAAGTTTAGGAAAGGCGACTACCTGGTCATCCCGCGCGGCACAATCTATCGGCTGAAGTTCGACAAGCTGCCCGTGCGGATGCTGGCCATCGTGTCGTTCGGGCCGATCGAGGTTCCGAAGCGGTATCGGAACGAGTACGGCCAGATGCTTGAGCACGCGCCGTACAAAGAGCGCGACTTTCGCCCACCAAGCGAACTGCCCGTTCACGGCGAGTGCACACCGACGCAGGTGTTGATCCGCGCGCGCAACCACCTGACGATGTACACCTACCCCTACCATCCGCTCGACGTGGTGGGCTGGGATGGGTATGTGTTCCCCTATGCGTTCAGCATCCACGACTTCCAGCCGATAACCGGCGCGATCCACATGCCCCCGCCTATCCATCAAACCTTTCAGGGGCACAACTTCGTCGTCTGCTCCTTCTGCCCGCGCATGCTCGACTACCACCCCGACGCGATCCCGGTGCCGTACAACCACTCGAATGTCGATTCGGACGAGGTGCTGTATTACTGCAACGATAAGTTCGGCTCGCGCAAGGGCATCGAGGAGGGGTCGATCACCCTGCATCCGCTCGGCATCCCTCACGGGCCGCAGCCTGGGGCGGTGGAGGCCTCCATTGGAGCCAAGCGCACCGAGGAATTGGCGGTGATGGTGGATACCTTCCATCCCTTCAAGCTAACCCGCAGCGCCATGGAGATCGAGGATCCGGATTACTGGAAGAGCTGGTCGCGCCCCGCTACCCCGCCTCCGCCGGGAACGGCTGAGATGACGGGGGATTAATGGTGCCGCGGCTAAAGCAGCGCACTCCAAAGTAGAATCCTGCCCATGCGGAACGATTTCGACGCGCTGAAAGAGCGCCTGCAGGACATCAACGCCATCACGGCGGCGATCGCGATGATGGAATGGGATCAGCAGACCTACATGCCCCGAGGGGGCGCGGAGGCTCGGGCCGAGCATGTCGGCGCGCTCAGCAAGATGGCGCACGAGCTGTTCACCGCCGAAGAGACTCGCAACCTCCTCAGCAAAGCGCAAGCCGAGGACGAGGATGGCGCGGCGATGCTGCGCGTTACTCGTCGCGATCTCGACCTCGCCACCAAGATTCCAACCGAACTAGTCGCCGAAAAGTCCAAGCTCGCCGCAATCGGCCACGAAAAATGGGTCAAGGCTCGGGCCGAAAATGACTTCAAAGGCTTTGCGCCTTCCCTCGAGCGAATGTTCGAGATCGCCCGCCAGGAGGCGGAGCACCTTGGCTACAAAGAGCACATCTACGACGCGCTGCTCGACCAATACGAGGAGGGCGCGACCGCCGCCGACGCGCGGAAGATGTTTGAAGACCTGAAAGCGCCGACCGTCGAGCTGGTGCGGCAGATCAAAGAACAGCCGCAAATCGACGATAAGAAGCTCTACGGCAAATGGGACATTGCCAAGCAAAGCGAATTCACGGAGATGCTCGTCAAGACGGTTGGGTTCGACTTTAATCGCGGCCGGCAGGACGTCGCCCCGCATCCCTTCTGCACCGGCTGGTCAGTCGGAGATATTCGCCTGACGACGCGCTACAAGGACTACATCGGCTCGGCGATCTTCGGCTCGCTGCACGAGGCTGGGCATGGGATGTACGAGCAAGGCTCGCCGATGAAGTGGGACCGCACGCCGCTTGCGGGCGGGGTGTCGCTGGGCTTGCACGAGAGCCAGAGCCGAACGTGGGAGAACATCGTCGGGCGGTCGCTGCCCTTTTGGGCGAATTTCCTCCCTCAACTTCAGCAGTCTTTCCCTCAGCTCGCTTCGTTCGATGCCAATGGCTGGTATCGGGCGATCAACAAGGTCGAGCCGTCATTCATCCGCGTCGAGGCCGACGAGGTGACTTACAACCTACACGTCCTCATTCGGTTCGAGATCGAGTGCGACGTGCTGACGGGCGCGCTCGCGGTGAAGGACATGCCAGAAGTTTGGAACAGCAAGTATGAGAAATACCTCGGCATCCGTCCGAAGTCGGACAGCGAAGGCTGCCTGCAAGACGTGCACTGGTCGCAGGGCTCGATCGGCTACTTCCCGACCTATTCGATGGGCAACTTGCTCAGCTACCAGATTTGGAACAAGCTCCAGGCAGATTTGGGCGACACCGATGACCTCATTTCCCGTGGCGAATTCGCCCCGATCCTAGGCTGGCTGCGCGAAAAGATCTACAGCAAGGGCCGCAAGTTCACCCCGAAGGATCTGGTCATACAGGTGACCGGCAAGCCGATGGGCGCGAAGGATTACATCGAAGGGCTCGGCAAGAAGTACCGGGCGATCTACGGCATCTGAGGGTATTGAGGTGTTAAGGTGTTAAGGTATTGAGCTTGGAGAGGCTCCTGACGTTGAAATACCCCAACACCTCAACACCCCAATACCTCTCCCGCATCGAACTCTCGGCCGCCGCCGCCTGTCACAACATCGCCGAATTCCGGCGTATCCTCCACGCCGGTGTGAAGATCGCGAGCGTGATGAAGGGCAATGCTTATGGGCATGGCATGGCGGAGATGGTGGGAATCCTTGAGCCGGTCGTGGACTACTTCCAGATCGACGATCTGCTCGAGCTGCGACGCCTGCGGGAGGTTTCTGAGAAGCCGGCCCTGGTGCTGGGCTATATCGCCAAATCGGAGATCAAAGAGGCGCTGGCGCTCGGCTGCGAGTTCGCGATTTACGACGTCGAACGGCTGGAAACGATCAGCGTAGCGGCGAAAGAGCTCGGGATCGAACCCGAGCTGCACCTAAAGCTCGACCTGTTTCTCGGTCGGCAGGGCGTGCTCATGGGCGATGTGCCCAGTTTTCTCGACGCGTTCGCCAAATTCCCCCGCCTCAGGCTGGCGGCGGCTTACACCCATTTCGCCAACATCGAAGACACCGGTGATCGCGCTCATGCGCGGATGCAGATTGAGGCGTTCAACGAGGTGGTGGCGCTGCTTAAACAGCGCGGCCATATCGATCTGCAAACCCACCTCTCATCGACGAGCGGCGTGCTCGCTTACGAGCGTGAGTTGGGGCTCAATTCAATCGTCCGAGTTGGCCTTGGAACCTACGGCATGTGGCCGAGCGAAATGCTGAGGGCGTTCAACGAGGAGATTGAGCTTCGTCCCGTGATGCGCTGGGTAACCCACGTGGCGCAGGTGAAAACGGTTCCGGCGAAATATCCGATCGGCTACGGATTGACCTACCGGACCGCTCGCCAAACTCAGATCGCGATCATCCCGCAGGGCTACAGCGACGGCTACGTGCGGGCCATGTCCAACCGGGGGGCGGTTCTGATCCGGGGCGCCCGCTGCCGAATCCTGGGACGGGTGGCCATGAACATGTTCGCGGTGGACGTCTCTCATCTGCCTGGTTTGCAGCCGGAAGAGGAAGTGGTGCTGCTGGGCAGGCAAGGCGAGGACGAAATTACGGCCGAGCAGATCGCAGAGCAAATCGGCACGATCAACTACGAGGTCACAACGCTTGTCTCGCCACTCCTTCCGCGCGTCGTGGTTTGACGCGAAGCTACGCGCTCGCCAGTTCTGGAACTGGGGCGGGCAAACCGTTGATAGTGCCACCGGCGACAACCGTCGCGCCGCGGTAGGCGACCGCGATCTGGCCCGGAGTCACCGCGCGGACCGGCTGATCGAAGACGAGCTTCGATTCTTTGCCGTACAGGGTCGCCGCCTGGGGCTGCATGTTGTAGCGAATCTTGGCCATCACCCGGAGCCGGCCGGTGCCGGGGGTGGCCACGCTCCAGAAGATATCCGAGATCGCCACCTCGCGCGCGAGCAGGTCATCGGCTTCGCCGACGACGACCCGGTTCTCCGCGGGTTGAATATGCAGCACGTAAAGGGGTCGCCCGTTTCGGGCGGTAAGCCCGAGCCCCCGGCGCTGGCCGACGGTGAAGTCGGCGATCCCGTCATGCTCGCCCAGCGCCTTCCCTGAGCCGTTGACGATCTCGCCGGAGGCGAACATATCGGGCCGCGTGTTGCGGAGGAATTCCTTGTATCCGCCGGCTTCGCTCACGAAGCAGATTTCCTGCGAATCGGGCTTATCGGCGACGGACAGGTCGAGCTCTCGCGCCAACTCGCGGACTTCGCTCTTCGACTTCAACTCGCCCATCGGGAAATAGGAGGCGGCGAGCTGCTCCTGCGAAAGCATGTAGAGCACATAGCTCTGATCCTTTTCAACGCCGCGGGCGCGGAGCAGACGATATCCTCCCCCCGCCGACTTGCGAATTCGCGCGTAATGGCCGGTGACAAGCTTGTCGCAGCCCAGCTCACGCATCTTCTGCATCAGAATTTCAAACTTCACGAAGCGATTGCATTGCACACACGGATTGGGAGTGCGCCCGGCCGCATATTCGCTGACGAAATTGTCGATCACCGAGGCGCGGAACTCCTCCTTGAAATTCATCACGTAATGCGGAATATCGAGCACGCGCGCAACCCGTCGAGCGTCCTCCACGGCCCCGAGCGAGCAGCAGCCCGCATGGCGCGGATCGGTCTGGCTCTCCTGCCAGATTTGCATCGTGAGGCTGATCACGTCATAGCCGCGCCGCTTCATCATCGCGGCGGCCACGCTGCTGTCCACTCCGCCGCTCATCGCGACGAGGACGGTGCCCTTGGGTCTAGCCATTGATGAGCCTTGCATATTGCGGCAGCTTGAGGTCATCAAAGAGGTCCGCCGATGTCGTGATCCTCGGTTTGACGCCCTCCGCCATGATGAAGATCGTCGGTGTCGAGTTGATGCCGAGCTTCTCGCCATCGGCAAGGTCCCGCATCCCGCGCTTGAAAGCCGGATCGGTCTGGTCGCTGATGCGCTTGACGGTGGTTTGGGTGTCCATGCCGATGCCGCGCGCGACCTCGATAACCGCGTTGATGTCTTGGAGGTCCTTCTCGTCCTTTTGGTAAATCGCGGTGAGGAAGTCCCAGAACTGCCCCTTGTCAAACGCGACCTCGGCGATCAGAGCTGCCGGAAGAGCGTTCCGGTGCTCCGTCATTTGAACCATCGGGTGGTGCCGAAAGGCGAACTTGACGCGTCCCCCGCTCTTTCGCACGTAGTCCTGCATCAGCGGATATTCAGCTTTGCAAGCGGGGCAGAGCAGGTCGCCAAATTCGACGATCGTCACTTTGGCGTCAGGGCTGCCGAAGCTGTGCGCGTCGGCAGGGAGAATGAGCGACGGTTCTACATTGAGCGTCGGGATGAGCGGCTTCGTATGCGCGATGCGGCGAAGCTCAACACCCCGCGCCGCAAGCAGACCCAGCGTGGCGAGAATCAGCACGGGAAGCAGGATCGCGTCGATCCTACCTGCGGGGGCGGGTTCCGCCGTTTCCTGCATGAGAAGCGCGTGCAGAATGAGGAGGACCACCATGATGCCGGTCGAGGTGAGACACCAGATACAGGTCGCGTGGATCTCCGCGATAGAAATATAGGTGAGCAGCAAGCTGAACAGCGTGCCCAGCGCCGTGATCGTGTAGCCAGCAATGAGCGACTTTCGAGGGTTGCCGGAACCCAATATCCGCCAGACCACGAGAGCTGCAATCAGAAGATACATGGCGAAGCCCAGGTACGCATTGGGAAAGCCGAGCAATTGGGCGCTTGGATGGTTGGCGACTTCGTCGCACCCGTGGCTGGCTCCGCACGGAATCGAGGCGTTGAGGACGGTGGCGAGCGAGAGCACGCCGGACACATACATTCCGGCGAACGACAGCACGAGCACAATCCGGTTGAGAACCAGGGCTTTCACGCACGGAGTATACAAGCGCAGGGCAACTTAGGTTCCCCGACCGCGCCTAAGGCCCCTTTCCGTTCCAGTAGAGATCGACCTCGTCCGCCGTCGCGCCCGGCGCCTTCAGCTTGCCAATCGAGGTGACTTTGGCGTGCCCATCGCACCAGGCGATGATCACGAGCTTCTTGTCGAACCGTGGCCAGAGTTGGCCCTGCGAGCGCGCATCGGGGTACGTGAACGCATCCCATCCCGGACGAACCGGCGGCGCTCCGAACGGGGGCTCGATCCGGCCGTAGCCGATGGGATTGACGATCGTCGTGCTCGGCCCGCCGCTTGCCGGAGGCACCGTCTTGTTCTTCATTGTGGCCTCGCCAAACATGACGGTGCTCGCTTGGTTCGATAGCGCCGTCGCCGAGGTCCCGACGAAATAGAAGGGGGTCGGATTGGTCCCGTTCGGATCGGGCGAGCTGATCTGGGTGTTCAAGTACCGATAGTTGTAGCCGTAGCTGGGGTTCGCGCCCACGATGTACTGGTGTAGCTGGTTCTTCGGATCGAAACGCCCGCGCCCTTGGGAATCTCGCAAGGTCGCGTCGTCGGCGGTGTCGTTGGGGCAGAGAAAGATGTTCTCCGACTTCGTGTAAGGCAGCAGCAGCAGCGGCCAATAGAGGAAGCCCTGGCTCGTCGGATAAGCCGCCGCGTCGCTTGCCGCGTAATGGTACAGCGGCATCGTCATATCGTCGAAGTCTGAGAAGTAGAGTATCGAGGCGATGCCGATCTGCCTCACATTGCTTGTGCTGGTCGTTTTCTTCGCCGCCATTTTCGCCTGCGCGAAGACGGGGAAGAGGATGGCGGCTAGGATCGCGATGATCGCAATGACGACGAGAAGTTCGATCAGGGTAAAGGCTCGTCTCGGTTTCATGCCTTTCAAGCGTGAACGAGCGATTGACGCTCACGTTTATGATTTTTGACGATCACTGCTGAATCTGCTTGCCGACCCCATTTCAAACACTCATGCAAAGCAGCCGTCAAAATTGCGCACCCCACAACCTTATGGAGGCTCGCCGCGTTGTATTGGATGATGATCTTCGCGCTGATCGGAATCCTGCTCTTGCTTGTCGTGGTCTTCTTCTGGTCGTACAACAAGCTGGTGGGGCTGCGGAATTTGACCCGGAATGCCTGGTCGGACGTCGATGTGTATCTCAAGCGCCGCGCCGAGCTGATTCCGAATCTCGTCGCCAGCGTGAAAGGTTATGCCGCGCATGAGCAGAGCACGCTCGAGAACACGATCCAGGCACGGAACCAGGCGCTTTCGGCGAACTCGATCACCGGCCGCGCGGAAGCCGAGCAGCAGGTCTCGAGCGGCGTCGGCAAGGTGTTGATGCTTGCCGAGGCGTATCCCGACCTCAAGGCGAGCAGCAACTTCCTGGAGCTTCAGCGCTCACTGAGCGAAACCGAGAAGCTGATCGCGAGCGCGAGGCAGTATTACAACGCCTGCGTACGCGACTACAACACCCTGATCGAAGCCTTCCCAACCAGCATCGCGGCAGGCTCGTTCGGCTTCAAGCCGGCGGATTTCTTTGAGGTCGACAGCGCGACCGATCGAAGTGTGCCGAGCGTGGCGGGTTTGCCTTGACTTCCGGTTGTCATCCTGGAACCGAGCTCGGGTTTGGAATTGTCATCCCGAGCGAAGTCGAGGGATCGAGATTGCGCCTCGCATGGAGGTCCGCTCCGGCTCCATTCCTTCGGCAATTACAGTTAGATCCTTCTAGCTCGCAAGCTCGCTGCCAGGATGACGGGGCGAGACTAGTTCTCCGCTCAAGCCCCACTGATGCGCCTTCGTGGCCCGAACGCGCACAATCTCGCCGCGCAGTGTCGGCGGACCCTCGAAGTGCGTCATCTTGAACTCGCGCGAGAAGCCTTGCAGAGCATCCGGGTTCCTCGGCGACGTGCCCTCGACCAAGACTTCAAGCTCGCGCCCCACAAACGTCTCGTTGATCTCGCATGAGATCCGGTTCTGCAGATCGGCCAGCCGGTTGAAGCGCTCCTTCTTCACCGCATCCGGCACCTGCTCCATCTCCGCCGCCGGTGTCCCTGGCCGTGGCGAATAGATAAACATGAATGCCCCGTCGAACCGGATCTTCTCGATCATGCCCAGCGTCCCCTGGAATTCATCCTCGGTCTCTCCCGGAAAGCCGACGATGATGTCGGTGGTGAGCCCGATGCCCGGCACCGTCTCGCGCAGCTCCCGCACGATCTCATAAAAGCTGTCGACCGTGTACAGCCGCTTCATGCGCTTCAGTAGCGCGTCGTTGCCGCCTTGCAGCGGCATGTGGCAGTGCTCCATGACCTTCTCGCAGTCGCGGATGCACTCGATCAGGTCGGTCTTGAAGTCGCGCGGATACGGCGAGGTGTAGCGGATGCGCCGCAGCTCGGGGATGTCGCCGAGCTGCCACAGGAGCCGGCTGAATGGCACGCGCCCCTCCGGCATATTCTTGCCGTAGGAGTTCACCGTCTGGCCGAGCAGCGTCACCTCGCGCGTGCCCAGCCGCGCCAACTCGCCGACTTCCTCAAGGATGTCGAGCGTGGGGCGCGAGCGCTCTCTCCCGCGCGTCGTGGGCACGATGCAGAACGTGCAGAACTTGTCGCATCCGTACTGTATCGGCACGAACGCCTTGAGCTTGCCCTCTTTGTCGACCATCCGCCGCGGCACGTCGCCCACGACCGAGCCCTTGCGCTCGGGCAGATCGAGCCGTTTCTGAAAGCGCCGCGTCGTCAGGGCTTCCTCGACGAGGCCGGGGATGAGCGAGACCTGGCCGGTGCCGACGACGAAATCGACGTGGGGGGCGCGCCGCCTGATCTCGTCGGCCCGTAGCTGCGCCATGCAGCCGCACACCCCCAGCACCATCTCGGGCTTCAGGCGCTTCATAAAGGCCAGCTCGCCCAGCATCGAGAAGGCCTTATCCTCGGGCTTGCGGCGCACCGAGCAGGTGTTGAGGAGCACGATCTCCGCCTCGTCGATCGAGGCCGCCCGGCCAAAGCCGATCCCCTCCAGCCCAAGCGCCATCTGCTCGGAGTCTTCCTCGGCCATCTGGCAGCCCCAGGTCTGGACGTAGTACGTCCCGCGCACCGCTTTCGGGTGGGAGAGGAGGGATTCGCGGGTAAGGAGGAGCGACACGGACGAATAAGTATGACCTCCATCCCCCCTCCCCAGTGGCGGGGACCTTCCTGTCCCCGACTGGGCCGAGGGCCTAACTCCCATCCGCCATCCGCAATCCCACATCTCACATCCCCTCGTCCCCGCCACGGTCACGCAGACGCAAAAAAGCCAGGGAGCGAGGGCCCTGGCTTTCTTGGGGATGGGGAGGCTTACTTGTTGCGGCGTCGGCGAATCAGAGCGATCGCGCCCAGGCCGAGAGCGACCATCGTGGTCGGCTCGGGAACTGGGGCGGACGAGCTGTTGCGCGGATTCTGCGCGCCCGGCTGGCTGAAGTCGTTCAACGTGAAGTCGTTGAAGTTGTTGTCCGTATCCTGCTGGCCCAGCAACTTGCGCAACAAGCTGCTTGTGGGCGTCGTCGCCGGAGTCGCCGTGCTTGAGGGCGTAGCGGCAGCCCCCGAATACCCTGCGCCTTCGGCTGTATTTGCAACGCCGTATCCCACGAAGTCCAGCACATTGGTTGTCGGATCGGTAGTGGTGATGGCCGTCGTATTGCTGACGATCGCGACCTTGCCCGAAGTGCCCGACATGTTGATCCCGGTAAAGGTCGCATCAGCCGCCACCGGCAGCGCAACACCGTTGGCACCCGTGGCCAAATAAATGAGGAAGTAGTGGTTTGGAGCAATCATCGTGCCCGACGCAAAAGCACCGATCTGGCTAGCGCCAACTACGGTGATGTTGCTCGCGGAGGCATATTGAATGGACATTCCCGTCAAATCAAACGCTGTCGCGCCGATGTTTAGGAGCTCGACATAGTCCTGGTTCCATGTGGCACCGGTATTGCCGCCTGCACCGTACACCTGAGAAATCCGCAAACTACCGGCCGCATGGGCCGAAACCACCAGCGCAACTGCGCTGGCACCAAAAATAAATTTCTTCATAAATCCTCGCCAAAGTAGCCCCATGAGGAGCCGAACAGGAGATAGGATACTACGCCTTGCCGCCGAGGTTCCCAGGTTTTCTTGCGGAAAATGCCTTCGCGGGGGCAGAACTCCCAATATCTGGTAATTGCACGGGTTTTCCCAGCATGGAACCCCAGTGGCGGGGAGATTCCTGTCCCCGACTGGGCCGCAGGTCCATGGTCGGGTTTTGCCCGAGCGGGGACAAGCCGTAGGGGCACGGCGTGCCGTGCCCGCATCGACCCAATAATGATGGTTGACTAAAACGCCTCTCCACGCCCTTGGTGATGTTCGTGGCGAGATGTAAATCGCAACATCCGTTGGACACAGAAAAAGGCGGAGGTCGGGGAAGTAGACGTTCCGGGTTTGTTTGAACCTAAACTCAAGGCCGAAGAGTGCGAATGATGCCGGGAATATCGGGGGACGCACCGGGAATTCCTGGAAACCCGCCAAGCGGGCAAGGCGCGCATTACCCCTACGCGGAGGACAGTCCCCGCCACGTAGATCTGGCACAAGCGGCTCGATTCTTGCTTCCACAAGGAAGGCGAAAAGATTTCCGTAGCGGAAACTTCGCTGCGAGACTTACAATCGAACTAGCAGCCGGCGCCCGCCGGCAAGAGGAGTTTAGAAATGGCACACACAACGACGTGGGAGCCGACGCTCGGCGACGATGACGGCACGCTGCCGGGGCACGCCTTCGCTTATCCCAAGCAGCGGCAGATCCTGCTGATCGACGCGGTCTGCGTGCGCAGCGCGATCGATCGATTCCACACCATCCCCGAGGTGAGCGACGAGGAGCGCTGCGAGGCCTTCCAGAATATCAAGCGCGCGGCCGAGCTCTTCCATGTGGAGATCGACGGCAACACCTATGAGGAGATGTGCGGGAAGCCTCAGGTCGAAGTGCTGCCCCGCGACTAGCCTTTACAACCGGGCGCGAATCTGATACAACTACGGCGCGGAGCGATTGGGCTCCGCGCCGTTTTGTTTGACCCGGAGGTCTCCCCCATGATCAAAGAATTTCGCGAGTTTATCGCCAAGGGCAACATGCTCGACCTGGCGATCGGCATCGTCATCGGCGCCGCCTTCACCACCGTTATCAATTCGTTCGTCAAGGACATCATCACGCCGATCATCGGCCTGGCGGGGAATTCGAACTTTGACGACCTTCAACTCGAGATGAAGCCGGGCGTTCATCTGATGTATGGCGCGTTCCTCACCGCCGTCCTCAACTTCGTCATCGTCGCCTTCGTGCTGTTCTTGGTCGTGAAAGCCTACAACGCGATGAAGCGCAAGCAGGAAGTGCAAACCGACACGGCCGCCGCGCCCGAGATACCAAACGACGAGAAGCTGCTGACGGAAATCCGCGACTTGCTGAAGGCGAAAGGCTAGCTGTTAAATGCGCTGTGCAACGCAATAGTGTGGAGACCTCCACATAAGTAGCTTAATTTTCTGCCACGTTTCGTACAATGCCGGATGAGAGGGTTCCGTGCATCATTCGTCCGCGCCAATTCCGCAAGAGGAGATGAGACGGCTTGAGTTTCTCGTCGGGGAGAGCTCCGGCTACCAAACGCTGTACCCGCCCGGCAGCGATCCCGTTCAATACCTGGCGGTGTGCTCGATCACCCGCGAGCAATGCGACCGGTTCCTAGAGCTGCGATTCTTCGCCTCGGTGCCGGGGTTTGGGCCTTGTTCGATTACCGCGTTGCTCGGCTATAGCATGTCGAAGGGATGCTACGAAATGTGGCTCTTCTCCTCCGGCTCGGAGCAGCCCATGCATCTTTCGGGAGACTTTCAGGGCGACAAACTCGTGCTGGTTTCCGAGCCATGGAATATGTCGTTCGGGCTGCAGAAGTTTCGAATCACCTTTTCGCCCTTCGGCGAGAGCGTGGAATATTTGTCCGAAACTTGGTCGCTGGAGGGCTATCAGAAGTTCAACAGCGTGGTCTTCGGCAGGCAGCGCGTCGAGGCCTGACGATATACTCCGGGCCTCATGAAGTTAATGTTCGCACTTGCGTTCGCCGCCGTGCTCGGCGGATGCAGCCAATCTTCGTCAACCGATGCCGGAGACGGCGTTGCCGCCCCGATCAAGCCCGCCTCGGCCACCCCGGGCGCAGACATCACACCAGCGCCGGTTGCTCTGGCAGCCGACCCGACGCCGGTCGAGCAGCGCAAGCCCAAGGTCGGCGACGAGGTCGCGATCCTGAACACCGATAAGGGCGAGATCGTGCTGATGTTCTTCCCCGACAAGGCGCCGAACCACGTCGAGAACTTCAAGAAGCTGGTGAAGTCAGGCTTTTACAACGGCACCAAGTTTCACCGCGTGATCCCCGGGTTCATGATTCAGGGCGGCGACCCGAATACGAAGAAGGCCGACACGAGCATGTGGGGCCAGGGCGGGCCGGATTGGAGCGTGAAAGCGGAATTCAACGATGTCCACCACGGCCGGGGCATTTTGAGCATGGCGCGCAGTCAAGACCCGGACAGCGCAGGCAGCCAGTTCTTCATCATGGTCGCCGATAATCCGTCGCTCGACAATCAGTATTCGGCGTTCGGGAAGGTGGTTTCTGGGATGGCCGCGGTCGACAAGATCGTGAACTTGCCGCGCGGCGAGGCCGACCGGCCGAATGATCCTCCCGCCATCAAGTCTGCGCAGATCGCGAAATGGCCCGTTAAGTAGGTCGTTTGCAGGGCTCGCTTCGTCATAGACTTTGATGAAGCGGGCCCTTTTCCTTGCCTGTTTGGTGATCGCAGGCTGTAGGGCCGACGACCACGTGGTAACCCGGCCGCATATCACCGACGCGCCGCCCGCCGTGCATGAAAAGACCCCGGCCGCCGCCTCGGCCAAGCCCCTCACAAAATCGCAAGTCGAAATGCTCGAGGCCGGCGACCTGTCACTGTACGCGGTGCCGATGTATCCGGGAGCGACGCTGGACGACAAGGCCGGGGGCGGCCTAAAATCCAAGGGGGCGGACGGGCAGGAGATCACGGTGTCGATGTCCACTGTGGACACCATTGGCAAGGTCTTGAAGTTCTATCGCGCAAACCTAACCAAGCTCACGACCGGTGTCGCACGATCTGATTTTGCGTTTCTTGAGGGATCGAGCCCGACCGGCAACGCCGTGCAAGTCGTGATTGGGAAATTGCCCGACACTCCGACGAGCATCGTGGTGACCGTTCGGATTCCGAACGCGAAGTAGGCCACCCGGCAAAAAAGAAACGCGCCGCAGACGAGCAAGCTCAATCCACGGCGCGCTCAAACTTCGGTCGAGCTTGATACCTTGCGGCATTTGCCCTCGCTCGAAGCTCACAAACCCCTCGTCGGCAGCAGCCGAACCTTGCGATCCGACCACGGCGCCTCGCCGAGGCCTGCAATTTTTCGGCTCGAAGAAGCGGCGGAGCAAGCTCCACCACTTCTACGAAGAACCACTCGGCCGAAACCTCGCGGCTCATTCGGAGCCTAAACAACTTCCCGATGCAATCCGGAAACTAGCCTTGCTTCTCCGGCGCTACGCTCGCTAGGCAACTGGTCCAAGGAACCTGTCGAGTGTCGCGTTCAGTTGCATTTGCACCGGCGGGACGATCTTAACACTGTCCCACAACCCCGAGGGGTCCTCCAGAAGTCCTCTGGAGCGAGGCGTTTTGCACCGGCGGAACGATCTTAATCCTGTTCCACAGCCCCGAGAGGCTCTCCAGAAGTTCTCTGGAGCGAAGCGTTTGCACCAGCGGGACGATCTTAACACTGTCCCACGGCCCCGGAGGGCCTTCCGAAAGTTCTTCGGAACGATGCGTGCAGCGGCGAGACGATCTTAACACTGTCTCACGCCCCCGGAGGGACCACCGGAAGTTCTCCGGTGCGATGCGTTGCGCCCGCTGCGGAGAGATGCGTCTCCGTTCTGGCCTTTCGGCCCGATGGCTCGGTCTCGCCATCGCGTTTGCATCAATAAGTTATCACGTCCTGCAAGCATTTCCAAACACTTTTTTTCGTTCTTATCCACACACCTATGTGGATAATTTGGGACAACTTATTCGCTAATAACAACCATAGGTAGACAAGCTTCCCACACCGTTGTCCACGCGGGTTCAGAGTCCGCCGACGCCCCTGTACTGGACTTATCCACCACTTTTTTTCATGGAAGGGGCAAAAACTCGGTGGGAACCAGTTTTCTCGCCATCGCCTCTCCGGTTTTCCTCATGATCCAGTTGTGATTGGCAACGCAGAGGGGCCGGAGGAAGAAACTGGCGACCCGCAAAATCGGCGTGTTTGCCCGGACCGACTGAGCCAAATCGACGCGCGTGCCGCCGTCTTCTTCGGCAAGCAACCATTCCCCCGTCCCGAGCAAATTGCCGCCGGACTCTATATAGATGTGAGGTAGCGCCTCGCGCGCGCGAACATCCAGGCGGACGGTGTGAGGCAGGAAGCCGCGCAGTTCCAGGTGAAATCGTCGCCACTCGCCCTCGCCCTCAATCTCGACCGCCTCCCTGCACGCTTCGGGCAGCCACTCGGGCATCGAGCTCACGTCAAGGATCAGCTCCGCGACGCGGCCGGGCGGCGCGGCGAAGTGCCAAGTGAAGTGGAACACGTATTCGTCGAATCGCATGGTTTCGCTATTTGACGACGCGCATTCGGAAACCCCGCAAAAGCGCGAGAGGTCGTATATCCGGCGAAACCATGGACCCCATCGACGTTCGAGCGGACAGCACCTTCACCCAGGCCCTTCGATGTGTGCAGTTCCGCGTGCCACAGCCCTACGGTTTCAAGGCGCCAGGGTTCGTGCTGGCGCTGGGCGTGCGATATGGGATGATCGCGATGGCGGCTGCCTACCATCTTCTGATCACCGCCGACGACGACGAGGAGGGCGCGATCATGGAGATGATCGATTGCTGGCCGCGTCTGGTGGAAGACAGCGTGAAGTGGGACCTCTCCACCCGGCTACCTTTTGCAATCGACTCGAGCGTGCCGAGTTTTATCGGACGCATCGCCGAGTTGCCGTTGCGCGCCTATCTCCCTCTATATAGAAGACTGTGTCCGCTCTACCAGTCACTTGATCTGGTGGGTCACTCGCTGGCGCACGAGCACAGATCCATGATCTTTGAGGGTTGGCCGTGGCTAAAGCGGCGTGTCGCTTCCAATCTCTTCGAGAACACCTGGAGGGAGTCCGCCGAGTTCGCCCTACATTTCTTCGATCGCCGGCAGGCCGATCTCGAAGAAGTGTCAGAAATCGCTCTCATCGGAGAATAGGGGGTTGGGACGCCGGGACGTTGGTTCGTTGGGTCATTGAGCAGAGCGGAAGTGGCTTCCATCCGATCACCGATCTCCGATCTCCCATTCACCCATTCACCCATTTCCCATTTGCCCTTCACCCCAACGACCATTACCCCCACCCGGTGCGCATTTTTGTGGATAAAAGGTGCGTAAGCCGCCGGGCGATATTAAAATTGCGCGAATCTTAAAAAAGACTGTCCCCCCGCTTCTCATCCGCTATCTGTCTCGTCATGATGACTAGCGAGAGGGGCTAAGAGCTAAGTGCTACGAATCGTCGGAATCCAAAAAAGCGCAATTGCAGAGCAAGAGTTCGTACTTCTGCAGAACCAGGGATCCATGCGGATCGCCTTGCGAGGGCATGTCGTTCTGAGCGAGTGCGCCGTGGATAAAGGGGATTTGGGTTTGACCGCTCATGCGTTCAAAGACGAAGTCAATGTTCCTCCGGGTATGTACGTGATTCTCTATAGCGGCCAGGGCGCTTCGCGATGGGCGAAGACCAAGGATGGAGCGATGGTCTACTACACCTATATGGCGAGGGATGCCGGCGTTTGGGAGCGCAGTGCCGGGCCGCTACACGTACTTCACCGAGTTCATTCTTACGCAGCTAAGCGAGAAGCCCTTCTAGTCAGTTGATGCTTCCGCGAACAAGACAGGACAATCTCTCCTCAACCACCCCCGCCGCAGCGCGGGGGATTTTTTTCGACTAGTGGCGGGGGACATCCCGTCCCCGTAGGGGCACGGCGTGCCGTGCCATCATCGCTACGGGGGGATTCTTCGACCCGTGGCGGGGACACTCCTATCCCCGACTGGGCCGCAGCCAACCGTAGCTGCCTGGCTCGTCATGCGCGCAAGGCACGCCTAGCCCCTACTTGTAATGATCCTCGACGAGATGAAGCGCCGAGCCAAAGCC
>JBBREM010000036.1:0-23469 GCA_038202925.1 Fimbriimonadales bacterium | reverse complement strand
GCCGGAGAGGTTATCGAACAGGATGTCGAAATTCGATTTTGACCAGCCCTGCAGATACGCGCTCTCGATCCCACGCCCGGTCTTGCAGAAGTCCCGATAACCCTGAGATACGTCGCGATAGACTTCGTGATTATTGACCAGGAACGCCACATAGTCGCCGGTGAACACGATCTCCAGCTTGTTCCAAGCGTTATATTTGATTTTAACGCCATCGAGCGCATAGAGGTCGATGATGTTTCCTGTGTACGGCTCAAAAATGCTGGCACACAATCCGCGGCCGTCAGCATAGTTGTAAAAGCCCAAGGTCGGGTAGGCGTCGTATCCATAGTCCGCGGTCACATCATCGATGCGCGCCCAGAGGTCGGCGCCCATCATGAAACCGTTCGCGGCGCTCCACGCAGCCGGTACAAACACATCTACGCTCAGTGAGCTCGGACCCGCAATGCCCAGACCGGCAGCGACGTTCCCCGGCACCGCAGATCGAACCAACCCCTGAAAATTGTAAAAACCGCTGGGATCGTTGAACTGTGCAATGGAGAGCTTGAGAACTCCGCCCGCCGTCGAAACCGCCGCGGGGGCCTTGCGATCAACCTGGTAGAACGCTAGCTGCGAAGCAGATGAATAGTTGTCTGTAAACTGAGCTTTGCCTTGAGCCGCCGCAAGCGCAGGGACAAGTAAAGCCGCAAAAATAAGATGACGCATGCTTCCAAGGATGATGCACGACCGGAGCCGATGGTATCCGAGGTTGCAATACTTAGCAAGAACCCGTAATACCTACCGGCAAAACAACCGGGGCGATTTTAGACCTGCAAGCCCATGGGGGGCAGGGAGTGGACACCGTTCAGGCCGGCGCCCACTCCTCTACCGGCACGAATTCCTTACTTTTCTTCCTTAAACTCCGCGTCGATGACGTCCTCGTTCGGACCCGTCGACGCTCCCACCCCGGCCTCGACCTTCTCGCTATCGTCCGCCGATTGCTCGGCGTTCTTGTAGAGGATCTCAGCGACCTTGTGGCTCTCCTGTTCCAGCTCGTTATAAGCGGTCTGGATCGCCCCTTGATCGCCTTCGCTCACCGCTTTGCGCAGGTTCGCGATCTTCTCTTCGGTCACGCCGCGCAGGCCTTGATCGACCTTCTCGCCGGCTTCGCGCAGGGTCTTCTCGGTCTGATAGGCAAGCTGGTCGGCCTTGTTCTTCAACTCGATCAGCTCCTGTCCCTCGCGATCCGCTTCCGCGTTCATCTCGGCTTCCTTCACCATCCGCTCGATCTCGTCCTTGTTCAGGTTGCCCGAACCGGTGATCGTGATCGACTGCTTGGCGCCAGTGCCCTTTTCCTGTGCCGTGACGTTCAAGATGCCGTTCGCATCGATATCAAACGTGACCTCGATCTGCGGCACCCGAGCCGGCGCTGGCGGGATGCCCGCGAGGTGGAACCGACCGATGCTCTTGTTGTCCCGAGCCATCGGCCTCTCGCCCTGCAGGATGTGGATCTCCACTTCCGGCTGGTTGTCGCTCGCCGTAGTGTAAATGCGGCTCTTTTTGGTCGGAATCGTCGTATTGCGCTCGATCAGCTTGTCGAAGATTCCGCCTTGAGTCTCCACGCCCATGCTGAGCGGGGTGACGTCGAGCAGCACGATGTTCTTCACCTCGCCGCCGAGCACGCCCGCCTGGATCGCCGCGCCGACCGCCACAACCTCGTCCGGGTTGACCGAACGGTTCGGGTCTTTCTTGGTCAGGCTCTTGACGAGCTCTTGCACTTGCGGCATGCGCGTCGAGCCGCCGACGAGGATGACCTCGTTCAGGTCGCCCGGCTTCAGCTTTGCATCCGCGAGCGCCGTGTTGAAGGGCTTCTTCACCCGCTCCATCAGATCGTGCGTCAGCTCCTCGAATTTCGCCCGCGTAAGCGAGTAATCCAGGTGCTTCGGCCCGCTCTGATCGGCCGTCACGTACGGCAGGTTGATCTGCGTCGACATCTGGCTCGAAAGCTCGATCTTCGCCCGTTCCGCAGCTTCTCGCAGGCGCTGAATCGCCGCCTTGTCCGCCATCAGATCGACGCCCTGGTCCTTCTTGAACTCCGCAACCAGCCACTCGACGACCTTGTTGTCAAAGTCGTCGCCGCCAAGATGCGAGTCGCCCGCCGTCGATCGAACCTCGAACACGCCTTCGCCCACATCGAGGATCGAAACGTCAAATGTTCCGCCGCCGAGGTCGAAGACGCAAATCGTTTCGTTCGCCTTCTTATCGAGGCCGTAGGCAAGGGAAGCGGCCGTCGGCTCGTTGATAATGCGCAGCACCTCAAGGCCCGCAATCTCGCCCGCATTCTTCGTGGCCGTTCGCTGGGCGTCGTTGAAATACGCGGGAACGGTGATAACCGCCTTCGTCACCGGCTGCCCAAGGTACGCCTCGGCGTCGGCCTTCAATTTCTGAAGGATCATCGCGCTGAGCTCTTCGGGCGTAAGGTCCTTATCGAGCGCAGGAACGTGAGCGACCACCTGTCCATTTTTGCCCGCCTTCAATTTGTAGCTGACCCGCTTAAGCTCGTCCTTAACCTCGTCGACCTTATGGCCCATGAAGCGCTTGATCGAGGAAATCGTATTTTCCGGATTCACAACCGCCTGGCGCTTGGCAGTTACGCCCACCAGTCGCTCGCCGTTTGGCTTGAATCCGATCACGCTCGGCGTCGTGCGCGAGCCTTCCGCATTCGCAATAACGATCGGTTCGCCACCTTCCATCACCGCGACCACCGAATTCGTCGTGCCCAAGTCAATCCCAACTGTCTTTGACATATCTGTGTTTTACCCGATTAGTGTGAATGCGCATCAAATCACTTGAGTCTATTGCGCTCACATCTAATTTCTACTCCCATTGTATCGCATTGGTTCCCCAATCCAGTGGGTCCACAGGTGCGGTTAGGCTATGCGGCTCACTGAAGATGCGGCAACCGCCTGAGGGATGGGGCTCTTGGTGGAGACTCGCTTTGCGCCGGCCTTCGTCAGCACGACCTGAATTGCCTTCGCGAGCTGATTGTCGAACGAAGGATCGGGCAGATCGGAGGCGGGCGGCTTGGCGTTCTTCTGAAGCTCCTGAGGCAGCGTCTCCGCGAAGTCCACCTTTACGTCAGGCTGCAGCCCGCCGCTAATGTAAACCCCGTCGGCGTCGACCTTGCGGCCGATGTCGTGCGTGGACGGCAGGTAGTAGCGGGCGATCGTGATCTTGCCGCTTGATCCATCTCGGAAGTCGAACACTTCCTGGACCGAAGCCTTCCCGTACGAGTGGGTTCCTACTAGGGTCGCGACACCGTAGTCATGCAGGCAGCCTGCGAAGATTTCGGCCGCACTCGCGGAGTCTTCATTCATGAGCACGACGATGGGATAAGTGAACTTGTGCTCAAGGCCAGAGGGCGTGTACTCGTAGCTCTCTTTTCCGTCCCGCAGCTTCATCTTCACGACTACCTTGTCCCCGCGGAACCGCGACAGCAGTTCGGTCGCCGTTTCGAGGTAACCGCCCGGATTCCCGCGGACATCGATCACGAGCCCCTTCATCTCGTTGCGCTCGATCTTATCCAGTTCCTTATCGAACTGCTCGGCAGTCGGAGCGGAGACGCTCGCGATCAAGATGTATCCGACCTTTGAATCTTTGAAATAAGCCGATTCCACAGTGGGAGTGACGACGTGAGCGCGCCGCGATCTGAGCACCACGGGCTTGCCTTTGCCCGATTTCAAGACCGAAATCTGGACCCGCGTTCCTTCCTCGCCTTGGATCTTCTCCACGATGTCGTCGATCTTCGCGCCCGCCACCGATTTGCCATTCACGCCGACGATCAAATCGCCGCGTCGCAGTCCCGCCTCGAACGCGGGCGCGTCTTCAAAGACCTGGGTAACCTTCGCCCCCAGGGGATCGGGAGAAAGCCGGGCGCCGACGCCGACGTAGTTCGCCTTCGTGTCGATATTGAAACTCTTGGCGATGCGGGGCGTGAGGAACATCGTGTGCGGGTCGCCGAGAGCCGCCATCATCCCGCTCATCCCGGCATATTTCAGCTCGAGCGGCTTGACCTTGCGGTAGTACGAGGTGAGGATTCGGTTGTACGCTTGCTTAAATTCGGCCTCGGCGCTGATATGGGTTTCCGTCTTCAGCCCGAACATCTTGGCAAACGGCTTGGTATCCGGCACCTGGCCGTTTTGCACATCCCGCCAGGTGAAGCCAAGGCAGAACAAGACGAGGACGGCGAGAAGGAATCCGAATATTTTCACTTGCGCGCCTCCGCTTTGGCCCGGGCCACGATGCCAGGGTCGCTCACGCGATATTCGGCGGTGACGAGGCTGTATCCCGCTCGACTTGGCAGCAAGTTGTAGCGCAGAACATATCGTTGACCAGCCATCTCGGTCCCGCTCAGCTTCGCCACACCCTTGCTTGATAGCGCGAGCGCGAAGATTTCCGCCGAACCACGGGTGGTCCGATCGACCAACAACGTCACCTTCGGCGGGGCGGCATTGCCATCGCTCAACGCAAGCGCAGAGGCTTTCTCCTGCTTGCGGGTGACGAGATAGCCATAGTTCCCGCTCGGCGCGACCGCCTTGAGGCATGCAAGCATCGCATCGAAATCGCCGTCGACATTGCCGCGAAGGTCGATCGTGACGTCGGCCTTGCCGGCGATCGCCTCTTTCAGCTGATCGGCGGAATCCTTGACGAAGGGCAGGCGAATCACGCCATCCTTAACCCCGAAGCCGCGCATCGTCCACTTCCCCTTTGCCAGGGTGAGCGGGATGCGCTGGGCGCCTCTGACGAATGTTGCGTTGATCGAACCGTCGGTTCCCATCATCAGGCGGTCGCGACCCCTGATCGGAAGCATGCTCTTTTCGAATCGAGTGCGCAGCACCTTGCGGAGCTTAAGGAATTCCCCGCCTGGCACCTTTCCGGCCACGACTTTCTTCTGCAGGTCGCGGAGTTGGTCGAGCGCATCGCTGTTCGGCAGCCAGTGATCCTCGACGAATTCGACCCAGTCTCCTGGCTTCAATCCGGCTTTGTCAGCTGCCGAACCAGGAACGATGGCCGCGATCATCAGCTTCGGCAGCTTTTCGTCCCCCGTGGGCGTGGCGTCTTCTTCCGCTCCGCTGGTCGAGGATTGGACCTTGCCGCTCGACTCGCTATACAGCACCACATCTGCCCCAATCCCTTCGTATCGGCCCGCGTGCGCTGCCATGTACACGCGGAGTTGGTCCGCGTCCATGTAAAGCGAATTGGGATCGCCGAGGCTGGCGATCATCCCGCGCACTGCGCCATCGGAGAGCTTCTGATCGTCGCTGATGCCGTCGACGTACTTGCGCTTGAGCAGCTCCATCATGTCCTCAAAGAACTTGTCTTCAGGGACGACGTTGTTGTCGTTGCTGGCTACCAGCGTGCCCCTCGGCTCTGGAGAGACGGCCAGCGCGCCGCCGTAATCGACGCGGTCGCGAAGCAGCGCTCCACCGGCGATGGCGCTAATGCAAACCAGAACGCCGGCGGCGGCAAGCAAAGACTTCTTAACTTCAGGGGTCATAAATTACTCGGCGAGGGCAGCGTCCATCTTCTCCACGCGGCGCACGTGTCGGGGCTCCAAGCTCTCTTGTGTACGCAAGAACGCGTCCAAAATTGACCTAGCCCTTTCACTATCCATCAATCGTGAACCCAAACAAAGGACGTTGGCGTGGTTGTGTTGGCGCGCCAGTTCCGCCATCTGAGTTGTGAGGCAGTTGGCCGCGCGGATATGTTCGTATCGGTTGGCGCGAATGTCGACGCCGATTCCCGAGCCACAGATCAGGACGCCAAAGTCCGCCTCGTCATGCAGCAGAGCTTTAGCGATGGCGTCGCTGGCCTCGGGATAGTCGTATGGCTCCTCGCTCGTCGCGCCGAACTGAGTTACAAGGTGGCCCCGGCCCCGAGCGTACTTCGCGAGCTCTTCGCGCATGCAATATCCCGCGTGGTCTGCGCCAAATGCCAGTCTCATCCCATGCTCCTCGCCTTTTCCGCCACGCCCGGATCAAGGCTCTGTTTGAGCAGTTCGATCGTCGCGGGAGGGAGCTTCAACCCCTTTTTCTCTACGATGGCAAGCAGCGCCGATTGCACTTTGGGGTAGCGATCAGCCAAGACTGGTGCCAAGTCCTCAAGGGTCAGCGAACCTGGAGCGGCAGCCAAAGCATTGAGGGCCAATGACCTAAGCTCGTAGCTTGATTTCCTGAGTTCCGCTTTCAGGGCAGGTGCCGCCTTGTCCAACGGGCTCCCGATTAGGTGCATCAGCATCGCTACGTGCACCATAAAGCTGGAATCCTCAAGGCCGGCTTCCGGCTCGCCAACCTTGATCCAGCTCGCCGCCCGAATGGCGTCGCTGGGGTCGTTCTGCGCCGACCAGCGCAGGCGTCGCTTGGAAAGATCCAATTTTGGGTTGGCGGCTTCGATGACCGCCATCCTTATCTGAGGGTCGACCTCCTGCAGAAACACCATGAGGATCGGCTCCACGTCCTCTCCCTTGAGCTTGGCGATGGCCTGGGCAGCGGCTAGTCGAGCTTGCCAGCTACGGGCGGCGAAGAGGAGGCTGATCGGCCCCGCCAATGCGCCATCGCCACTCCTCGCAAGAACCGTGGCAGCATTGGCCTTGTTCGCTTCGGACGGCGAGGTCTCCATGATGTGACGGATCATCGTCATGGTGGGGCCGTCGGCGGCTTTATCAAGCGCATCCAGCGCGAAACGGCTGATGACCGGGTCAGAGTCGTTGGCGGCTCTGAAGATCGTGGCCCCAAAGCGCTTGTCAGGTATCTCCGCGGCTCGCGCTAACGCGTTGAGCACCACGATCCGTGAACTATCGACGAGAAATCGGCCCAAATCTTCGACAGATGCGATTCGAGCAGCCCGGGCGCGGATAAGCTCCGCATTGCCTGGCGGTTCCACGACTACTGTCGCCGGGCCCGAAGCGCCGGTGTCGAAATCGTCAAATCGATACTCGATCGGCTGAATCTGCTCGCGCTCGTAGTGCGTGGCCGCTCGAGGGGGGGCGAGTACGAGTTGGGCGGTTCCCGGAGGGAGGAGAATGGTTTCGTTGTGCCACTTGCCGTCAGCCATGAAGTCGAGGGTGGTGCTGTCTTGCTCGATTTTGTCGACTCGGCCCAGCGTGTAGGTCGTAATGGTCTTGCCACTCTCATCGAAGGCAATGATCGCTAGCGGCTCGGTAGAGTCCGACTTGACTTTGAAGCTCATGAGCTTCGGGTCGCCTTCGATTCGACCGAAGGCGGCTGCTCCGAAACGAGCGTCACCGATTTCCCGATAGACCAGCACGCCGCCGCGGTCCGGCTCCTGATCGATCGCGAGCTTTACGTTGGGCGATACGTCGCCTGGCGTAAAGTCGCCGCTGAAATCTTGCTTGCTCAGAGCAGGGCTCTTGGATTCTTTCGGATTCACAAGCGGAGGAAGAAGCAGGTCGCTTGGAGAGAATGCGATGTCGATCCCAGTTGAGCTCACGACTAATCCGGTGGCAAACGGTTGCTTGGCGTGTGTGGAATAGAAGTCCGCGCAATCAAGCGGTACAAGTTTGATGTTGCTCCCGGGCCGATCGAGTCTCGGCAGCAAAGTCAGGGGGGAGGAAGCTATGGTGGTCCAAGGCGTTTCGACCGGCTCGCCGCGGTTGGCTAGATTTTTCAAATAGTCCTCGCCGCGCCTCCAATTCAGGATGGAGGGCCACACCGAGGCGATCTCGAACGGCGTTCTGATCCGCTTAACCTGCAAACCGCTATTGGCCGCTGCACGTCCAAGATCGTTCAGCCACGCCTCGTACAGGCTCCGCCGTAGCCCGCCCGGCTCGTTAACGTGAGCATGATGGAAAAGCGGGACGTCATGGACGGCCGTCCTTCCCACCATCACGGTGCCGTGACTATCAATTAGCCCGGGGTGGATAAAGAGCACCGTGTCATAGGGGCCGCGATAGCCCTTGTCGTCGGCCTCAAAGCCGCCATCGTTGATGCGCGGCCCGAAGTACGAGCGGATGAAATGCTCGTCAAAGGCGTTTTCAGCATCTTGAACGATCATCTCGGGCTCAATCTCGGCATCCACTTGCATCCGCAGGTTGCCCGCGCCGTACGCATCGGCCATCACCGTAAGCTCTGCAACCGCTTGGAGAGCTTGCTTCACGGAATCTTTCGTCAGAATCGCGCGCCGCTGGCGCACGATGTTTCCACGCTCGATGATGCTAGAACGAGTGAAGAGCACAACCTTCGTATGCCAGATCGCCGCATCAGGCTTTATTTGCGTCTGCTGAAAGAGCGTCGCCGCTTCCTCCCAACCGCCCGAGCCGATCTGCCGCCCGACCAGCTTCCCGTCCTGGAAGAGGTAATTCCAGCCGTTCCACGCCACGTAGGGAAGCTTGGGGCCGCTTCCCGGTGCCGGAGCAACCACGTGAAAATCCTGATCGGCTAGTCGTACCGTCCGCAACACCGACGCGTCTTGCGCCGCTACTGCGAAGGCGAGCGCGGCGAGGATGGGCATGTCAGTCCAGAAGCTCGAAGAGCCGGATATCTTCGGAAGAGATCGCATGGCCGTCGCCACGACTGTAGATCAGGGCCTCACGGGCGTTCAGGGAGCCAAGGTCCGCCGGCATCTTGCCGATCAGATCGAGCACGACCTTCTTGATCTTCTCCGAATTCGACTTAAACACTTCGAGAACATTGGTCGCGTTGACCGCTTCCGCGCCGGCGTGGACGCCGCTGTCGTAATCGGTAATGAGGGAAATATTGACGACGGCCATCCCAAGCTCACGGCAAAGATAGGCCTCGGGATACTGGGTCATATTAATGACCTCCCAACCCTGGTCGTGAAACCACTTGCTCTCCGCTTTCGAGCTGAATCGCGGCCCTTGGATCACGACGACGGTGCCGCCATCGTGGCAGTCGATGCCGTGCTCCTTGATCGTCTCCACAGCCAGCTTGCGCAGCGTCTTGTCGTAGATATCCGCCGCCGACACGTGTGAAACGATCGGGCCATCGAAGAAGGTGTCTTTGCGCGCGCTCGTCCGGTCCACGAACTGATTGCAAACCACGAAGCTCCCTGGGGCGACGCCCTTTTGGAGAGAGCCGGCCGCGCACGGGCTGATCACCGCCTGAACGCCGAGGGAGCGCATGCCCCACACGTTCGCGCGGTAGTTGATCATGTGCGGCGGCAGGGAGTGGGTGCGGTTGTGGCGCGGCAAAAACGCCACTTTGCGCCCGTTCACCGTGGCGAGGAAGAACGAGTCGCTGGGCGGGCCATACGGCGTATCGACCTTAACCTCCCGCACATCCTTGAGCAGGCTATAAAAGCCCGAGCCGCCGAAGACTCCGATCTCAGCTTGATTCATGATTATCTGTGCGCGAGCGCCTTAAACAGGGCGGTGATGAATTGATCGACGCGGGCGCCGCGCCGTAACAGGATGTCGCCATTGATGGGATAAACGGAACGGCTCTTCACGGCCTTCAGCGCCTGGTAACGCGGGTTTGAAACGAACGCCTTGTACTCCGGATCGTCGATAAGCTTCTGGTTCTCCTTTGATTCGATCGCGAGCAGGATCACATCCGGGTTGGTCTGCAGCAGCACTTCAGGATTGATTGGCACGAATCGATCCGCCTCGGGGCCAACCGCCTCCCCGCCGGAGGCCCGGATTTCGTCCGCTATAAAACTCTTCGTCCCGGCGGCAATTGAGTTGGTTGCCCCGCTGAGCGCCAAGACGGTTGGCTTTGGCGTCATCGATGTCGCTTGGGCTGTGGCTCTCGCCGCGTGAATTGTGTCGATATAGCCGGATGTCGTCAATTCAGATCCAGTGATGGCGCCGAATTGCTTCAGCTCGTCGGTGAATTCGTTGATCGTCCTTGCCTTCATTGTGAAGGTCGAAAACTTCAAGGCGCGAAGCTTTTGCTGATCGGCCCCGCTGTACAGGTCAGCGTCAAGAATGATCAAGTCCGGCCGATCTTTGGCCAGCTTTTCATAATCCGGCTTGACGCCCCCATATACGGGAAGCTTTTGAACGGAAACTGGAAAGTTGCACGCGCCCGTTCTTCCTGCGAGACCTACTCCGTACATTCCGACAATTTCCGTCGTGCTCGGGCTAAGGCTGACGATGCGGTGAATAACAAATGGCCGTCTAACACCGCGAATGGTGACCGGCCGGAAACAGCCGGCAGCCAAAATTGCGATCAGAGGCAGGAGCACGCCGAAGCGACGCATGTGGGTCATTCTGGCGCAAGAGGGCATACGTTGTCCACAACCTTGCCCGAGGTATTCTGGTTCCTCCTTCGCGCAGGGGTGTAGCTCAGTTGGTAGAGCAGCGGTCTCCAAAACCGCAGGTCGCGGGTTCGAGCCCTGTCGCCCCTGCCATTCCTTCATGAGAGTTCAGAGTTGCGGACTGCGACGCTTTGCGGTGAGCCATGCGTCTGTTAAGATCAGGAATGGCGCGAGGGGCCGCGCATAGGCAAGTGAAACAATCTTCCGTTAAGAGGCGGTACTACTGGCTGGGGCTGCCGTGCGCGGCCGTTGCCGTCGCGCCGTTTCTGATCCTGCATGCCCAACAATCGCCGTTTCAGCAGGTCACGCTGCCCAGTGCGCATCCCGAACCGAAGCTCACGACCCCTGCCAAACCGCCCTTAGCGCTGATGAGGCTAAATCAGCACGCGGAGAATATTGAAAAGGGCGTCGCCATTCACGGGGATCTCGCCCTTAAGGGCTCTGGTAAAGGGAAGTTCGCTTTCCTAACGTTCGACGACGGCCCTTCGCCCATAACGCCGCGAGTCTTGAAGACCCTCGAAGCCTATAACGTCAAGGCGACGTTCTTCTTGATTGGTGGCAACGCCAAGAACTTTCCCAGCCTCGTGAAGCAAGAGTACGACGCCGGCCACGCGATTGCCAATCACTCCTACACCCACAACTATCGCCCCCTCTACCGCACGCCATGGACGATGATGGCGGAGATCGGCATGACCGAGAAAGTTTTCGAACAAATCCTGGGACCGCAGTTCAAGACCAAGCTTTTCCGCTTCCCCGGCGGCTACATGGGCACGCGCAGTGTGTTTCATCACCACAAGGAAGTCTATGCGAAGACCATCGCGGATTGTGGCATGCACTTCCTGGATTGGAATGTGGACTGCGGCGACACCAATGGCAGGCCTCAGAGTCCGAGCCAGCTCGCGAGCCGGGTGCTCGCCGAGACAAGCGGGCAAAACCGCGTGGTGATCCTCATGCACGACGCCGCCGCCAAACACAACACAGCATCGGCGCTGCCGGCGATCATCGAGGGCCTCAAGAAGCGCGGCTACGTCTTTCGGACGTTGCAGTAATCGTTGATCGGTGATTGTTCGATTTCTGATCACTCCCCAAAACGGCGCCCCTCGAATCGTTGAGGGGCGCAGATGGAGACGAGGCTTACTGGATGGCGAAGGCGGTGCCACCCCGAGTGTTGTCGCTCTTGGCAGCTCCCGAGGTGCTATCCGCTGCGAATCCGCGCAATCCACAGATGACCGATCCTCGGATGGGGACGGGGCCGTGGGTGCAGAATGGTGCCAACTTGCTGATCGCGACCTTCATCGTGATGGTCTTCTTGGCCAGATCGATGGAAGCTCCGTCGGCGGCACCGCGACTTGTATAGGTGGAGGTGCCATCGGAGTTGCGCACAACCGTGCCCCAGGTCGTCGTGACCGCTCCTGTCGCATCGGTCGTAGCGCGGACAAAGAACTGATCGGCTCTATCGATCAGGCCGTATGAGAAGGTGCCGGTTGGATCGACCAATGCATTTGGCGCGTTGGCCGCGAAGGTGGCCCGCCACGTCGACCTGGGCGGATTCACTGGAGTCATCGAAGATACCGTGAAGGTCGCGTTGATGCATTTGCCCGCCAAGGAATCATCCGTCGAGAAGTAATAGATCGACAGGATATCGACCGGATCATCGACTGGCAAGACGCCTAACGCGCCTTGCGAAACGTCTCGCCCGTAGTCAATGACTTGCGGGTCGAGCCTCGACTTCTTCTTGGCCCGTGGAAGCGCAGAGCCTTCTCTCGGCCGTTCATTGAGCTTGGGTCCGTTGACGGTGCGCCCGCCGATCTGCCGCGTCACATAGGTGGCACCATCCGAATCGTTGTGATCATCCGCATATCCGATAATCGCAGCCCCGAGCGGGTCGAAGGCGATTTGGAAATAGTCGATCAGATTGCGATTGTTATTTCCGCTAGTCGGGTCGAGACCGTGAAGCGAGAAATTGCTTCCATGAATCACGTAGGGTGTGACCCTGTCCTGCGAGAACGTTGGCGTCTGCGTGTTTGCGTTCATGCTCTGAGCGAAGAACACATTCCAGTCGGCGTTATTATCGTTGACCGCACTCGACGTGCCGTACCAAGCGATGCCCACGCTGCCCGGTGCGGGACCGGTCTCGATCCAGGGGGCATAGCTGGTGAGTGTCTCAGGGCCATCGCTTACGCGGACACTCGGGCTCCAGGTGACGCCCTTGTCCTTGCTGTACGTCAGTTGAACGTCGTGGCCATCTGAATAGCACAGGTAAGCAGTGCCGTCATTGGCGACCTTAACCACGAGAAACAGGTTGGCGTTGCCGCCGGGCACCACTTGGTAAACGTTGTAAGTCGTCGGTTCGCCGGTAAACGGATCGGACACGCCCACAGCCACCTTGCCATCGCTGCCCGCGAGGTAGACCGTGCCATCGCGCTGATCAACGTCGACACATCCCACCTGGCCGATTTGGCCGGCAGTGCGGGCGATGCCGTAGTTGAGCCCACCATCGGTAGATCGCTGGATCTGCGTAACCGCCGGTTGGAAGGTCCGGTAGATCAGATAGACCGTGTTTGCACCATAAAACTCAAGCCATTGTCGATCATCGACGGGCGCTCCCCCCGAGATATTGCCAGTATGATTTCGCGTCCAGGTGACTCCGCGATCGGTAGAAATGGCAGACGAGATATTGGCTACCGCGAGGCTCGTGAACGCAAGGATCGGCACACCCGTGGTGTTGAAGCCCACCGCAATGTCCACATCGCCGCCGCCATCAGCACCAAGCTCCGTCGACTCGTCTCCCGTGAAGGAGTCCGGCTGGCCTCGGTACAAGCCGTTTCGCATGTACGGGTCATAGAGGGTGCTGCTCGGGTTGAGATTGAAATACCACAAGTCGACGCCCGCAGGGACGCCGCGAATGCCGGCCACATAATAGTTGCCTTGCCGGTCGCAGCGGCTGCTGGGCTCGCCGTCGCGCACCGTGTTTGGGGCGGATACCGTGCGCGCAGGGCTCCACCTGAAGCCTCCCTTCAAATAAATCGCGCTCGGGGAGTTGACGACAGTTGCGGTCCCGCGATATTGGTCGGCCGGAACGGTTGTGAAGTAAACGACGTGAATCGTGTAGACGCCGACTCCGTCCTTGGAGGGATTGATAACGCCAGATTCACCGGTTGACGGCGCACCGCTGCCGGATTGGCTAACGATTGGACCCGCGTTGGAATCCTTGTGAATGTACAAATCGTAGTCATCGGCGGGGATGGTCCAGCCGATGTCCACGCGGATACTCTTGCCGGTCCAAACTCCGGGGGCGACGGTCAGGGCGAACGTGTCGCAGTTGACCCCTTCGACGCAGGAGACTTCGCCTCCAGCCGAACCCGTCCCAGCGGCCGTGCCGACGAAGCTCAGCGGCGCGCTCGCCACAGACATCGTTCCCGTCGGGGGATCGGCCGCTCCGGCGACCAAAGGTGCGACCAAGGCTGCCAACGCTATCGGCAGCACCAGAAGCACAAACAACAAATTCCTTCCTGGCCGGGAAGGAGAATCTTCCTTTCTCTCCACTTTTGTTGAAACCTCCGCTATCGAAATAGTCACAATGAGCGACCTATAGAGGTTCGATAATGTTCGCTTTTCTTGTGACGCAGAGCGCAATAAAATGGGGATTCAATTGCGAGATGGGCCAAATTGTGGCGTGAGTTATCAAGTTCGTTTTAGCCTGTAGATTCACGGGTTTCATGCGGTGTTCCGATCGATTTTCATCTTTGACCGGACGGTTTCCATTTTTGCGCGCCGCACTCCGTAGGGGTGCCGTGCTGCGATTTGTCAACGGGTCTCGCTTACAGACGTTTTCACGCAAGGCGCAAAGAACGCCGAGAGATGCAACCTAACCCATCATTACGATCTCCCCGCAGCCGGACACTTTGCGTCGGGCTGAGACGTTTACGAAGTTGGTGATGAGGGATCTGGTGAAGGCTGTTTTCGTTGTTCTGGTTGCGATCTCCTTTTTCGATTGCCTCATATCGACATTTCGCGCAGCCTGCCCCAATCAGAACTCAAGCTCAAGACCGAGAGCCAGCGCCAGATCGTAGGCCGTTAAGGACCATTTGCGAGGTCAATCAAGTGCCGTATTCGCCCAGGACCGTCTTTCTCCGTGCGTTCAAAGCAGAACACACGATGGAGCTTTGGGCGAGGCAAGAGATGGCAAAATGCGGCTGCTCAGAACCTATACGATCGCAGCCGAGTCTGGAGCGCTTGGTCCAAAGCGCCGTGAAGGCGATCTTCAAGTGCCGGAGCGCGGTTTGCCGTTCTTCTCTAGCGCGATCTTGAGCACTTGATCGGCGCGCTTGACGAAGTAGGTTTTCAGCTTGTCGCGGATTTCCTTGGGGACGTCTTCGAGATAGTCCTTCTCGTTCTCGTCGGGCAGGATGAGGGTTTCGACTCCGGCGCGGTGGGCGGCGAGAACCTTCTCCTTGATGCCGCCGACGGGGAGCACCTGGCCACTGAGCGTCATCTCGCCGGTCATCGCCAGGCGCGGCTTGATGCGGCGCTTGGTGAGCAGCGAGGTGATGGCGGTCATCATCGTGATTCCCGCGCTCGGCCCATCTTTCGGGGTAGCGCCGGCGGGGACGTGGACGTGGATCTCAGACTTATCGTAGAAATCAGACGGAATTTTGAGCTCGACCGAATGGGACCGGACGTAGCTGAGGGCCGCCGTCACCGACTCCTTCATCACGTCGCCAAGCTGCCCCGTCACGATGAGACCCTTGTTGCCCGGCATCTGGGCGGTCTCGACGAACAGCACGTCGCCGCCGACGGGAGTCCAGGCCAGCCCAATCGCGGTTCCGGGGGTGAGTTCGCGCTCCAAGACTTCTTCGTGCGTGAATCTCGGCGAGCCGAGAGCAGTTTCGATGTACTTCGGGTTGACCGTCACCTTGGCGCGGCGGCCGTCGGCGAACAGCTTCGTCGCCTTCCGCACGACCGATCCAATTTCTCGCTCAAGGTTGCGCACACCGGCCTCGCGGGTGTAGAACCTGATGAGTTTCTTGATCGCATCGCGCTCAAAGACGATTTGAGCCGGCGTCAGGCCGTGTTCCTCGATCTGTTTGGGTACCAAGTGCTGAACCGCGATCTGCAGCTTTTCTTCCTCGGTGTAGCCACCCAGCTCGATGATCTCCATGCGGTCGCGCAGGGGCGGGGGGATGGTGTCGAGTCGGTTGGCGGTAGTGATGAAGAAGACTTTCGAGAGATCGAAGGCGCTGTCGATGTAATGGTCGCGGAAGGTGGAGTTCTGCTCGGGATCGAGGACTTCGAGCAGAGCCGAGGAAGGATCGCCCCGGAAGTCGCTGCCGAGCTTGTCAATCTCGTCGAGCATCATCACCGGGTTGTTCGTCTCCGCGCGCCTCAGATTCTGGATCACCTGACCCGGGAGGGCGCCGATGTACGTGCGGCGGTGGCCCCGGATTTCGGCTTCGTCTCGCATCCCGCCAAGCGAAACTCGGATGAACTTCCGACCCATCGCGTGAGCGATTGAGCGGCCTAACGAGGTCTTGCCCACCCCGGGAGGGCCGGCGAAGCAGAGAATCGGCTGGCGCACGCGGCCGTCCTTTTTCACCTTGCGCACGGCGAGGAATTCGACGATGCGCTCTTTGATCTTCTCGAGACCCGCATGATCGGTGTTGAGCACGTTCATGACCGCTTTGAGGTCGAGATTGTCCTCGGTCGACTTATTCCAGGGGAGCGCGACCATCCAGTCAATGTAGGTACGGGCGACGGTGTACTCGGGCGCGCCGGGAGACATCCGGCGAAGCCGGTCGAATTCGCGGTTGACTTCCTTCAGCGGGTCTGCGGGTATCTCGGCCTCGTCGATTTTGAGGCGCAGCTCATCGAGTTCCTCGCCGCGGTCGTCGGCTTCGCCCAGTTCGCGCTGGATTGCCTTGAGCTGCTCACGCAGGTAGTAATCGCGCTGCGACTTGCTTAGCTCGGTGTTGACTTCGCTCTGCACCTTGCTGGTGAGCTCGAGCACGCGCACCTCGCGGCTGAGCATTTCTAGCAGTTTGTGGAGGCGATCGCCGAGTTCGATGGTTTCGAGGATCGTCTGCTTGTCCTCGACGCTGAGCGTCATGTGCGCTGCGACGAGGTCGCACATCACGTTGGTTTCCTGCACCGCCTGGGTGAGGGTCTTCAATTCGTCGGGAAGCTGCGGTGAGAGACGAATCGCCTGCTCGAATAGCGCGGCGACGGAGCGCCGAAGGGCTTCGAACTCTTCCTGTTTGTCCTCCGGAACCTCGGGCTCCTCGATGACCTCAATTCGGGCGCGCAAATAAGGCTCTTCATGGATGCGCTCGACGATGCGGAAGCGCTGGATGCCCTGCACGATCAGCCGGACGGCGTCGGGCATCTTGACGAGCGTGCGGATAATGACTGCGCAACCGTACTCGTACACATCGTCGAATCCGGGTTGCTCGTTAAAGGCGTTACGTTGGGCGACGACGCCAATCACGCGATTGTTGCCGACGATCGATTCGTCGATCAGCTGCACACCGGACTCACGCGAGACGCTGAGCGGGGCGATCAGCATCGGATAGATCACGCTATCGCGAAGCGGCATGATGTTCAGCTCGCCCGGCACATCGGGTCGATGCTCTTCTTCGGCTCCATCCTGTATCAGCGCCTCGACGCCATCATCTTCCAGAATGTCTTCTTCTATCGGCAGCTTTACTTCAGCCATTAATGTTTATCTTTTTCGGACCGTGATGGTGGTCGTTGTGATCGTTGTTCGGCTCGATTTAGGCACGACGACCAGGAGGAAGCCCATGCGGTAATGGGCGCGGATATTGTCGGCGTCCACGGTGCATTCGGGCAGCCCGATCTCGCGTTCGAAGGGTCCGTAGAAAATCTCGAGCTGGTGAAACTTGGGTTCGCCCTCGTAGCCGTCTTCGCGCCGAATGCCCCGTATCAGCAGTGAGTGCCGCTCCGGGAGGTAGACGAGCTGGATATCCTCGCCGCGCACGCCAGCGATCTCGGCCTTGATGATAAGGCGGTTGTCATCCTCGAGGACATCGATGCGCGGTTCCCACATCTTGCCGGCGGTCATCACCGGGCGGATGCCGTGCATCTCCTCGCTGAGCCGCTGCAGGTCGGTACCAACCTGCCAAAACCACTCTTCCACTTCGCGGCGGGCCACGCTTGGATTGTACTTGCAATCTCGGCTTGGTCTAGTCGGCGGTATCGCTTGCGAGCGAGGTGTGATTGTGGCGCAGATGGGCAGGATGCCCATCCTACGGCTACTGGTAGGGTTGCTGCCAAGCAAAGCATCCGGTTTATCGGCTGCCTGGTAGGAACGCCGTCATTGGGCTGCGATGGGGTGGGGAATGAGGGGGTTGTCAGGCACTCCAAGCGACTGACACTCCGAAACACCACCAAGTGAGAGGAATCGCCAGAATCTCCTCCACACCTCCAGCCCATCGGGTCGGCTTCGCCAGCCGGCCCCTTTTTTTATTTACGATTTACGATTGACGATTTGCAATCAGAGATCAGAGATCAGAGATCAGACATCAGCCCATCATCCGCTCAGCCCATCATCTCCATCACCCCCTTTCACCTCCATCATTCCCGCGTGAGGTATCCTTTCCCCTCACGCCAATTTGGACCGATACGAGCATGAGTGACGAATCCACCAGGCCGCAGCAGGCAGATAACGGAGACCGCGGAGATCGCGGTGCCCCGCGCATGGACAAAGATTCCATGGGTGAGGGCGGGCCTCGCTTTAAGAGCAAGCGCCGCCGTAAGGTCAGCTACCTGACCATCAACAAGATCGACACCGTCGACTACAAGGAGATCAACATTCTCCGCCGCTTCCTCAACGATCGTGGGAAGATCCTCCCGAGTCGGCAGAGCGGCAACACCGCGAAGCAGCAGCGCATGATCGCCAGCGCGATCCGCAAGGCGCGTGAGATGGCTCTTCTGCCGTTCGTAGTGACCGAGATGGGCACCGATCGGCGCGAGTACGCGCCGCGACGCGAGCGCAGTTTCGACCGAGGACCGCGCGACGGCGGTGGCCGCTACGAGGGCCCACGTCAGGATCGTGAGCCGCGAGAGGCCGCCCCGGCGGCTGATGCCGCTCCGGCCGCCGAGGCACCGGTAGTCGAAGCACCCATAGTCAAAGCGCCTGTGGTAGAGGCACCTGTAGTGGAGGCGCCCGTCGCCGAAGCTCCGGTTGCCGAAGCTGCCGCAAAGGAGTAGGTTCTCAGAGGGCCGCCCCGACCGGAAGGTTGAGGCGGCTTTTTTGCGCGTGCAGGTACGCTCGGTCCATGCTCCAGCCTCCCCCAAGCTCCCCCGGCGAGCGCCTGCGCGAGCTGATGAAGCAGGGCATCGTGATCATGCCAGGCGTGTTCAACGCCATCAGCGCGATCTCAGCCCACAAGGCGGGGGCGCAGGCCCTGTATCTGAGCGGAGCCGGCATCACCAACGCGAACCTCGGCGTTCCCGACGTCGCCTTGACGACCCAGACCGAGTTCGCCCAAGTGGCCACATGCGTGACCCAGGTAGTCCCGGTACCGGTGATCTCGGATGCCGACACCGGCTTCGGCGAATCGCTCAACGTGATGCGCACGGTGATCGAGATGGAGCGGGCGGGGCTGGCGGGGATTCACCTTGAGGACCAAGTGAGCCCCAAGCGATGCGGTCACCTCGATGGGAAGACGGTGATCGAGCCGGAGGCTATGGCGCAGAAGATCCGCGCGGCGGTCGATTCTAAGCGCGATTCCTCCTTCATGATCGTCGCCCGCACCGATGCGCGGGGGGTGGAGGGTTTGGACAGTGCGATCTCGCGGGCGCAGCGCTATGTAGACGCCGGCGCGGATGCGATCTTTCCCGAAGGCCTGACCAGCGAAGCCGAATTCGCCGCGTTCCGGGCGGCGGTAAGCGTCCCGCTAATGGCGAATATGACGGAGTTTGGCAAGACGCCGCTCATCCCAGCGGCGAAATTCTCGCAGCTTGGCTACGAGATGGTGATCTTCCCGATGACGGGCTTTCGGGTGATGCTGAAGGCGCTCGATAACTGCTACGCGGAACTCCTTCGCACGGGGACTCAGGCGGGGATCATGGATATCATGCGGACTCGGGACGAGCTATACGAGCGCATCGATTATCCGGCCTATGAGGCGAAGGATAAAGGCTGGACCCGTTAGAGTTGCTAAATTCGGCGCAATCAGCGGCGCATTTGGCCCATAACATGTAACTCTGCAAGCCATCCTTTGTCTTGTCCCTTGCAGCTATGACATCGATCGCCCTTGCCCTCGCGCTTCAATTTGGCAGCCAGGTCGCCCAAGGAGCCAAAATTGCCCACCTGGCGGGCGTGAACTTGCGACACGAATTAGCTGAGCTGCGGCTGGACAAGGAGCCGCTCAAGCTCATCACCACCTCGCCCGAGCCCAAGACAATCGCGCTGACCTTCGACGATGGTCCCCACCCCGGCAAAACCGAAAAGCTGTTGCGCCTGCTCGAACAGCTTGGTGTGAAGGCGACTTTCTTCGTAGTCGGGAAGATGGTGGACAAAGCGCCGGAGATAGTGCGGCTGGAGGCTCTCCTTGGCCACGAGGTGGCGAACCACACCTACGATCACCCCAATTTAGAGATCCTGACCGAGTCGCAGATCGCCACCGAGTATCAGCTTTGCAGCAACGCGATCTTCCGGGCGACGGGCCAGCATCCCAAGTTCTGCCGCCCTCCGGGCGGGCGGTTTGATGCGGATGTTGTTAAAGCGGCAACCGACCAGGGCATGTACACCGTGCTGTGGACCGACGACCCGGGCGACTTCGCCCGGCCCGATCCGAGGGTGCTCGTGGATCGGATCGACCGACAAATGAAGAACGGCGGCATCTTGCTCTTGCACGACGGCATCCCGCAGACGCTTGAGATTCTTCCCGCGCTGGTGCAGGAGCTTCGGAAGAAGGGCTACCGGTTTGTGACGTGCTCGGAAATCCTATCTCGGCAAGAGGCGCTAGCCTCGATGAAAGGCAGCACCAAACGCGCTGCCCTGAGCATGGTGTCGAAGCGGCGTCGTTAAATTACGGGCAGACTCCGCCGCAGCGCGATAAATCGCGCAGGCGATAGCGCGGATAAATCCGCGCACTCCTAATCTACTTGTCCGCCGTGACCTTCACCCGACCCCGAATCGCCGCCTGAGCCGCAGCCAGACGAGCGATGGGGACTCGGAATGGCGAGCAGCTCACGTAGTCGAGGCCGAGATCGTGGCAGAAATAGATCGACTCGGGGTCCCCGCCGTGCTCGCCGCAGATGCCGCACTTCAGGCCCTCGCGCGATTTGCGTCCCTCTTCCACAGCCATCCGCATCAAGCGGCCAACACCGGCTTGGTCGATAGTCTCGAAGGGGTTGGTGAGGAGAATCTTTTGCTCGACGTACCGCTGCAGGAACTTGCCTTCGGCGTCGTCTCGCGAGTAGCCGAAGGTGGTTTGCGTGAGGTCGTTGGTGCCGAAGGAGAAGAACTGCGCGTACTCGGCGATCTCGCCGGCGGTGAGCGCGGCGCGGGGGATCTCGATCATCGTGCCGAAAGTGTAGGGAATGTCGATGCCCTGCTCCTGCACGATCTTCTTGGCCTCGCCCTCGAGTTGGCCCTGCACGACTTTCAACTCGTTGACGGTGCTGACGAGCGGGATCATGATCTCCGGATAGACGCGCTTGCCCTGCTTGATCAGCTTCGCGGCGGCCTGAAGAATCGCGCGGGTCTGCATGATGACAAGCCCAGGGAAAATAATCGAGAGCCGAACGCCGCGCAGGCCGAGCATCGGGTTAGCTTCCTTCATGCTCTCAACCTCGGCGAGGAGCTTGAGCTTCTCTTCGAGCTGGGTTGACTTCAAATGCTTGTCGCCAGGAGCTTGCATTCCGATCTGGGCTTCGAGGGTGGCCACTTCGCGGACCAGCGTCTCAAAGTTGGGCAGGAACTCGTGGAGCGGCGGATCGATCAGGCGGATGGTGACCGGCTTGCCCTCCATGACTTCGAAGATGCCTTCGAAGTCGCTCTGCTGGACGACCTGCAGCTTGTCCAGCATCTCCTGGCGGACGCTTTCGTCCTTGGTCAGGATCATCTCCTGCACGAGGGGCAGACGGTCGCCCTCGAAGAACATGTGCTCTGTCCGGCATAGGCCGATGCCCTCCGCTCCGAAATCCAGGGCCTGCTTGGAGTCGCGGGGGTTATCGGCGTTGGCGCGGATGCCGAGCTTGCGAAACGCATCCGCCCACTCCATGAGCGTGCCGAACGAGCCGCTGACCTCGGCCGCGATGAGCTTCAACTCGCCGAGATAGACGTTGCCGGTCGACCCGTCCATCGTGATGATGTCGCCTTCTTTGACGATGTGGCTTCCAACCTTGAAGTGCTTGGTGTGAGCGTCCACATCGAGCTGCTCGGCACCGGCGACGCAGGGAATACCGAAGCCTCGGGCCACGACGGCGGCGTGAGAGGTCTTGCCCCCGCGGGCGGTAAGGACGCCTTGCGCGGCCATCATGCCGTGCACGTCGTCAGGGTTAGTCTCGTCGCGGACGAGGATAACCTTCTCGCCCATGCCTCCGTGGACTCCGCGCTCGGCGGCGGTGTCGGCCTCAAAAACTGCAATGCCGACAGCCGCCCCCGGCGATGCGGCTAAACCAGTGGCTAATAATGTCGCCCCAGGAATCGAAGCCGGGTCGATACGGGGGTGGAGAAGCTGGTCGAGATGGGAGCCAGTGACGCGTTGGATCGCCGTCTCCTTGTCGATTAGGCCTTCTTGAACCATCTCCACCGCGATCCGCACGGCGGCGGGGCCAGTGCGCTTGCCGGAGCGGCACTGGAGCATGAACAGCTTGTTGTGCTCGATCGTGAACTCCAGGTCCTGCATGTCCTTGTAGTGCTGCTCGAGCTTGCCGGACATCTCTATGAACTGGCGGTAGATATCGGGGTTCTGCTTCTGCAGCTCACTGATCGGCACCGGCGTGCGCACGCCAGCCACCACATCCTCGCCCTGCGCGTTCATCAGGTACTCGCCGAATACCTCGTTAGTGCCGATGCTGGGGTCGCGGGTGAAGGCGACGCCGGTACCGCAGTCTTCGCCGGCGTTCCCGTAGACCATCGACTGGATATTGACGGCGGTTCCGATCTCGTCGGGGATATTCTCGGTGCGTCGGTAGAAGATGGCCCGGTCGGTGTTCCAACTATTGAAGACGGCTTCGATCGCAAGGGCAAGCTGCTCGTACGGGTCGCTCGGGAACTCGCGTCCCGCGTTCTTGCGGACGTGGGCGAGGAATAGCTCGGAAATCTGCTTGAGGTGTTCGGCGGTGAGATCGAGGTCGTCCTTTGCGCCAACCTTATCCTTGTATTGCTTGAAAATTTCTTCGTCGAATTTGTGCTTACTCAGGCCGAACGCGACATCGCTGAACATCATGATGAAGCGGCGGTAGGAATCGTAGACGAAGCGCGCGTTGCCGGTCTCGTCAATTAGAGCGTTGATGGTTTCAGGGTTTAGTCCCAAATTCAGGACCGTGTCCATCATGCCGGGCATTGAGAACTTAGCCCCGGATCGGACGGAAACGAGAAGCGGCTTCGCCGCTGATCTCCCACCCCCAACCCCCTCCCTCAAAGACGAACCACTTTGTGGGATGGGGCTCCCGCCGAATGAGCGCCCCATCTGCTTCTCCACGTCGGCGATCGCCGTCTTGATCTCGTCCATCAAGCCAGCGGGCAGTTTCTTGCCTTCGCGGTAATACTCGTTGCAGACTTCGGTGGTGATCGTGAACCCAGGGGGAACCGGGAGGCCGATGTTGGACATCTCGGCGAGGTTGGCACCCTTGCCGCCGAGGAGATCGCGCATAGAGGCATTGCCGTCGCGGAAGAGATAAACGCGCTTGTTGCTCATAAATGTTCCTAAGTAGGATGGGCATCCTGCCCATCAGACCGGCTGGTATTGCCTGTCTTACATAACCCGGCGGCGTTGGCGGGCTTGGGTTCGGTGAGTTTACCGGCTAATCGTGGACGCCGAGGGCGGCGAGAATCGTCTGCGCCATCACCTTGTAGCCCTGATCGTTCATGTGTACGCCATCGGTAGTGAGGAGAAGGTCCTCGGCCCCGGTTTTGCGATGATCCGCGGTCAGCTTTCGAAACGGCTCTTGCAGATCGACGAAGGCTGCGCTGCGCTTGGTGGCAAGCTCTTTGAGCGCCTGGTT
>JBBREM010000035.1:0-23873 GCA_038202925.1 Fimbriimonadales bacterium | reverse complement strand
TGGTTTCGAGATCCTCGTTCACCTTGAGCAGGCCCTTTCCCGACTCTAGCTTTAGCTGAGCAGCGAGGGTCGGGCGCTCCTGGCCGATCGCCCTAACGATCTGGTCGGTCTCGATGATGAACTCGGAGTTCGGCATCGGCTTCGATGAAGGCCGTCCTGATGCGTCGATTTCCCCGAGCGCCATCCGCACGCACTCCAGCCCCTTGACCTTGTCCGACTCGCTGAAGACTGCGACCGGCTGAGTGAGGAATCTGAACTCCACGCCCTCGTTCTTGATGAACTCGTATTCGTGCGGGTAGGCGGTCATCTCGGCCTCGGTGCGGCGGTAGATCACCGTCACCCGCTCAGCACCGAGCCGCTTCGCGATGGTCGCGCAGTCGATCGCGGTATTGCCCGCTCCGATGACCACCACGTGCCGCCCAATATGCAGCGCGTGGCGGCTGATCTTGCTGTGCTCGATGTATTCGAGCCCATCAAGGATTATCTCGTCGCCGGGAATACCCATCGAAGGCGTGCAGCCAAGCCCGACTCCCAAGAACACCGCGTCAAAGTCGGCCTGCAGCTCTTGCAGATGGACGTCCCTGCAGAACTCGACCCCGGTCTTGATTTCCACTCCGAGACGCCTGATCATTTCGACTTCGGCGACCGCGACCTCAACTGGCTCGCGGATGGCGATGATGCCGTAGGTGGAGAGCCCGCCCGGCAGGTCTCGTTTTTCAAATAGGGTTACTTTGTGGCCCCGTCGCGCTAGTTCGCCCGCGCAGGAGAGCCCGGCCGGCCCCGCGCCGACGACGGCAATCGACTTGCCGGTTGCGGGCAGCGGCGAAAGGGCATCGATGTGGTTCTCGGCGATGTAGTCCATCGCGTGGCGCTGGAGGCGGCCGATCGTGATCGGCCGATGCTCGGCCCCAAGCACGCAAGCGCCCTCGCAAAGCTCCTGCACCGGGCAGACCCGCGCGCAGGTTGCTCCCAATAGATTCGAATCCAGGATCGTCCGCGCCGAGCCGATGAGATTGCCGGTGGCTATCTTCTTGATGAATCGCGGGATGTCGATGTGGGTCGGGCAAGCGTGGGTGCAGGGCGCATCGTAGCAGTAGAGGCACCGATTGGATTCGACCAACGCCTCTTGCTGGGTCAGCGGCGGGAAGGCCTCCGCTAGCGGGTCCGGCGGTGATCCAACCGCCGCAATCGGCACAAGCACGGGAAGGCTCTGGATCGGACCGCTGCTGCACTGCTCAGGCATCTGCGCTACTCTTCTTGGCGATCTCGGATGGCTTCGCCGAATGTGATAGCTTAACACGCTTTCACCCGATTGCACCAGGATCCTGCGCGACCATTTTCCGTGTACGCTATGGAAGTGTCCGACACCTTCAGCAAGCACAAGGAATTCCTGTTCCCCGCCATTACAACCTACTACAAAGAGCCGATCGCTCTCGTGCGCGGCGAAGGCATGTACGTTTGGGATGAAAAGGACAACCGGTATCTCGACTGTTTCGGCGGCGTTCTGACCGTCAGCGTGGGGCATTCGAACCCCGCCGTGATCAAGGCGCAAGTTGACCAGCTGCAGCGCATCCAACACATCTCGCCGCTCTACGGCAACAAAAACCAGTCCGATCTCGCCGAGAAGCTCGCTGAAATCACGCCTGGCAAGCTGAAGAAGACGTTTTTCACCAACAGCGGCACCGAGGCTGACGATACGGCCGTGCTGGCCGCCAAGGCATTCACGCGGCGGCATGAAATAGTGGTGCTGCGGCACTCGTATAGCGGCCGATCCGCCACCGCGCTTTCGGCTTCTGGGCAAGCGCCCTGGCGACCCCTTCCCGCTCAGGTGGCTGGGTTCGTCCACGCGCACGCGCCGTACTGCTATCGCTGCCCATTCAACGCGACTCCCGACAGCTGCGGCCTGCAATGCGCAGAGGATATCGAGGAGCTGATCAACACGACGACGACCGGCGAGATCGCGGCCTTCATGGCCGAGCCGATTCTGGGCGTGGGTGGGTTCATCGTCCCGCCGCCTGGCTACTTCGAGCGCGCGGTCGAAATCGCGCGCAAACACGGCGGTTTGTTTATCGCCGATGAGGTACAGACGGGGTGGGGACGCACCGGCTCGAAGTGGTTTGGAATCGAGCATTGGGACGTTGAGCCTGACATTCTCACCTCGGCCAAGGGCATGGGCAACGGTGCCGCCATCGGGATCACCACCGCGACGAGCGAAGTGGCAGATGCCTTCCCCGGTATCACGTTCTGCACCTTCGGCGGCAATCCGGTCTCCACGGCGGCGGCGCTGGCGGTTATCAAGGAGATCGAGGACAAGAGTCTGCGCGACAGCGCCAAGATGGTCGGCGATTACTTCCGGATGAAGCTCGAAGGGCTGAAGGACAAGTATCCGGTTATCGGCGACGTGCGCGGCATGGGGCTGATGCAGGGCGTAGAACTCGTCAAGGATCGAAAGACCAAGGAGCCCGCGCCACAGGCTGTTCTCGACGTGTTCGAGAAAACGAAAGCCAAGGGCGTCCTGATCGGCAAGGGCGGTCTCTACGGCAACGTTCTCAGGCTTGGTCCCCCACTTACCGCCCAAAAAGACCATATCGATGAACTTATCGGGGCGCTCGACAGCGCCTTTGGAGAAATCCACGCTTAAACCATGATCAACCTCGAAACACCCAAGCAGCAACAGAACGCGCCCCTCGTGCCCAACCTTATCGGAGGCAAGTGGCTCTCCAACGAGGCGGTAGACACGTGGCCCGTCTACAACCCTTCGACAGGCGAGGTCATCGCGCGTACGCCGATGGGCGGGATTCGCGAAGTCGATGAAGCGGTCGAAGCCGCGCAAAGGGCGTTCGCTTCTTGGAGCCGATTGAGCCCCAACGCTCGCTCCGTGATCATGTTCAACTACCGGCACATCCTCGAGCAGCATTTCGAGGAACTGTCTGAGCTCGTGACACTCGAAAACGGCAAGACCCGCGACGAGGCGCACGGCGACGTGCGGCGAGGCATCGAGATCGTCGAGTTCGCGTGCGGCATTCCTCACATGCTCAAAGGCGAGAGCCTTCCGCAGGTATCGGATGGGATCGACGGAAGCAGCACTCGCGAGGCGATCGGCGTCTGCGCAGGTATCACCCCGTTCAACTTTCCCGCCATGGTCCCGATGTGGATGTTCCCCCTCGCAATTGCATGCGGCAACACGTTTGTCCTCAAACCGAGCGAAAAGGTGCCGCTCAGCGCGGTGCGGCTCGGCGAGCTGTTGCAGGAAGCGGGTCTCCCCGACGGTGTGTTCAATATCGTGCAAGGGGGGCGTGAAGTTGTCGACGCGCTCTGCACGCATCCCGGCATTGCGGCGGTTTCCTTCGTCGGTTCGACGGCGGTGGCCAAGCATGTGTACACCCTTTGATGCTCGAGCGGAAAGCGGGTGCAGTCGGCGGGCGGCGCGAAGAATGTGCTCGTGGTGATGCCGGACGCGGAGCCCGACAGCACGCTCAAAGCGGTTATGGGCGCAGCGTTTGGATGCGCCGGGCAGCGCTGCATGGCGGGCTCGCTATTGCTCTCGGTCGGCGAGGGCACACAATTTAGGGATCAGCTTGTCGAGGCGATGGATCACTTGGTCGTGGACGACACGAACAAGAACGAGCACGCGGCCATGGGCCCGCTCATCGATGGCCATGCGCAGGAGCGCGTGCGCGGCTGGATCGATCGGACCAAGCACGAGAGTGCCGAGCTTGCCCACGATGGGCGAGGGCAGACCCCGGACAAGGGGTTCTTTGTAGGTCCGACTCTCTTCGACGGAGTTACCCCCGGCATGGCGATCTTCGACGAAGAGGTCTTCGGACCTGTGCTGGCGATGAACCGCCCCAAGAGCTTGGATGAGGCGATCGCGCTGGCGCACAAGAGTGGGTACGGCAACGGCGCTTCGATCTTTACCTCCAGTGGTGCCTCCGCGCGGCAGTTCGTGCGCGAGATACCATGCGGCATGGTCGGGGTCAATGTGGGTGTTCCCGCGCCGATGGCGCTTTTCTCATTTTCCGGTTGGGGCAATTCGTTCTTCGGCGATCTGCACGTTCAGGGCATGGAAGGGGTTCTGTTCTACACGCGGCAAAAAATGGTGCTCTCCCGATGGGACGCACGGGGCGAGCGGAAGCTCGGCTGGTAGCGGCCCCTATCGCAACGCCAAGCGGTGCAATAATAGCTTGGGGCTAGCACACGGCTCCCTTGAATGCTAATTCCAAATGAAGGTCATTATCGTTAACGACTATGCGCGCATCGACGGTGGCGCGTCGAAGATGGCGATCATGACCGCGCAGGGTCTTGCTAAACGTGGCTACGATGTCGAGTTCTTCGCGGGGATGCCGGGGATAGGACCGGAGCTCGAAAGCATGCCTCAGATCAAGGTTACGAACCTTGAAGCTCTCCATCATGCGCGGGACCCTAACAAGTTGCGAGGAGCGATGAACGGGATATGGTACCGACGCGCAGGCCATACGATGCGGTCCATCCTCGGCAGGTGCGACCGGACCGATACCATCCTGCACTTCCACGGATACCGCTCAAGCTTGACCACGAGCGCTGCGCACGCGGCGATGAAAATGGGATTCGCGACGGTATATACGGCACACGAATATACCCTCGGCTGCCCTTACGGAGGCTTCTTCGATGCGCGCCGCAACAAAATATGTCCGCTAACCGGCCTTAGCGCCGCGTGCTTGATTACGCTCTGCAATAAGAGCAACTACATCAACAAACTCTGGTACTACATGGCAGAGCTGGTCTATTCGAAGATTGCGAGGATCCCTCAGAGGCTCTCGCACATCATCTTCATTTCTCAACTCAATCGAAAAGTTCTCTCCAAGTACCTGCCAGAGCGAGCTCGCACCTCCCTCGTTTCTAACGCTTACGATTACTTCGGAGCCGATGCGGCAACGATGGACGCGACCAGCCCGTTCCTGTTCATCGGGTCGCTGGAGCCCCACAAGGATCCGGTTACCGCAGCCAAAGCGGCGCATAAGCTCGGCGCGCCGATCGTGTTTGTGGGTACTGGAATGCTTGAAAACGAGGTTCTCAAGGCGCATCCCGACGCAATCGTGACAGGCTGGCTTGGCCGCGAAGAAGTTGAAGGGTGGCTACGTCGCAGTCGCGCCCTTATCTTTCCGTCCATTTGGTATGAGGGACAGCCCCTCACGACGATGGAGGCGGCGGGCTGCGGGGTGCCGATCATCGTTGGCGACGATTCCGCCGCCGTCGAACAGGTGGAGCAACTCGGCATCGGCGAGATTTTCAAGGGTGGAGACGTCAATGACCTCGCCGACAAGATGCGGCCATATCTCGACATCGAATTTGCAAAGAAGCAGGGGCGCTTAACTCAGCAATCCTACCTCCGCCTCGACATTTCGCAGGAACGATACATAGGCCGCTTGCTGGAAATCTATCGATCCGAGTTAGACCGAATCCAGCCTTCCAAGTGACAGAAATCATCTTGCCAAATGAAAGTATTCGTGACCGGGGCGGCTGGATTCATTGGAAGCGTCGTAACCGAACGGCTGATCGAGGAAGGGCACGAGGTCCTTGCCTTCGACAACCTTGCCAAAGGCCATACGGCGGCGGTTGATCCCAGTGCCCGCTTCGTCGAGGGTGACCTTCGCGACGCCGCCGCAGTTCGGCAGACAATCTTGAGCTTTTTGCCCGACGCGGTCGTGCATCTGGCCGCAGAAGCCTTGATCGACGAGTCGATCCTCAATCCAGGGTTGTTCTTCGAAGTCAACGTTCACGGAGGTGTCGTGCTGTTGGAGGCCATGCGCGAGGCTGGATGTCTGAATCTGATCTTCTCTTCGACGGCGGCGGTCTTTGGCGAGCCCGAGTACGTTCCGATCGATGAGAAGCATCCGAAGGATCCCGTTAATGCATATGGAGAGTCGAAGCTGCAATTCGAGAGAATCCTCGCGTGGTATCGCCGTTCATTCGGCCTAAACCACGTCTCCTTTCGCTACTTCAACGCATGCGGTGCTAGCGAGCGGTATGGCGAGGCACGCCGGCACGAGACCCACATCATTCCGCTGCTTTTCGAGGTGGCGCTCGGCCAGCGACCCCACTTCAAGCTGTTTGGCACCGACTACGCAACGCCGGACGGGACGTGTGTACGCGACTACGTGCATGTCGCGGACATCGCGCAGGCCCATCTGCTCGGATTGGAGAAAGTGGGTGCGTTGGGCGCGGAGGCCTTCAATATCGGCAGCGGGATCGGAAATACGAATCTCGAAGTGATTGCCGCCGTCCGTGACGTCACCGGCCATGATATTCCGATCATCAACGATCAGCCGCGAATGGGCGACCCGGCAATCCTGGTGGCATCGAGCGGCAGAATCAAATCCATGCTTGGCTGGAAGCCACAATTCGCCGATATTAACTCCATGGTCGAATCTGCCTGGCGATGGCGGTGCGCTCATCCGAACGGCTACAGCGCATGATCATTTCCCGAACTCCACTTCGCATCAGCCTGGCCGGCGGCGGCTCGGACTTGCCCGCCTATTACAAGGGTGCCATCGGGGCAGTCGTGAGCACAGCAATCGCGAAATACATCTACATCAACGTCAATCGGAAGTTTGACAACAAGGTCCGAGCCAGCTACTCGGTCACCGAAATCGTCGATAGCGCTGACGAGCTAAAGCATGAACTGATTCGCGAGGCCCTGAAGCTAGTCGGCATCAAGTCTGGCGTTGAGATCACGTCGATTTCGGACATTCCTTCAACCGGCACTGGGTTAGGCTCATCAAGCACCTATACGGTCGGATTACTAAACGCCCTGTACGCCCATAACGGGCAACACGTGGGGCCGGAAAGACTGGCCCGAGAGGCATCTTTGATCGAGCTCGATCTCTGCGGCAAGCCGATCGGCAAGCAGGATCAGTACGCGGCCGCCTACGGGGGCCTCGAATATATTCAATTCAATCCCGATGGCTCGGTGTTTGTCGACCCTATCATTCTTGAGGCGGCGACGAAGCAGAGGCTCAACGAGCGCCTGCTCCTTCTCTACACGGGCTTAACGCGATCTGCGGATACCATCCTGAAAGAGCAAAGCCAAAAGACGGAGTCGGAGGAGTCCAGCCGGGTGATCCTAACCAAGATGAAGCAGCAAGCGGACGACATGCGGATCACCCTTCAGGAGAACCGACTCGATCACTTCGGTGAGATTCTAGACGAAGGGTGGCGGCTCAAGAAGGCGCTCGCGAGCGGAATATCGACAGGCAAGATCAACGATTGGTATGAGACTGCCCGCGCACATGGCGCGGTCGGCGGCAAGATTCTTGGAGCGGGCGGGGGAGGGTTTCTGTTGCTCTACGTACCGCCCGAGCGGCAAGCCGAGGTTGTTGCATCGCTGCCTGAATTGCTTCCCACCCCATTTCAGTTCGAGCCTCAGGGAAGCAAGATCATTTTCGTGGAGGAGTCAGCTTAAAGGGCTGGAAACCGAAGTTACCAATGAATTACCGCGAGTACATCGACCAGCTCGGCACGGCGCTGCGAGCTATTCCCACCGACGAAATCGATGGCGCGCGCCAAGCCATCGAACGAGCATTCACTGACGGCCGCACGGTATTCGTAGCGGGCAATGGCGGGTCGGCTGCGACCGCATCGCATATGGTCTGCGATTTTCAGAAGACGACGCTCGGTAAGAAGCATGAGGGCATCGCCAAACGCATTCGCTGTATCGGCCTCACCGACAACACGCCTCTCATCACCGCTTGGGGCAACGATGTATCTTATGACGATGTCTTTGCGCAGCAGCTTCGCAATCTGGCTAATCCGCATGATGTCCTGCTTGTCATTACGGCCAGCGGCAATTCGCCCAACATCGTCAACGCGCTCCAGGCAGCGACGGAGCTTGACGTGTTTAAAGTGGGCTTCCTGGGATTCGGCGGCGGTAAAGCCCTCGCATTATGTGATCACTCGGTGCTCGTCCCGAGCACCGACTACGGAATCGTCGAGGATGCGCATTCCGTATTGATGCACATGCTCACGGCAGCGTTGCGGGAGACGATTCTCGTCTAGGCGTCGCTTCCGATCTAGTCGTCGCCCGAGATACCGAAGTTGCTGCGCAAGATCGTAAAGTCAGCGAGCGATACGGAGCCGCTACCGTTTAGATCCGCGTTCGGATTCCAGTTTGCATCCCCCGGCGAGCTGCCGAAGGCACTGCGAAGCTGCGTGAAGTCGCCCAGCGTCACCGCGTTGTCTCCATTGACATCGCCGTTGACCAGGGTAAAGCTCAGCCCGGACAGACCGGCGGGCGAAATCGCCACATTGCCGATCTTCTTGCGCAGCCAGTGCGACCCCTTAACCGCAACATCGTAAGTGCCGCTCGGCACATGGGTGACAAGGCTGAAGTTGCCCAAGGCGTCGAGCATCACAACCTGCGTATCGACGGGATTAACCGAACCGACGGGTCGAATCTGAACGGTCACCGGTGTGCCCGCAACCGAACTGTAGCTTTGCAGCGCGACGCTGCCCGCGACGGTTGAATTCTGGATGTACTTGATGTCAAGAAAGACCGGGATGTGCCCGCCGCTCGTTGTCTCAGCGGTGACGATCGACTGAGCGATCGAGGAGCCGACCATCGCATTTCCGGTGACCGTCAAATTCTTGTTGAAGCTGGTTCCGTCGTTGCCCCAAGCGCGGTAGGAATGGTCGGGGTCGTTCCAAGTATCGAGTCTCGCAGGCTGGCCAAATTTGCCTACGTATTCCGTGCCTAGGCCATCGACCAAGGCATTACATATGAGAACCTGATCGTGGCGATCATTCATTCCACCGTTTGCCGAAGGGTCTTGCGTGTGGATGAAAGCAAATGAGGAGGTTAAATTCCAGTTTCCCGGGCGCGAAATCGGATCCTGGAATTGACCGCGAAGGTTGGAGCCCGGGCCGACCAAGGCTTGATAGCCCAACTGAGTAGAAGACTGGGTGTTCGTATCCGCGCAGATCAAGAAGAGGTAGTTCGCCGGCAGGCCATTCGAATCGGTCCGGATGCGATTCTCTTCGATGAGCCGCCGATCCTGGTCGGTAGAAGTAGAGCCCGCCTTCATGTGGCAGTCGTAAATGGCGAGAACCTCATCTGCGGAGTCGCCAACGATACGAAAATCAAAGCGCCAGGTGTCGCGCGGTTGGCCACTCGTGCCACCCGCCGGCGCCACCTTGAACGGAGCCTGATTTGGCGTGACTTTGGCGGTCCGGTAGAACACGGCCGTGTCGCTGGTCGAGGACGTGCCAGTGAGCGACCCGTAGGTTACTGCCCATTGGTTCGGCTGAATCGCGTTGAGAGCGCCCAGCAAGGCTGTCGCCGCAGCGGGGCTTTGAATTTCCTGCATCGCAAGAACATCTGGGTTCATCGTGCCCGCAGGACCGGAGCCAAACACGATGTTCTGGATGTCGGAAACCCGACCGCCCGTGTATTCCGAGAGATTCCACGTCACCACCCGAATGCTCTGAGCGCCCGCAAGCGCGACAAGAAAGATCAGGGTGAACGTGGCAACAATGCGCTGCCTCATTGCGATAAAGGATATTCCAAAGGAGCTTGGCACCAGCATCTATACTCCGCCGGATGCGGACAATAAGGCAATCTTGCCAGCCCTCGCCGCGCTTTCTGATGATTATTTCAGCCCAGACGCAAAAAAGCCGCCCCAGCCAGTCTCCGGAGCGGCCCTCGCGGACCAGTTTTTATAGGACTGAGACCCGGCCGCTCTTCGGCGTTTCCGATAGAGGCGCGAGGGGCTTTACAATGCCTTGCTCAACAAGCCGAAGCGCATTATGGCCGAGCAATTCGCGCCGGACAACGTCTCCTTGGCTGCATCGAACGGTGCCAAAGAGAGCGGTGTCGGCTAATACGCGAAAATGGTTGCTCGACCGGGTTTTCATGGCAATATTATACAGTGTATTTCTTGCGCCACAGGGCGCAATAACTAATTCTGGGTCACTTTTTTGCGACGACCCTTGCCCGTCCAAATTTGAGCAAGCTGTACAATGAACCCGCTCATGAAGTGGAACGGATTCGTATTCATCGCCGCCTGCGCCTTCATCGCCGCCGGATGCGGCAAAGGCAACTTCTCCCAACAGTCTCAGCAGGATCGGCCGAATGTCCTTCGCTACGCGTTGCCGACCATCCCCACTGAGTTCGATCCCGCCCTCGTGCAGGATGGCGACACGATCGATCTCGTTCAGAACATGTTCGAGGGGCTGACTACATGGGGGACCAACAACCAACCTGTCCCCAATCTCGCTTCAAAGTGGGATGTAACCGACGGGGGCCGGACCTACGTGTTTGAGCTCAAGCACGGCGTTAAGTTCCACAACGGGCGGGAGATGACCGCCGACGACGTCGCGTTTTCCATCAATCGCGCGGCGAGCAAGACGCTCGTCTCGGAGACGACAGACAACTATCTGAACGACATCGTCGGCTACAAGGAAGTCCACTCCGGCGCGGCGGCGTCGATGAGCGGAATCAAGGTCATCAACCCGTATTCGATCTCGATCACCATCGACAAGCCTCGGCCCTACTTCCTCGGCAAGCTCACATATCCCTGCTCGTTCGTCGTCGCCAAAGAAGCAGTGAAGCCGGGCCAGAAGATGACTGGCATCGAGCAGATGGTCGGCACCGGCCCGTTCAAGGCCACTGAGTACCAAGATGGCCAGCTCTTTAAAATGTCGGCGTTCAAGGATTATCACGAAGGGGCTCCGAAGATTGATGGCATCGAGCGGCCGGTGATGAAGGACTCGCAGACGCGGTTCAACGCCTACAAGCGGGGCGAGATCGATATCCTCGCGATGGAGCGGCAAGACGTCAAGGCGGCGAAGGAAGATCCGGAGCTGAAGGAGCAGCTTAAGCTCTATCCCCGCCCTTCGATCTATTACGTGGGCATGAATCCGAAGATGATTCCTCAGTTCGCCGACAAGCGCGTTCGCCAGGCGATCGCGATGGCGATCGATCGCGACTACATCGTCAAGGAAGTGCTGGGCGGGCAGAACATCCGCGCCGATGGCATTCTTCCTCCCGGCGTTCTCGGCCACCGCGATAAAGCGGCGGTCTACCCATTCGACGTGAGGAAGGCTCAGCAGCTTTTGGCAGAAGCGGGCTTCCCCGGCGGCAAGGGTTTTCCTGAGATCAAGATCGCCTTCCGCGACGGCCGGCCCGACGTGCAACTCGTAGCCGAGAACATCGCCGGCCAGCTCCACGAGAATCTCGGTGTCAACATCGGCCAGGAGCCGATGGAGTGGGGCGCCTACTTGAAGCGCAACAACGAAAAGAAAAATCCGTTCTTCCACATGCGCTGGGCGGCGGATTTCCTCGATCCGCAAAACTTCATCAGCCTCTTCTTCACCAGCACCGGCAACGAGAACAAAATCTTCTATCACAACGTGCAGGTCGACGCGCTTTGCGAGAAGGCCGATGCGGAGATGAGTGAGCAGACGCGGACGCAGCTCTACGCGCAAGCGGAGGACATGGTGCTGCAGGACGCGCCGTGGGTGCCGATCTACTTCCAGCAAGATGCCGAGTTGATCAACCCGCGCGTCAAGGGACTGCGCGATTCATTGTTCGGACACCTTCCGCATTACACCGTAAGCCTCAAATAGTTGCCTATTTGAGCGGACGGGTGTAATCAGAGCGTGCTGATACGTCAGGAATAAACGAACTCTGGAGCACATGAAGTCGCGCAAATCCGAGCGGATACTTGTCGCCGGAGAGATGAGCCGTCCACGAGACGGCATCGTCTGGCATCCCGCGACGCCTGTTCGTGACCTCCCGGTCACCGGCCAACATGCGTGGCAGAGCAACGGCGGCACGCTGAGGGGGCATCCGGCGCGCTCCCTTCCCTTCTCCACCGACATTCGCGTGCCGGACCACGAGGGCCGTCTCGATCGGATCCATCTGGTCGGCGTTTTCTCCTTGTTTGGGGGAGCGGCCGATGAAGCCTACGGCACCGTCGGGGCGACCGCGCAGCTCTTCGGAGACCGAGACATCCTGTTTCGACAGGACCTCGTCAACGGCCGCCACTATGGGGATGCGCTCGACGGCACCGCCGTGTGCCGGGTGATCGGTGACGGCAGCAGCCTCGAGACCATCGGAACGTGCCAAATCCAGGGACAGACGGCAAGGGTAGATGTCCTAACGCTCGACGTGAACATCACCGGACGGGCCCGGCACCTCCAGGTAAAGGACCTCGGCAGCCCGGCTTCTTTTGTCATTTTCGATGTCCTCTTTGAATTCGAGCAAGGGGCAACTTGCCCGTTCAAGGGAAAGTCCGGCGGCGTGTCCCTGGCCGATCTCGGTGCCGCGATCCGTATCGGAGACCGCCTGAAATTCGCCCGCGCGGTGGATCAGCTGGATTCGGCGCTCGACGATGCCGACGACCTGGATGAAGTCCGCGGGCAGGCGCTAACCTTCTTAGCCGTTGTATCGGCTGGAGTTTTAGAGCTCGGCGGATCGCGTGAAATCCATCGCCTGCAGCTTCACGCCGCGCGCGAACTGGACCGGCTGACGACCCGTGACGAGATCAAGGACGCGATCCGCGAGCTCGTGCTTCAGGTTACGGATGGGCTGTTCACCCACACCGACGGGCCAACCGACAAGCTCGTTGACAGAGCCTTGGCGATCGTCGAAAGGCATTTCGCCAAAGACCTGACCGATGCGATGGTGGCCGCGCAACTCGGGCTCAGCACATCGCATTTTCGCTATCTCTTTCGGCAGGCAACCGGTTATCCGTTCCACAAGTATGTGGTCGCGCTGCGTCTTGAGAAGGCGAGGCAGATGCTGATCGAGCAAGAGCTGCCCGTGTCGCAGGTGGCGACTGCCGTAGGCTTTACCGGCTTGTCGCATTTCAGCCGCGCCTTTACCCAACGCTTTCAAGCGAGCCCCTCGCACATCCGGCGGGCGGCCGGATGATCGTCGTTCGCGATGTCGGAAAGGAGTTCGACAAGCGCGCGGTGCTTCGAGACATCGATCTTGAAATCAAAGAGGGCGAGATCGTCGCCATCATGGGCACGAGCGGCGGCGGCAAGACGACTTTGCTGCGCTGCATCTCGGGACTGATCAAGCCCACCAAGGGCGAGATATTCGTTGACGGGATCGACGTGCAGAAGCAGCCCGTGCAGGCGCGGCTCCGGATGGGCATGGTGTTTCAGTCCGGCGCGCCGTTCGACTATCTAAATGTCGCCGACAACGTGCTGTTCGGCGTCCGGCGGCATCACAAGCTGACCAAGGAGCAGGAGAAGGCGCTCCTCGATGAGAGCCTCGCCACGGTAGGGCTCGAAGAAGCCGCCCATCTCATGCCAAGCGAGCTTAGCGGCGGGATGCGCAAGCGGTTGGGGATGGCGCGCGCGCTCGCGCTCAAGCCGAAGGTGATGCTCTACGATGAGCCAACCACCGGCCTCGATCCGATCACGACGTATACGATCGACTCGCTTATCGTAAGGCTTCGCATGGAGCTGGGAATTACCTCGCTGGTGGTCAGCCACGATGTCAGCTCGGTATTTCGGGTGGCTGATCGTATCGCCTTCCTCGAAGAAGGGGTGCTTACCTTCACAGGCACGCCGGCTGAATTCCAGGCAAGCAAGGACGAAGCGATCTCCGAGATGGTCGGCAAAGCTCAGGCGACCGCGTTCGGAGACTACTGAACTTCCGTCTCGTTCGTGCGTTTTACTCGCTGTCAATTACCGACAAGAAGTAAGGAAAGAAGCATGAACAAATTTTTAGCTACCGTCGCAGGCGTCGTCTTCACGGTCTTCTTCGCCAACAGCGCGTTCGGCCAAGTTGCCGGGCCGACCGGCGGCGGAGTGCAGAGCACAGCACCCGGAGCCGGGCAGGGCAAGCACGCTGGGCAGCACGCCATGATCGGCAGGAAGCTGCTCAAGCAGCTTAACCTCACGCCCGATCAGCAGGCCAAGGTGCAGGCGCTGGTCAAGAAGCAGATGGAAGCGGCGAAGGCCGCTCAAGGCACCGCAACTCCCGGCGCGAAGCCCAATCGCAAGGCGATGATGGAGAATCGCAAGAAATTTATGGAAGAGCTGAACGCGATCCTCACGCCGGAACAACAAGCGAAGCTCAAGCAGCTGATGGAAGAAGCGAAGAAAAAGAAAAACGGCATCGGCGCACCAACCGCGCCAGCCACGACCGGTCCCGTTAAGACGACCGGTGGGGGCGGATTCTAACCTCCTAATCACGCCAAGCGCGTGAAACCATTAAGCACCTCAAGGCCCGGGCATTTGCCTGGGCTTTTTGGCTTGTGCATTGAGCTAAGCTGCAAGCGATGAAAGTGCTGGACGAAGTTGACGTTCGGCTGCTGCAACTCTTGCAGGCCGATGGCCGCATCACAAACGCAGACCTCGCGAAGACCGTAGGTCTCTCGCCACCCAGCGTCCTCCAGCGGGTTCGCGCTCTTGAGAAGGCCGGCTTGATTCGCGGCTACACGGCGCTGCTTGATCCGGACCGCCTGGGCCTGCGCATCACCGCATTCGCGCAGGTCAGTCTTTCACTGCATCAGGATATGGCGATCGAGCGGTTCCGGCGCTCCGTGCTCGAGGTTCCCGAGGTGATGGAGTGCTATCACGTTTCGGGCGATTACGACTTCCTGCTGAAGATCCTGGTACGCGATATGCGGTCGTATGAAGTGCTAATTCGCGAGAAAATCAGCCGCATCCGGGGCATTCGCCAGATCAACAGCTCGTTCGTCTTTGGCGTGACGAAACAAACGACGGCTATTCCCATCTGACGCCCGTCTGGTATTCCCAGTACATGGGCGCAGGCGAAATCTCCACCCCCCAACCCCCCTCCTCAAAGACGAACCGCACTGAGCGAAGTCGAACGGGTGAGGAGGGGGGCTCTGGCATACTCCCCAACATCCTCGAGGCCATCGGCGAGACGCCGATGGTTCGACTTAACCATTTGCTGCGCGAGTACCCGGTAGAGGTCATCGCAAAGTGCGAATTTCTCAACCCAGGCGGGTCCGTCAAGGACCGTATCGGCTACCGCATGATCGAGGACGCCGAGAAGGCGGGCCAGATCAAACCGGGCGATACGCTCATCGAGCCGACCAGCGGCAACACCGGCATTGGGCTCGCTCTCGCAGCGGCGATTAAGGGCTACCGTCTCATCATTACGCTCCCCGAAAAGATGAGCGCTGAGAAGCAACTTGTGATGGAGGCTCTGGGCGCTGAAATCGTTCGCACGCCCACCGCCGCCGGTCACGATTCGCCCGAATCCAACTTCGGCGTGGCGAAGAGGTTGCAGAAGGAGATTCCCGGCGCGGTGATCCTCGATCAATTCGCCAACCCCGCCAATCCCGACGTCCACTACGAGGAGACTGCGGAGGAGATTTTGCGGCAGTGCGATGGCCGAGTCGACTATTTCATATCGGGCGCGGGCACCGGCGGCGTAATCACCGGCGTGGGCCGCAAGCTGAAGGAGCGCCTGCCCAACGTGCAGATCGTCGGCGTGGACCCCGAGGGCTCGATCCTGGGCGGCGGCGAACCCGGTTCGCCGTACCTGGTCGAAGGCATCGGCTACGACTTCATCCCCGAGACGCTGGACATGAGCGTCGTCGATCGCTGGATCAAGACGAACGACAAGGAGTCGTTTCGTTGGGCGTTGCGAATCATCCGCGAAGAAGGGATGCTCGTGGGCGGCTCAAGCGGAACGGTCATGGTCGGCGCCGAGCAGATTGCTCGCGAGTGCAAGGGCGGGGAGCGAATCGTCGTCATCTTCGCCGACTCAATCCGCAACTACATGAGCAAGTTCCTTGTGCCGGCTTGGCGTAAAGAACAGGGATTCGAGTAGCAGATTCGCCTTACAATGCAGTCAGGAGATTCGACGATGATCACATCACCCAAACTGGACGAGTTGGTGCAGCTTCTCGACAAAGCCGTCGAAGAGCAGGAGACGAAGGGCTGCTGCTACGCCGTGAAGGCGGCGCTTGAGCATGTCACCCATTCGGGTGAGGAATTCATCGATCCATACTTCCTGCAGCCCGCGAAGGAATCGTACGCGCGGCGTCTGCTGCATAAGGACCCTCTGGGGCGATATGCCGCGCTGGTGATGGTTTGGGACAAGGGCCAGGGCACAGCCCTGCACGACCACGACAATATGTGGTGCGTCGAGTGCGTGTACCGGGGCCGGATCAAGGTGGTGTCCTACGATATGGCGGAAGGGCCGGACCTCCACCCCACAACCCCCTCCCGGAGCGCCCTGTACCAGTTCCGCGAGGAGACGACGATCTACGCGGGGCCGGGCGAGGCGGGGGCCCTTATACCTCCCTTCGACCACCACACGATCTGCAACACGGAGGACACGCCGGCGATCACGATACACGTGTACGGCGGCGAGATGAACCACTGCCACGTCTTCCTGCCCGTCGAGGGCGGCTACGAGCGCGCCGAGAAGACGCTATCCTATACGAAAGACTAATGGCTATCGAACTTACGATCGTCTATGAGCACGATGAGGACACCGGCTGGTGGACCTCTTCCATCCCTGAAGTCCCGGGAGCCATATCTCAAGGCAGAAGTCGCGATGAGGCCCGCGAGATGGCCCTGGATGCACTTCGGGAACTGAGCCTTGCCAGGCGAGAACTTATTCTCAAGCAAAATCCAAACGCTGACACTGAGCCCATTGATTTGGCTAGTTAGCGGCACTTGGGCGGCGGAAATTCTAACATCTTGCAGATGTCTCGAAACGTAAACGGGGCAATCTCCTCATGCCGCGGCAACGCTGTCTCGTCCGCCCTCGCGCAACATGTCGCAGCCATGCGCCCTCAAATGTTTGAGCGCGTGGGACCGCTTCATTTGAAAAAGTCAAAGGCAACCAGCTTGTCTCGCACGCTCGCCAGGAATTTGCCTGCCAGCAGCCCGTCCACGAGACGGTGATCGTAGGTCAGCACGAGGTGCATGATAGAGCGGATTGCGATCATGTCGTCCACGATGACCGCCTCCTTGTTGATCGCATATGTGCCGAGCACGCCCGATTGGCCGGCGGAGATCATCGGGGTGCCGAAGAGCGCGCCGTAGGTCCCGGGGTTCGTGAGCGTAAATGTCGCACCCTGGACATCGGCGATCTGCAGTTGATTCCCGCGCGCTTTCTTGGCGATCGCCTCGAGGTCCTTCGCAATCTCGATCAGATGCTTCTTGTGGCAGTCCCGAATGACCGGAACAATCAGCCCCTCGTCGCCCTTCGCGCCAAGCGCCACCGCCACGCCGATATGCGCGACACTGTTCACGAGGACGATGCCGTCCGGCTGGAGGCTTGAATTGACGAGAGGAAATTCGAGAAGAGCCTCGGCGAGCGCCTTGAGGAAGAAGGGCGTGTAGGTGAGCTTCACGCCGTATTGCTCGAGGAACGACTCCTTGTTCCGCTCGCGGAAGGTCACCATCGCGGTGACGTCGCACTGGGTGACGGTGCTGACCGTCGGCACCTGGTTGGCGCGCATCATCGCCTCGGCGATCATCTTGCGCATGGGCGCGAGGGGCATGACAGTCTGATCTGGCCCGGCTACCGTCGGCGTAACGGGTTTGACCTCCAACGGCGCTGCGGGCTTAGCGGCAGCGGGCCTGCCTGAGGAGAGGTGGCCTTCGAGGTCTTTCTTGGTGACTCGCCCTCCCGATCCGGTTCCTGCAATGGAGGCAAGCTCAGCATCCGTAACGTTGTTCTGCTTGGCGATCGAGCGCACGACCGGCGTGTACCACCGGCGCTCGCCGTTGGCGGCAGGTGCTGAGGGCGTCGGCTGGGGAGCGGCGGCTACCGTCGGTTTCTCTTCCGCTTTCGGCGCCGTGCTGAGCGCGGAGGCTCCGGCTTCGCCCGCTTCGTCGATCACGCCCATCACATGGAACACCTCGACCAAGCCCCCTTCCGGGACGACGATTTTGCTGAGAATGCCGGAGGCGGGAGACGGCAGTTCGGTGTTGACCTTGTCGGTCATGATCTCGACGACCGGCTCGTCCTCCTTGACGAAGTCACCCTCTTTCTTGAGCCATCGGCTTACGGTGCCTTCGTGTACGGATTCACCCAGCTCGGGCATCAGAATCTCGACTGCCATGCCCGCAGTTTACCGATACGTAGGACAGGCTTCCAGCCTGTGGCTCGCGTCCAGTTTGCAACCGACGCATGCCGGCGCTCCCAGCTAGGTTGCGCGGGTTGATCCGCCTTAGGTATCATCTGACGTTCACGAACCTGAGCATTTCTTATGGCGACGTATCGAGGAAGAAAGAACGACATTTGCCGCACCGTCGGCTTTGACATCTGGGGCCGGCCCAATAAGTCGGTCGCCAAGCGCCCGTACCCGGCAGGCCAGCACGGTCCGAATCTGAAGGATCGCCGCCAGTCAGAGTACGGCGAGCAGCTTCTTGCCAAGCAGACCATCCGCCGCTACTACAACTTGCTCGAGAAGCAGTTTCGCAACACGTTTTCCAAAGCGCAGCGGATGACCGGCAACACCAGCCTCAACTTCCTTCGCTTGCTTGAGCTCCGCCTTGCCACCTCGGTTTGGCGTCTCGGCTATGCGCGCACGCCGTTCCAGGGTCGGCAGATGGTCAGCCATTGCCACGTCACCGTTAATGGCAAAGTCGTGAACATTCCGAGCTACCTGCTGAAAGTCGGCGACGTTGTGGAAGTTCGTGATCGGGACGCAAGCCGCGGCATCGCTCGAGGCAACCACTACGAAGGGGCGCCGGTGCCCGCGTACATGGAAGTCGATGTCGCGCAGTTCCGCGGCAAGATCATCGCCCTGCCGGAGCGCGAGGACTTCCCCAAGTTCTTCCAAGAGACGCAGGTCGTCGAGTTCTACGCCCGCTAACCCAGGATCGCGGAATTCAGTCCGCCCAACGCCCGATCCACCAGGATCGGGCGCTTTACTTTGTCTGGGCGGGTCGCCCACGAGATCCTTCGGCTTCGCTCAGGATGACGAATACGGGGCGTTTTTCATAATCTTTGCGTAGAATGCCATCATGCGCACTTCACTTCGCTGGATCGCAGGGCTTGCTGCCCTTAGCGTCATGGCTCTCGCCCTCGCCACCGACAAGGCGGCCGACCTCCTCAAGTCTGTCACCGACCTCCGTGTAACCCTCGTTCAACAGGCTCAGGAAAAGCTGAAAGCCGATGGCACCAAGGTCGACTTCGGTGCGATCAACAAGCAGATCAAGGCGAAGGCACTGGAATCTGTCGCCGGAGTTGACCCCGCCAAGGTGGATGCGGCTGAAGCCTATGACTGGGCTCAACTCTTCAACATCGCCGGCAAACCGAAGGAGAGCGCAACTCTCGCGAAGATGTTCGTCGCCTCGAATCCGGAGCCGAAGAGACTGCTCGATGGACAGATCCTGCTGCTCATGACCAGCATGCAGTCCGACGATCTACAAGCCGTCGTCTCCACGCTGCAAGGCTTGAAATCTTACGATGCGACTAGCTCGCTACGCGTGGCATCACTCGTAACGTCGTACGCGCCCGAAGTGGCCACAACGATTGGAGCCAAGAACGCTATATCGCTCATCGACGGCGCCCTAACTGGTGTGAAAACCGATCAGCTTAGCGACCAGGAGAAGATCCGCTTCGACGGCGTCAAGAACACTGCCATCACGAGCCGCATCGACATCTACAAGAACGCCGGCCAAAGGGACGCGGCGCTCAAGCTGATCGATGAGAGTGTGAAGACCGCGGACGCGACCACCGCCAAGCGGCTGGGCACCTTGCGCAACCAGCTCCTGCTGGTCGGCAGCAAAGCGCCCGTGCTCACCATCGAGCGCGGCTACGGCGACTTCCCCGGCCTCGTCGGACTTCGCGGCAAGGTTGTCGTGCTCGACTTCTTCGCCCACTGGTGTGGACCCTGCAAGGCGGCGTTTCCGTCCATGAAGCAGATGCTCGCCGAGCTGCATCCCAAGGGACTCGAGGTTGTCGGCGTGACGACGTACTACGGCTATGTCGGCGATCCTGCCCTGAAGCTCACGCCCGATCAGGAGTACGCGAGGATGGCGGACTTCAAGAAGGAGCAGGATATGACCTGGCCGATCGTCTTTGGGCAGCGCACCAACTTCGAGGCATACGGCGTCACCGCGATCCCGCACGTGGTCGTCATCGGCCGGGACGGCGTGGTGCACAAGCTGGACATCGGCTACTCGCCCGAGCTGTTCGCCAAGTTCCGCAAGGAAGTCGAGGAGCTTCTGGCGCAAAAGTAGCGGAGACAGGTTAGAGAGAAGAGAGAAGAGAGGAGAGACACCCTGGAGAACAAAAAGCCCCGGAGCATCGCTCCGGGGCTTTTCCGCTTATCGGATTAGTTGGCGTACTGGTTGATCCAGCTGTAGAACGCCTGAGGGCCGCCGTAACCGACGGTCTGGCCGATGACGCCGCCGTTAGCATCGAGCACCATCTGAGTCGGCATCGCCGTGATGTTGTACTTCTGCGCGGTCGCTGGCTGCTCGTCCACGTCGATTCGGGCGAAGACGAAATACTTGCCCATCTTCTTGAAATCGGGCGTGTCAAGCACGGCTGCGGCGAGCATCTTGCACGGGCCGCACCAGGAAGCCATGAAGTCCACAAAGATCTTCTTGTTTCCCTTGCGAGCGGCCGCCATCGCCTCATCCATATTGCCGTACCACTTCCCAGCGCTAAGCTCGTCGAGCGACATTTCGCGTGCACCCTCGGGAGCTACGAAGGAGAACTTGGGGGCTTCGCCGTTGAGGGTGAAATCCTTGGCCATGACGATGATCGAAGTCGTCTCGGTCTTGCTCGTCGACATCGTGACGTCCGACATGTGGGCGACAGAGTCCTTCGGGTCGATGTAGAAATTGACCACGCGCCGGCCTGCCGAGTCGGTTGTGACCTGCACGACCGTATAGTCAACGCCCTTGCGATTCTTCACGCCGGTGTTTTTCGCTGCTGGGACCTTTGCGTAGGCGTTGGCATCGAAGAACGGAGCCAACATGCCGAGTTCGTCGCTGTTGAGAAGGTTCTTGATCAGCTTCTCGTCATACGGCTGCTTGTAGAACGAGTTGTCCTGCTTATCATAGGTCGTGATCGTGGTGCCATCGGATACCACGAGCTTGGACGGGGTATCAATTCGAGCCATATTGGGCTTGGCGAGATTGACCTTGAAGGTCGAGGGCGTGCCGCCGACTGGCTGCACGGTAAGCGTGGCGCTGACCGACTTGGAGGCATTCAGGGCCTTTGCGTAGGCGGCGAGGACATCGGTGCCGCGCACCTGCGCGAGGGCGAGCACTGCCACACCCGCCAGAGCGCCGAAAGCAAATAGTTTGCGCATGTTTTCTCCTGCTAAGAAATCAGAGTTAGCAACTCTATGATAGCGCGGATCGGCCCGGTTGCGAGAGCTTGCTCGATCGGGGACAGGAATCTCCCCGCCACTGAGGTTCGGCTGGACTGCTAAGATGCAAGGCGGACATGGGCACTCGCTTAACGCTCTTGATCGCAGCTTCCTTGGCGCTGGTTCATCTGGTTCTCGCGCTGGTTTACAGCGCCGAAACTCCCTATCGCACGCCTGGAATCGTGGTCAGCCAGGGCAATGCGAGAGTTCCGGACATTGGGACTCCAGACGAGCGGCAGCACGCCAATTATGTCCAGGACCTCATGAGCGGCAGGGGATTTCCGGTGTTTAAGCCGAGCACTCCGGCAGCAGGCGAGCATTACGAGGACCACCAGCCTCCCCTCTATTACGTCTTAGCGGCAGGATGGGGGAAGCTAGCCGGTGTAAGCGATGTCGATGCCCCCGAGGGGGTACGACTGCGCTGGCTCAACGGGCTAATCGGCGCGAGTTCGGTGCTGGTTGTCTATTTCCTCGTGCTTTGGGGACTGGAGCGCAATGAGCTTGCGGTCGGCGCGGCAGCATTCGCGGCGCTGCTGCCGATGAATTGCGCCCTGAGCGGCGCGATCAGCAATGATCCCCTTCTCTGCGCGCTCTGCACCTGGACCGTCGCGGTATGCGCACTCGCACTGAGGCGCGGATGGAGTTGGAAGCGCGTCATCGCAGCGGGCATGCTGACCGGACTCGCGCTGCTGACGAAGACGACGGCCGTCGCTCTGCTCCCGGTTCTGCTCGCAGCGGTGGTTCTGCCTCAAGCGCAGCGGCCTGGGATCGCCAAGGCTGCCGCCGCGCTCGCGGTACTGCTCGTTATCGCGACGCCGTGGTGGGTGCGGAACCAGCAGCTTTACGGCGATCCGCTTGCCATGGGGGCGTTCAATGCAGCCTTCACCGGCTCTCCGCCTCCCGCCGCCGTCGAGCTTCCCGAAATGATGAAGCGTGATCCGGAGATCAGAAACAAGATCGAGGAATATCATCGAGACCACCCCGAACTTCAGGGGATGGAGCTCATCCGGCAGGCCGACGCCTCCCTCGGCAGCCCAAGCGTAAAGTCGCCCGACTACTGGATCAACTGGGTGAGTTGGTGGTCGGGGCGGTCGTTCATCGGCACCTTCGGCTATATGGATATCTGGCTGAATGAGACTGGCACGCCGAGTTCGAAAACGCCGAACACCTTGTACCGAGTGCTGCTCGCCGTGCTCATTCTGCTGACGCTAGCCTGGCTCACGACGTTGTGGAGGGCCGAATGGAGGCCAGAACGCTCGGTGATGTGGCTTTGCATTATCTTCGCGGTGGTGGTCAAGTTGCTGTTCTTCCGTTTTAATATGCAGTTTTTCCAGGCTCAGGGCCGTTACTTGCTGCCCGCGATCGGGCCGACCTGTCTTGGACTCGCCTGCGGCTGCGCGGTGCTGCTGCGAGATCGTGCGAAGATTGGCCTCGGGGCGGTGACAGCCATTCTGCTAGCCGTGAACGTATATGCCCTGACCATTCTTCCCGGCGAGTTCGCCAAGCGAACCGAAGCAGTGGCGCAACGCGTCGTCCCTCTGCCGTAAGCGATGAGTAACGTGAACTAGTGAACGAGGCGTCTAAGGACTCGGTGGTGTCGCTCGCGATCGATCCGGGAAGCATAAGCAGATTCGATGAGGATGTCATTCTCGTCGACCGCTTCCTCGCAGGCAATCGCGAGGCCTTCGAGATGCTTTATTCTCGCTACTACGAGAAGGTTTTCGCCATCGCGCGCGGCATCCTCATGGATGCCGACGAAGCCGCCGACGCGGTCCAGGAAGTTTTCACCCTCGTCTACCGTCACCTGGGCCGCTTCGATCGGCGGGCTCGTTTCAGCACCTGGCTCTTTCGCGTCGCCGTCAATCGCAGCATCCAGGAGGCGCGCAAGCACCGCAATAAGCACAAGCTGACCGAGCTTAATGAGGGTCTACTCGCCGAGGCACCCGTCGCCGAAGACAGTTTCGACCCGCGCGTGGATTCCGCGCTCACTCAGCTCGCCCCGGCCGATCGCGCCCTCCTCGTCTTGTTTTACTGGGAGGAGCTTAGCCTGCAAGAGATCGCCGAAAGCCTCGCCTGCAATGTCAACGCGGCGAAGACCCGGTTGTACCGCGCTCGCGAACGATTCAGGGTCGCCTATGAGGCGGTGAACGCATGAGACGCATCGCTCCTGAAACCGAGCGCCTGATGTGGCTCGTGGCGGAAAGCCACGACCCGAAGGCGGCCGCCGAGTTCGAGGCCCGGTTCCCGGAGTTGCGAGCGCAGCTTGCTAGTCGCATGGCGATGGTGGACAGCCTAAAGAAGGGGCAGCGCGTTCGGGTACCGGAAATTCCACGATTCACCCCTCGCACAGTCGCCGTTGGCCCGAGATTTTCGCGGCCCATGATGATCGCCATGGCCGGATTAGCTGGCGCAGTAGCCTTTGGATCGTATGCGATCACGGTGACGCTACAACGCGTGTCGCCACAGATAAAGACGCCGCCGATTGTGCAGCACGTGAACCTGCAGGAACCGATTCTGCCGCGGATTCTGCCGCACGAAGACGTGCCCGTGCAC
>JBBREM010000034.1:0-23969 GCA_038202925.1 Fimbriimonadales bacterium | reverse complement strand
CGCCAAGATCGCGCAGCAGCCTGCGGGCGGCGGCAGGGGTGAACTCGGGGGCGCTGCCGAGCCGCATGTGGTTCTTCACCAGGGAGGCGACGATGTCGATGTCCCGCTCGGGAAACTTGAGGCGACGAAGAATAGCTCTTGTCACCTCAGCCCCCATCCCCTCGTGGCCAAAGAAGCGGGTGTTGCCCTCGTCGTCGATGCTGCGCGTGCGCGGCTTCGCAATGTCGTGGAACAGCGCCCCCAGCGCCACATAGAGATCGGAAGGGCCGGCGTTCCTCACCACGAGCAAGGTGTGGTTCCACACGTCGAGGTGGTGGAACGAGCCCTGCTCGACGCCAACCATTTCCTCGAATTCGGGGGCAAATTGATGGAGGAGCCCGAGGTCCATCAGGTCGGCAAGGGCGCGGTCCGCGTTAGCAAGCAGGAGTATCTTCACCAACTCGTCGCGTATCCGCTCGGCGGAGATAATGCTCAGGCGATGGCCCTCTGCCCGAACCGCTTCGTACAATCCCGGAGCAGGCTCAAAACCGAGCTGCCAACGAAAACGCACCGCCCGCAACATGCGCAAGGGATCGTCGTGGAACGTTTCGACGGGATCCATGGGCGTTCTGAGAACCTTGGCTTCCAGGTCCCGCACCCCCGTTTCCAACGGGTCATAAAGCGCCCCCGAGTGCAGGTTCCGCAAGATCGCATTGACGGTGAAGTCGCGCCTCAACGCGTCTTCGTCCAGCGTGGCAGGCTCGACATTTGGCTTGCGCGATTCGGGGTCGTAGCTCTCGCGGCGGGCGGTGACGATCTCGATCTGCACGTCTCGCACCTGGATCATCGCCGTCCCAAACCGCTCGAAAGTGACCGGCGGGATCGTCGATATTTGTTTTTCAAAGAGCAGATTCGCCAACTCGGCGGAGGAGCCTCGGGTGACGAGGTCAAAGTCGTTCTTCAGGGGACGGTTCAGCAACTCGTCGCGCACGGCGCCGCCGACGAGCCACAGGTCGCCTTCGACCGAGGTGCCTGCGGTCGCGTCGCGTATCGCCTCCAGCGCGGCGTGCATGGGTTGAGTTTAGACAGGTGCCGCCCCAGCAAAGCGCAACTTCGTCGCGCACTCCCAAAGGGTCGCTGCGTAGAACGCTTAATGGAAACCAGGAAGATCGGCTCGCTGGACGTCACCGTCGTGGGCATCGGCTGCAATAACTTCGGGATGCGCATCGATCAAGGGGAAACCCAAGCCGTCGTGGACGCGGCGATCGAAGCCGGCATCAATTTCTTCGATACCGCCGACATTTATGGCAAAACGCAGAGCGAGGTCTTCCTCGGCAAGACTCTCGGCGCGCGACGCAAAGACGTCATCGTCGCCAGCAAGTTCGGGATGGAAGTCGACGAGAACCGCAAGGGAGCGCGGCCTGAATATCTGCGCCAGGCTTGCGACGACAGTCTCCAGCGCCTCGGAACCGATTTCATCGACCTGTACCAACTCCACCAGCCCGACTCAACCGTCCCGATTGCCGACACTCTGGGCACCCTGAACGACCTGGTTGAGCTGGGCAAGGTGCGTGAGATTGGCTGCTCCAACTTTTCCCCCGACCAGCTCCGCGAAGCCGAACAGGCGGCGAAGGGCGCGAAGTTCGTCAGCGTGCAAAATGAATACAGCCTTCTGAAGCGAGACCCCGAAGAAGGCGTGCTGGAGGAGTCCGAGCGACAGGGACTCGGTTTCATCCCCTATTTCCCGCTCTTCAGCGGCCTGCTGACCGGCAAGTACCGCCAAGGCCAGCCGATTCCCGAAGGAACTCGCATCCAGAAAGATTCGCCTCGGCTCACCGAAGAGAATCTCGCGAAAGTGGAAAAGCTGATCGGCTTTGCCGAAGCGCGCGGCCGCACGATTCTCGAACTCGCGATGTCATGGCTCCTCGTAAGGCCCGTGGTCTCCAGTGTGATCGCCGGAGCGACCAAGCCTGAGCAGGTCCGCGCGAACGCGAATGCGGTGAACTGGAGAATAAGCGAGGCCGATCTCAGGGAAATTGACGCCCTGCTCAGGTAAACCATCCCTTCCAATGGGGCAGTACCTTGCTTGCTTTAAGGCGTACGACGTTCGTGGCAAGGTGCCGTCCGAGCTTAATTCGGATATTGCGTATGCGATTGGGCGCGCCTACGCCGACGCAACCGGCGCAAAGAGGGTCTGCATCGGCTACGATATCCGCCTCAGCGGCCCCTCGCTGTACGACGCCCTCGCTAAAGGTCTGAACGATGCGGGGGTCGATGTCGTGAATCTCGGGATGGTCGGCACCGAGATGGTTTACTTCGCGACCGCCTACTATGGCTACGATGGCGGCGTGATGCTCACCGCCAGCCACAATCCCGCCGAATACAACGGCATGAAGATGGTGCGGCAGGAGTCCCGGCCCATATCCAGCGATACCGGTTTGAACGACATCGAGCGGCGCGCCAGCGAACAAAAATGGGAACGAAACGGCAGCGGCTCGCGGGTGGAGAAGAACTGCTACCTGGAGTTCGTGCAGCACCTCCTGGCCATCGTTCCGGCGGCGGACCTGAAGCCGCTGAAGGTGCTGCTCGATCCGGGAAACGGGGCGGCGGGGATCGCGCTCAAGCAGCTTGTTCCGCGCCTGCCGTTGGAGGTCACGTACTTGCGCGACGAACCCGACGGCCGCTTCCCGAACGGCGTGCCGAATCCGATCCTGGAGGCATCCCGCGCGATGACGATGCAGGCGATGCGCGGAATCTCCCTCCCCCAACCCCCTCCCTCAGAGACGAACCACTCTGAGGGAAGGGGCTTTGACTTTGGCGTGGCCTGGGACGGGGACTATGACCGGTGTTTTCTCTTCGACGAGCATGGCAACTTCATCGAGGGTTACTACATCGTCGGGCTGCTTGCCCAGGCGATTTTGCACGACGATCCGAAGCAGACGATCATCTACGATCCGCGTCTGATGTGGAACACCCTCGACATCGTGGAGAAGCTGGGCGGAAAGGCGGTGGAATGCAAGAGCGGCCATGCCTTCATCAAGGAAAAGATGCGCGTCGAGGATGCCACCTATGGCGGCGAGATGAGCGCCCACCACTACTTCAGGGCGCACTGGTACTGCGACAGTGGCATGCTGCCCTTTCTGCTCGTAGCCCGGCTGATCGGCAAGACGGGTCGCTCCCTCGGCGATCTCGTCGGCGAGATGATCCGCAAATATCCGTGCTCGGGCGAGGTCAACGCTCAGGTTGCAGACGTACCCTCCACGCTCAAGAGGGTGGAGCGGCACTACACAGATGGCAAAGTCGACCGTATCGACGGCCTGAGCATCGAGTATCCGACGTGGCGCTTCAACCTTCGCGGCTCCAACACTGAACCCGTCATAAGGCTGAACGTGGAAACGCGCGGAGACGAACCTCTGATGCGCCAGAAGACCGCCGAGATATTGGCGATCGTGAAAGGCTAGCACCCGCGACAAATGTCATCCTAGAAGTGAGCTTGCGAACCGAAAGGATCTACCTGTGGACGGCACCCGTCCCCAAGCAAGCCGCCCCACTGCGGCTCGTCCCTCGCGCAGTTCCAGGATGACAATGACATCCGGTGGAAGCCCCTCTGGGATAGCGGGGCTTCTGGAGGCTTGGCGCTACCCGCCCGCCGGAGGGGTGACAACCTTCGGCTCGCGCGGCAACATCCCCGGCGTGCATGCCAGGTAGTACGACACCGCCGCGTGGTTGGTGGACGACTGCACCAGATACTCGGGAATCGCTAGCTCGATCCGATCGTGCTGCGTGTGGTGTACGAAGTTGTAGTCCGAGCGCCCCGTCTCCATAGTGAAAAATCCCGGCACGCCGACGGCGTTGAACGATGCATGGTCGCTCCCCCCGCCGCGAGGCATCCTCTCGCTGACCACGAACTTCTCCGGCATATCCGGAAAGGCGGCGTTCATCGGCGCGATGGCCGCCTCGAAAATGTCCTTCTGAGAGGCAAGCCCGTTGTAGCCGCCCTGGTAGTTCGTTCCGCCGTCATCGACGAGGACCGCCGAAACCTTGTCGAGAATATCCTTGTGATCACGCACATAGCCGGCGGAGCCAAAGAGCCCCTGCTCTTCGCCCGTCCACAAGATGAACCGAATCGTGCGCCTGGGCTTCGCCTTCGCTGCCATCAGAATGCGGGCCGCTTCGATGGCGGTGCATGAGCCGGTCCCATTGTCGAGCGCGCCCTGCGAGCCGGGGCCGTCCCAGCTGTCGAGGTGCCCGCTGACGATCACGACCTCATCCGGCTTGTCGGTGCCGGTGATGTCCGCCACCACGTTGTAGTTCGAGATCGGACCCTTGCGGAACTTCTGATCCAGGCTGAACTCGAGCACGACCGGCTTCTGAGCGTCCATGTCCGCGACGATTTTGTCCATGTCCGACTTGCGGACCATGATCTGCACATCCATCGGGTGGTGCTCGAAGGTCTTGTCGCGGTAGTTGCCACCGGTAACACACAGCTCATTTCGGCTCGGATAAACGATCCCGTTGATTCCAGAGCCAAGGATCGCCTCGCGCAGAGTGGCTGCCGCCTTCTGCTCGTCGGTAAGCGGCGGAGGCGTCTCGCCAGGTCGAACGCGCGGCGGCCGGGGCGGCGCCGCCTTGTAGATGACCCAGGTGCTCTTCAGCTTGTCCTTCATTGCGTCGAACTCCGCCATCGTGGTCGGCGCATAGATGGCGCTGCCCCTCTTGAGGCCGTGCGTTCCTTCAGTCCACGACTGAGCCGTGAACTCGAAATTCACCATCTCCGGCGAAACCATCCGGCCGGTGTGGCTCTTCCCGCGGTCGAATCCGACCGGGTACTCGCCCCACTTCTCCAAGTGCACGTTGCTCAGGCCAAAGGACTTGAATTTGCCCAACGCCAGCTTCTCGGCCTTCTCAAGGTTGCTCGAACTCGTCAGGCGCGGGCCGATGTTGGTGAGATCGCGCAGTTGCTTCATCACCTGGTTGCGGTTCTTGCCTTCGTTGATTATTCGAGCCACCGTGGCCGGGTCAGACTGCGACCAGACACATTGGAAGGCGGCCATGAAGAACATGGGCGCGAGAACGCGCCCGCTAATATTGCGGATCATCGCAATCATCATACGACACCCGGCAATTGTCACATCCCTAGGCAGGCACCGGCTCAGCCCCCGCCGCGTCCGTCTCAGGCAAGGTCATCGCCCGGAAGCGACGATCCAGCAGCCCAATCGTGGATGCCGCGCACATGCCCGCGCCCATTGTGATAAAGCCTCCCACCAAGCCAACGCCCTCGACGAGCAGGCCTCCCAACGCCATCCCGATGGGTTGAACACCGATGCCGGCGGTTGCCCAGGCGCTGTTGACGCGTCCCCGATATCCGTCGGGCACCGTCATCTGCATGTACGTATTCACCGGTATCGAACCGAACGGCATGAGCAGGCCCGCCAGCAAGTTCCAAAGCAGAAACAGCCTGAAATCCGGCGTGAATCCCATAACCGCCACGCACACTCCGACGCCCGCGACGCCGACGATGTAGCTGAGGCCTACCCGTTTGATCGTCATCCTCCCAACAAGGAAGCTCGATATCACCATCCCGGCGAAGAAGGCGGCCTCGAACCAAGCCAAGTTGCTCGGAAGATCCCCAAACCACCGCTTGTTGGCCGCCAGATAGACCACGAAGAAGGGGCTGATCATGAGGTTCAACACGAGCTGCATCGCCAGCAACATCCACAGCTCGTGGCGACCGCGCACGTAGGCGAGGCCATCCCGCATATCCTGCATCGGGTGCTTTTCGTGAAGCTCATCACGGTCGGGCAGGATCGCAGGCAGCTTGGCTACAAAGATCGCCGAACCGACGAACGAAAGCGTGTTCAGCAGCACCGCCGTGAGGAAGAACCATCGAGCGGAGATCGCGTAAAGCGCACTCAGGACAAGCGCCGACAGCGTGAGGCTGATCAGCGGCATAAAGCTCTGAGTCGCCGCGCTCAGCGAGTTTGCCTTCAGGAGCATGTCCTCGGGCACCAGCGCAGGGATCGCCGCGCTCTTTGCCGGGATGAAGAAGGCGCGCACCGTCGAGAGCAATCCCGCCGTCGTCATCAGTGCCCACACGGGCGGATTCGCGCTGCGGAACACCACGCAGGCGAACAGGATCAACAAGCCCGCGCTCAGCAGATCGGAGAGCAGCATGATCTTGCGCCGATCCATGCGATCCGCCATAACCCCCGCGTAGGCGCTAAACAGCAGATAGGGCAGAGTCTCGACCGCGCTCGTGAAGCCGACCATCGCCGACGATCCTGTCACGCGCTGCACCATGAAGGCGAAGATCACGTAATAGAACGAATCCCCCATTTGGGAGATGGCCTGGCCGAGCCAGAGGTTGCGAAATGGCTTAATGGATAAAGGGGACAAAGCGGTCTGCTCCTGATGACGGTCGGTCCCGAGTAATCGGGAGGGACGAGTCGGCGCGCGGCATTGTGCCGCGCGGATCAGTTAATAAGCAGGCTGGTCATAGTAAGCAAGATTATGGCTTCTTCACCACCCCGTTTGGCAAGAGTGGGTCTTTCGCCCATCGGAGCACGCGCGACGCTCGCGTCGTCACACTAACCGCATGCCCACCGGGACCCCCAAACAACCACAGGCGCCCGCGCAACTGCGGCAGGCCGTTTTGATCTGCAACGCGAAGTCCCGCAGGGGCCGCGAATGGTACCCGGCAGTTCACCGCAAACTCATCGAAGATGGCTTTGAGCTGCTCGCCGCGCACGATCTTCGCGATCCTTCAAAGATTTCTGGTCTGGTCAAGAAGGCCGTCGCGGACAAGGTGCCGCTGATCATCGTCGGCGGCGGCGACGGCACGATGAGCGCCTGCGCCTCGTTCTTCAAGGGCAGCGATTCCATTCTCGGCGTGCTCCCGTTTGGCACCGGCAACGCCTTTGCGCGCGATCTGGGCATCCCGGCGGATGTGGACGGCGCATGTCAAGTTCTTGCCGAGGGCATTCCCCGCAAAGTCGATCTCGGGCTTGCGGGCAAGAAGCATTTCGTCAATGTCGTCACGGTTGGGCTCTCGACCCGAATCGCGGAAGCCCTCGATGACGAGGCAAAAAAGCGCCTCGGCCGATTCGTGTACGCTGTCGCGATCTTCAAAGCGGTGGTAGCGCATAGGCCGTTCGTGGCGAAAATCATTACACCGGAGAAGACGGAGACCTTCGAAACGATGCAGGTCGTTTTCGGCAGCGGCAGATTTCACGCGGGACCGTTTCCGGTGACTCCCGAAGCGGAGATCACCGACCACTATCTGAACGGCTATGCGCTGAAATCGACCAGCAAGGGCTCGCTGTTGAAATATGCCCTCAAGCTGTGGGGCGGCCATCACGTTGACATGCCCGAGATCGAGTCGTTTCAAGTCAAGTCGGCGCGCGTTGAGACGTATCCTTCGCGCCGCGTCATTATCGACGGCGAAAGCGGGGCGCGAACTCCCATCGACATCGCCATCGATCCCGCCGCCATCCGCGTACTGGTTGCGCCCAACTTTCCCGGCGAGACGTCGTCTTAGGGCGGCCAGTAAGCGACTCGCACGCCGACCGGCGAGTTCGGCGCCGGTACTAGGATGCCGTTCGCGGGAGGCACCGGTTTGGGAGGCAACGACCGCGTGGTGAGGCCCGTGCGCACGTCGATCACCTTGCGCAGGTCGGGCAGCAACAGCTCATATTCGGTCGCGAACCGCATGGTGGTTGAAGTGCGAGACGCAATCGGCAAGCGCTTGGCGTTGGGTATTGACCACACTTTGAGCTTCGATATCTGGCTCCCGGTGGCGAGAAAAGCATTGTTTGGCGAAAACGCGATCGGCGGCTGAGCGGGAAGAGCATCCTCGAACCGCTTCTTAATCCGCCCGGTTGCCAGTTCGGCCAGGATCACGCCGGTTCCGCTGAACCCGGCAACGAACCGCCCATCCTTCGTAACCGCATACGGCGCGGTAAGGGGCAAGAGCACGGCGGGTCCCCCCGCCAACAGTTCCGCCACCGAGTACGCCGGGCCGTTGAAGATCAGCGTGTGCCCGTTCGTGTGCCAGATGCCGTCGCCTTTGAATCCTTGCGGGAGGCGAATTTCGATGGCAAGCGCCTTCGTTCGCAAATCGAACACCGAAGCCGTTCGATTTGCGGTCGAAATCGAAGCATACGAGCCATGCGGCGAGAGGAACATCTGCGGCTGCGCCGGGGGAGGCTGCGGCAGTTGGAACTCGGCGGCCAGCTTCATCACCGGGCGCGGGCCTGCGGGAACTTGCCACACGATCACTTTGCCTTCGGCTTGCAAGGTTACGACCGTCGCACCGTCTTCGCTTGCCGCAAGGGCGAGCGGCGGCGGGCGTTGCAAAAAGACGAGAGCCGTGACGAGGGAGAGCACGTGGAAATAGCGTATCAGTTAGCGCGGCTGCAAAGGCGCGGCTTGGCGCAGCTTCAGCAGCCGCCGCGGCATCGGGCCGGCGCTCGTAAGGCGCGCGTAGAGATCGTACGGCTCGGCGGCGGTAACCTCCGCCTTCACGAACGACCCCGGCGCGGCGTTCCCGACAACGAAGACGAGCCCATCGATATCCGGCGCGTCGCGCTCGGACCGGCCGACCAGCCAGCCATCCCGCTTGTCCTCGATCAGCACCTTCAGCTCTCGGCCCACATACGACTGGTTCACCGCCTGCGATATCTCCTGCTGGGTGCGCATGAGCCGGTCGTATCGCTGCCGCTTGACTCTGAACGGCACCTGATCCGGCATGTTGTACGACGGCGTGCCCGGCTCGCGGCTGAAGACGAAAGCTCCGACCCGGTCGAGCCGCGCTTCTTTTATGAAGTCGATCATGTGCTCGAACTCCAAGTCCGTCTCGCCGGGGAAGCCGACGATGAAGGTGGTGCGAATCGCGACGCTCGGCATCGCCGCGCGGACCTTTTCAACGAGCTTCAGATACCGCTCGCCGTCCCAAGGGCGCTTCATCCTTCGCAAGGTGTCCGGATGGGTGTGCTGGAGCGGGATGTCGATGTACTTGGCCACCTTGTCGCAGCTCGCCATCGTCTCGATGACCTCGTCGGTCAGTCGATTCGGATAGAAGTAGAGGATCCGAATCCACTCAATGCCGTCGATCTGGTTCAACTCCCGCAACAGCCGGGGAAGCGTGAACTCGCGGTACAGATCGTAGCCGTACTGGGTCACCTCCTGCGCGATGAGGATGATCTCCTTGCAGCCGGTCTTCGCCAGATGATTGGCTTCGGAAAGTACCCGCTCGATCGGTTTGGAGACGTGCGCTCCTCGGAAGCTGGGGATGGTGCAGAATGTGCATTTGTGATCGCAGCCTTCGCTCACCTTCAGATAGGCGCTCCACGGCCGGCCGGCGCGGGCGCGGGTCTCCACGTCCGCCCAGCGGTGGTGCGGCGGCGAGATGTCGATGAGGGGCTGCGAAACCTCCACCCCCCGGCCCCCTCCTCCATTTCCCGGACGAGCGGGGCGGCTGCCTAAGTCTTCCCCCGGGGAAATGGAAGAGGGGGTGGCGCGGACGATCTCGTCGAATCGCCCCATTTGGCCGACGCCGACATACGCATCTGCGCCTGGGGCGAGCAAAGCGAGTTCCGCGCCGAGGCGCTGGGCGAGGCACCCCGCGACTATGACCCGTTTCGTATGGCCGGCGGTCTTCGCCTTGACGGCTTCGCGGATCGCTTCGATCGACTCCTTCTTCGCCGCCTCGAGGAAGCCGCAGGTGTTGATGATAATGACGTCGCTGTTGCCATCCCCCACCGCGTAGCCAGCTCCCGCGAGCACGCCCGCGATCTCCTCGGAATCCACGTCATTCTTGGCGCAGCCAAGCGTGACGATCTTCACCTTCGAAGAGTTCGGGGGCATCACCCGAATTATGACGCCGAATCCTGGGGGCGGGTGTTGGGTCGTTGGGTCGTTGGGTGTTGGGAGTTGCGCTGGGCATTTTATGCATGTGTGATGCGATTTGGAAATCCGTCAGGCTCCTTTGAGTCTGTGGATTCCCGCGTTTCCCGGGGTTTTCTCGGTGATTGCTGGTTGATTTGTTCGTTGGCGGCGTTCGTTCATTCACTCTATTCCTCTCATTCACTGCATTTTTCGCGCACGGGATACCTCATTCACACTCAAGTTCACGCTCACTCCTCCTCTGGTGAGGCTACGCAAATACTGGGTTTGAATCTAGCAGCGGATCGGATCATCTGCTTATAGGTGCTCGGCAGCCGATTTTGTCAACCATCGAACTGCAGCTGAAAGCCTCGGCCAGAGGCTCGAGGAACGGAAAATCTGATGCCTCCGCCCCGCCGATCTCCACCGGTTCGCGACCTCCACGAGCCGGGGGGTGGAGGCGATTTCTTCCGCTCGTTGACCTATTAGCCTCCACCCCTAAAGCTGCGGCTGCGTGCGGATCGCGCCAGTCGGCGGGGCGGAGGCATAGAACCGAATGTCCCCGCCACAGTTCATGTTGGCGTCGAGGTGTACTCCACCAGCGCTGCGGCGTCCCCAGGCACGAGGGTCAGGATCGTGACCTCCGGCGGACAGAGGAACCGCGCGGGAGGGCCGGTGGTGCCTATGCCTCGGTTCACGTAGATCGGCGTGCCGCTCGCGGCGCGGTGGAAGCCTTGGACGTACTTCTGCCCATTCTTCGTGTGCGTCGGCGTCCAGCCGGGAAAGTGCCACTGCCCCCCGTGGCTGTGCCCGCTGATCTGAAGATCGGCGAGGAACGGAAGCTCATCAACGGGGTCGGGCTCGTGCCAGAGCACGATCGATGGCCGGCCGGAAGTGGCGGCGGCGTAGGGATTGGCCTCGCCCTCGGTGAAGCTGTCGATGCCGATCCAGGTGATCCCGTGGTGGCTCCAGCTTTCGTTGCGCAGGAACTTGATGTTCAGCTCGCCTAAGATCGGCGCAAGCAGGGACGGATCGCCGAGCCAGTAATCGTGGTTCCCAGGCACCGCGACGACATCCCCATTAAGCAGGAGGAACGGCTCAAGCAGGTCGCCGAGCATCCGCGCGCTCTCCGGCTTCCAATAGCCCACGAAGTCGCCGGTCAGCACTGTCATGTCCGGCTCGGCATCGAGGGTTTCGCTGACCGCCCGCTGGGCGAGGTCCATCGAGTATTCGTCGCGCACGTGGAAGTCGCCCAACACGGCGATTCGGTAGCCGCGCAGCCGTTCCGGCCAGTCGGGAAGGCTGATCGTGCAATGCTCGACAACGAGGCGCTTGGACTCGTACAGTGCGCCGTAAACGAGCAGTCCCGCGCTCGCGCCGCCGAGCAAGAAGAGCCAGTCGCGCAGCTTCATCAGCGCACCGATTCGAGCACGCGCTCGGCGATGATCGCATTCCCGAAGGGAGGCATGAGATACAGGCCCTGCGCCGACTGCCTAATGCGCGCGGCGAGCTTTTGCGCCTCTTGGACTCCGACCTCCAGCGCCTCGGCATCATCCGAAGTCTCGGCCATGCGTTTGCGGAGCCAATCCGGAATATCGATCCCGGGAACTTCGTTGTGCATAAATTCGGCATGGCGCTGGCTGCGCAAAGGCAGCACGCCGACAAGCACAGGGAGGCCGAGCTTAGTGCAAGTCTCCGCCGCCTGCTCGGCGATTCCCTCGTCGAAAACGGGCTGGGTGTAGACGAGATGAACGCCCGCGTCGAGCTTCTTCTTGAGGCGGTCCAGCTCCAAATCCGCATCCATCGCGAGCGGATTATAGGCGCAGCAGATGGTGAAGGCGCACTTCATGCCCACGCTGTATCCCGCCATGTCGATGCCTTCGTTAAAGCGCGAGAGAATGCGCACGAGCCCCACGGCGTCGATGTCGAACACGCTCGTCGCGCTTGGGTAGTCGCCGATGTTGGCAGGGTCGCCGGTCACGGCGAGAATGTTTCGCACCCCCATCGCGTGGCAGCCGAGCAGGTCGGATTGAATCGCGAGCAGGTTCCGGTCGCGACACGAAAAGTGCATCGTGACCTCGATCCCGATCTTGTTCTGAATGATGCTGCTGACCGCCGCCGGATTCATGCGCAGACGAGCGCGGGCACCATCGGAGATGTTAATCACGTCCGCTCCGGCGATCTTCAGCTCTTTGCAGTTGAGGAGCAGCTTGTCGATGTTGAGTCCGCGCGGCACATCCATTTCGATAGCGGTGACGAACTTGCGCCCGATCTTGCGGGCGAGCTCGCTCGGCTCACTTTGCGGTAGGGGCTTGGCCTCGCTCTGCTTGTCGCTGACGCTGGGCCGAGGCTTGATCTTGATGCCCTTGCCCCTGCCGAGTAGGCGGTGCAACTCGCGAATGTGCTCGGGCGTCGTGCCGCAGCAGCCGCCGAGAACTTTCGCGCCCTCTTCAAGCAGGCGGATCGCCGCCTTGGCGAAGTATTCGGGCCGAGAGTCGTAGGTGACCACGCCCTTTACGAGTTGCGGCATGCCCGGTGTGGGGTAGGCGAGGATCGGCAGCTCGGTCTCTTCCGCGATCATGCGAACGAGATCGATCATCCGCTGGGGGCCGACGATACAGTTCGCGCCCACGGCCACCACGCCCATGGAGTTCATCTGCTTCGTACACTCCATCGGCAGACCCTGCGCGAGCATCTCGCCATCTTCAATGTATGCCTTGCTGACGATGATCGGCAGCTCGCTCACTTCGCGGATGGCCTGCGCGGCTACGACAAGTTCGCAGATATCGATGTAGGTTTCAAGCAGGAAACCGTCGACGCCGCCTTCTTCAAGGGCGAGCGCCTGCTCCTTCACCGATTCGCGCACCATCGCCTCGCTGATCGGGCCGATCGGCTCCATCGGCTTTCCAAGCGGGCCGATCGCGCCGAGCACGACGCGTTCTGGGCCGGCAGCGTCCCGAGCGATCTGAGCGCCTCGGATGTTCAGGTCGCGGATATTCACCTCGAAGTCGGCCAGGCGCACGCGGTTTGCTTCAAACGTGTTGGTCTCGATGACCGTCGACCCGGCATCGAGATACTCGATGTGAACCTGCTTGACCAGCTCAGGCGCTTGCAGGTTGGCGAGATCGTAGGGCTGGCGTGTGAAGCCGTGCGCGGCGAGGCTCGTTCCATTTGCCCCGTCGCCGATGACGAAATCCGCCTTCAGGGCATCGGTTAGCCGCACGGTTGTCAGTTTATCCGCTACTTGGCTTGCTTGCGGGCGGCGAGGCTGACTCTTAGGCTCAAAGCTTCGTTTCTGAGGCTAATGAGGTTCGCGACCTCTTCGGGGCGGATCGCTTCTGCCGGGTTCGCGAAATTCATGGCTCCCATGACGTCGCCGACGGAATCGCTGTCGCTTAATCCGAGAACGTGCCCTAGCTCATGCGAAAGGCAGCCTCGTAGCTGTTCGAAACTCATGGGAACGCCATTCCCGCGCTGCATGCGGATCTGGATGGTTGCGCTCAAGATAGGGTCGCCGGCTGGCGTAACCCCGCGCTTCCAATCGATATGGCCCGCGACTTCGGAGCCGCGGTTGACCACGTCGGGTTGGAAGTGAATCACAACATCGGGCGTCGCCGTTTCAGTGATCCGAAACAGCTTCGCGCCCATCGCGTCCTCCCACATGTAGAACGCGCCGGCGACAGCGTTGCGATAGATGCCCTGCTGCGCGGGAGGAAGCGGGCAGTCGACCCTGACCCGAATCAGATGGGCCGGATTGACGACGAGGGTGTGAGCGAGCGCCTTATCGAGTTCGCCGGCGCTCGCGCACTGTCGGGCCAAGCCCATGTGCTGCTCTAGCTCCGGCAGGACGGCGTGAGGCCGCCCATTCGCGGAAGCAAGCGCGGTGAGCGCGGCAACCGCCGTTAGTAGATTCCCTCGTTTCACCCTTTGCCCCGAAGCCCAAGCACAATTCACTTGTCGGCGAGCGGGAGACTTCCCCGCATGCTAGCCAGGCTATAGGGGACTGTACGATTACAAAAGCTCGTATTTGGGCGAGGGTGGCGTTCCTTGCGGCGAGCGTGAAAAGAACAGCGAACGTAGTGTGGAAAACCGCAATTTAGAAGTGGTCTATTCTCAAGTCGATTGCGCTTGCGCCTAGGACCACGGAACCTGGCAGTTACACCGTCACGTTAGAGAATATACAGATGAAAAAGTCTTCGGTCATCACAATTGGAGCCGCGTGCTTCGTCGGCGTGCTTGCCGCGCTGCAGGCGGATCATTTTCTCCTTCGCAAGGAGGACACGCCCACCGTGACCTTCGGTCCCGCAAGTCGGATCATCCCGGCAGCTTATGACGGCCCCGCCCCGATCGATTTCCGGCTGGCGGCCAAGAAGATGCTGCCTTCCGTCGTTAGCGTCGACCGGTTCGACCGCGTCGGCTTTATGGCCAACGATTCCACGGTTCAAGAGACCGCGAGCGGCTCGGGCGTCATCGTATCCGCCGACGGGCTGATCGTCACGAACAATCATGTGGTCGCGCGAGCGGCGGAAGTGCAGGTGAGATTTCCGAACAAACAGACGATGCCTGCCAAGGTGCTGGGCACCGATCCTCGTTTCGATCTCGCAGTGCTAAAGGTCGACGCGAAGGGGCTTACGCCCATCGAGATGGGCGACAGCTCCGCGCTCGAGGTTGGCCAGTGGGTCGTTGCCGTGGGCAACCCGCTTAACTTCGATCAGACGGTGAGCGTGGGGGTCGTCAGCTCGCTCGGGCGCTCGCTTGGCGTGGAGCAGGGCTACCTGACCGATGCGATCCAGACCGACGCCGCAATCAACCCCGGCAACTCGGGTGGCGCTTTAGCGGACGCGATGGGCCGCGTGGTGGGCATCAACAGCGCCATCGCGAGCACGTCCGGCGGCAGCATCGGCATCGGCTTCGCGATCCCGATCAACCGCGTCAAGAGCGTCGTTTCACAGATCGTCAAGCGCGGCTATGCGACCTCGGCGGGCCTTGGCATTTCATTCCGGCCGCAACTGATCGGCGTGCTTGCTTCGGACGACGCGCGATCTCAGCTTCGCGATCTCGCCGGCGCGATGCCGCCAAACTACGGCATCATCATCGACCAGGTAACCCCCGGCAGCTCGCTCGATCAGGCGGGCATGAAGCAGTGGGACGTGCTCCTGGCGGTCGACGGCGTGAAAACCGACACCCCGCTCCCCCTCAACCAGGTGCTCAACACGAAGAAGCCTGGTGACAAGGTGACGATCAGATACTGGAGCAAAGGCGAGGAGAAGTCGGCAAGCGTCGCGCTGACTGAGATTCGAGACCAGTAACGGGGCTCGGAAAGAGGAAAGAGGGAAGAGGAACGAAGCTGTCATTCCGAGCGAGGGCTCGACCCGGAGGGCGAGTCGAGGAATCTGCCTGGAGTTTGCGGGTTGCCTGCAGACAAGCGTCTCCCGTGTCAGATTCCTCGAGCAAGGACTCGACCCGGAGGGCGAGTCGAGGAATCTGCCTGTTGTAGCTGCCTGCCCACAGACAAGCGACTCCAGAGTCAGATCCCTCGGCTCCGCTCGGGATGACGGGGTCTACGGATAGATTCCGCGCTTCATCGTGGCTTCAGCCACACGCTGCACACCGATAATGTAGGCGGCGGTGCGCATGTCCGTCTTGTGCGCGCGCATCGCGCTCTCAACGCCCGCGAAGGAGTGCCGCATGATGCGCGTGAGCTTGTTGTTGACCTCGTTCTCTTCCCAGAAGAAGTTCTGCAGGTCCTGCACCCATTCGAAGTAGCTGACGATGACGCCGCCCGCGTTGGCGAGCACGTCGGGCACGCACATGATGCCCTTGTCGCTGAAGATGTTGTCGGCATCCGGCGTGCTTGGGCCGTTGGCGCCTTCGACGACCATCTTAGCTTTGACCCGATCCGCGTTCTCCTTCGTAAGCTGAGCGGCAATGGCCGCGGGTATGAGGACCTCGCACGGCAATTCGAGAAGCTCCGCATTGGTAACTTGCTGGGCATCCTTATACTCGCGGATACCGCCTTCCTTTGAGCCGTATCGGTTCAGCAACTCATGAATGGGCAGGCCCTTCGGATTGTAGATGCCGCCAGTGGCGTCGCTGACCGCGACCACGATCGCCCCCGCTTCCTCTGCCAGATATGCGGCGACCGAGCCCACGTTGCCGAAGCCCTGGATAGCCACCTTCGCCCCATTCAGGTTAAGGTTGATCACCTTCGCGGCTTCTTCCATCGCGACGACGACGCCGCGTCCGGTGGCTTCGACGCGGCCCTCGGAGCCGCCAAGCTGAATCGGCTTGCCGGTGACGCAGCCGGGGACGGTGTGACCCGCTTGCATCGAGATGGTGTCCATGATCCACGCCATCACCTGCGCGTTCGTGCCAATATCTGGCGCGGGAATGTCGCTGCGCTCGCCGACGATGATGCCGATGTCGGAGATAAAGCGGCGCGTGAGCTTCTCTAGCTCGCGCATCGAAAGCTGCTTGACATCGACCTTCACGCCGCCCTTCGCGCCGCCGTAGGGGATGTTGACGACCGCGCATTTCCAGGTCATCCACATTGCGAGTGCGCTCGTCTCGTCGAGATCAACGTCTGGGTGGTAGCGGATGCCGCCTTTGGTCGGCCCCCGGCTGTGATTGTGCTGGACTCGGTATCCCTCGAAGACCTGCACCTCGCCGTTGTCGAGCACCACAGGAAAGCGGACGATGAGCGAGCGCATTGGGTTGGCGAGCACCTGGTGCATGCCGCGATCGAGGTCGAGGTACTTCGCGGCGACCGCCAACTGCTGGCGCGCCATTTCGAGAACGTTTACGTGTTGGCTCATTAAAAGTGCACCGTCCCCGCCTTACGGGGACCAAGAATCCGGTTGAGAACAGCGTAAACGGCCATAGCGAGGACGCCGTTGTACACCGCTGTGCTGATTGTATCCAAGAGGAACGGCAGGACTGCCGGAGGCGGCGCCAAAAACATGAGCGTCAATTGGCAGAAAATGGTCGCAAACACGGCTGCGAGAAAGGCGGCGAAGAGGCTGCGCTCGATGCCTCCACTCGCCACGATCGCGATGAAGTAGCCGCCGAGCGTGCGCGTGAGCACGTACTGCCACATGTTCGCTCCGTCGAGCGCTCCATAGAGAAGTCCGGCGAAGAAGCCGGCCACCGCGCCGCCCTTTCGGCTGGTGAAGAGGCAGACGCAGGCCACGGCGATCAGCAGATAGTCGAACCGTCCGCCGAATAGGGTGCGAGGCCCAAGCGACTGCTCCGCCGCCGCCGCTAGGTAGAGTACGATTCCGGCAACGAGGACTCCGATCCAGCCTCTCATTTGATTACGAACACCTCGCGGATGTTGCCAAGGAGCACCCGAGGAGCCACGAGCGCGGTGCGCCGGCCAAATGCAGGATCATCCTGGACGGCGATCACCCGCCCGATCACGATCCCTCGCGGGATCTGATCGCTGAATCCGCCTGTGATGACGGTGTCGCCGTTCACGACAGTCGCGGCGGGGTCCGCGAGTTCGAGGGTCAGCAAGGCTGGCCCGGTGCCTCGGATCAGACCGGCGGGCGGCACGTTAGGCGGTGCGCGCTGGATGAGCGCACCGATCCGGCTGCCCAGCGAGGTCGAGGTGATCAGCAGCGCCTGGGAGGTCGACCTATCGACGGTCTCGATTCGCCCCACGAGACCCTCATATGTGGCCACTGGCATCCCCCGCTTCAGCCCGTGATCGAGGCCCACGTTTAGCGTGATCCGGCTCTCGTGGGGGAAGATGCCGATGACGTCGGCGGCGACCTTTTCCCGGCCCGGAGAGCGATCCCAATGCCCGAGTTTGCGCAGACTGTCGATCTCCTGCTGCATCGAGTCGATGGTTGACTGAAACCGGTTGGCGGCCGCCTCGAACTGCCGAAGCCGCTTGTTTTCCTCTTCGAGCCTGCGTCCATTTGCGAGCGCCCTGGTCGAATCACCCGCGAGGTCGGCGATTGCGCTCAATCCTCTTGCCGGAGGCGCAATGAGTTGCCGAACCATGCTTGAAACGGTGTCGGTGCTTCCCGCGGCGCGCGCGGCTGATTGGAAGTGAGCCAGGAGAAATCCAAGGGCTGCGAGCCCGATCAGGAGCGCGATCTCGCGGCGTTGGCGCTTCAATAGAGGCTTGCCCTCTCGACCATCCGTCGGATCGTCGGGTTGTCGTGCATCTGCTCGGCGACCATGCCGGCCCCCAAAACGACGCAGGCCAGCGGATCCTTCGCTACCCGCACCCGCATGAGCGTGTGCTCGGCGAGAAGATCGGCCATGCCGCGCAGGAGCGCACCGCCGCCCGCCAGAGTGATTCCCTGGTCCATCGCATCCGCCGCCAACTCCGGTGGCGCTGCCTCGAGCGTCAGCTTCACCGCTTCCACGATCGCATTGATCGGTTCCTCGATGGCCAGCCGCAATTCTTCGCTGGTTATCGTGACGGCTTTGGGCAATCCCGTGCCGAGATCGCGGCCCTTTATTTCCGCAGTCAGCTCTTTCGGCAATGGCCTAACGCTTCCGATTTCGATCTTGGCGCGCTCGCTGGTCCTCTCGCCAATGTACAGATGGTGAGCGCGCCGCGCGTATGCGGCCACCGCATCATCCAACTCGTCGCCTCCGATGCGCAGTGAATGTGAATGCACCACCCCGCCCATGGAGATGATGGCGACCTCGGTCGTTCCGCCCCCGATATCGACGATGATCGAGCCTTTCGGCTCATTCAGGACAAGACCGGCTCCGACCGCCGCCGCAAGCGGCTCCTCAATGACATAGGCGTGAGTTGCGCCGGCGTTCCTTGTGGCTTCCTGGACGGCCCGGCGCTCGACCTCCGTTGCTCCGCTCGGCACCCCCACGACAACCGTTTTGCGCAAGAGAAACCTGTTCGAAACGCGGCCGATAAAATGCTCGAGCATCTTCTCGGTATGCACGTAATCGGCGATGACGCCGTCACGCAGCGGACGGATCGCCTCGATGGTGGCAGGCGTTCGGCCCAACATCCGCTTGGCGTCCTCGCCAACGCTGATGACATGGCCATCCTCGCGGCTGACCGCGATGACGCTTGGCTCGCGAAGGACGATGCCGCGCCCTCCCACATAGACGAGCGTGTTGGCAGTCCCCATATCGATGCCGATATCGCGGCTGAACTGGGAGAACAGACCGCGCCAGTTACTCCTCATCGCCCACGAGTTCGCCGCTGCTCAGCCGTTTTGCGAGGGTCTCCTGCGAGATCGCGGAAAGGACTACGGCTGGGCCGGTGGTGAAGATGATCGACTTGGTGCGTCGGCCCTGAGTCGCGTCGATGACGCTCGCGCTCTTTCGCAGCCCTTGGACGAGGCGTCGCATCGGCGCGGATTCGCTGCTAACCAGCGCGACGATCTTATCAGTCACAACATAGTTGTAGAAGCCAACGTTGAGTACGGCAGGCGCGGGCATAGAAAGAGGTAGCTCCCGTAGGGTGGAGCCATCTTATCCTACGTCGGAGTTCGCTAGCCGGCAGGGGTTGTGCTGAGGCCGCCCGCGCTCTTGCCCTTGTTGGGTCCGCCCGGGATGCCGGGAGCGCCGCCGCCGCCGCCAACCATGCCACCACCGCCACCACCTGGCCCACCAGTTGCGGAGCCTCCTCCGAGGCCGTTGGTCATCACCGGCTGAACCGCCGTCGGCATCACCGGGTCCGACGTCGTAACTGGAGCAGGCGCCGGTGGCTGAATGGGCTCCTTCTTTGTGCCAAAGCTTACGCCTACGACGATCGCGCAAATCAGGATGGCTACGATCGTAAAAATGATGTCGTTCTGGTTTTTCATGGCAAGTTGGCCCGGTTGCTTAGATGATACATCAACCCGTGAGGTTACGCTCTCGACTGCGGTTAGTCTTCGGCGACTAGCTGCGGGTAGTCGCGCACGATGATGTCCCGCAGCATCTTTCTTCCGCGATGGATTCGAGACCGGATCGTGCCGATGGTTGTGCCCTGCCGCTCCGCGATCTCGTGATAGCTCAGCGCTTCGAAGTCGCACATCTCGATCGCCACCCGGTACAGCTCCGGCAGCTTCGCCAACGCTTGGTGAATGCCCTCGCTCAGCTCTTTGTGCTCGGTTTGAGCCTCGGCTGATGGCGCTCCATCTTCGATCTGTATCTCCTGCACTTCGCCGTCCGATGGGCTAATCATCGAGTTCAGAGACTCGGCCCTGCGGATTGGATTGTTGCGGCGTAACGTGTCGAGGTATGTGCGCTGCATGATGCGCAGCAGCCAGTTCAGGAACGGGCGGCCGGGAAGGTAGCTGTCAAACCGTCGCCAAGCCTTGACGATAGTGTCTTGCACCAGATCTTCGGCGTCGGACTTGTTGCGGGTCAGCTGCAAGGCCATCGAGTAGGCGCGGGTTTCCGTCTCGCCCATGAGGCGCTCAAAAGCCCTTTTCTCGTAGTCCTGTATGGCCGGTCTCGACTCCACTAGCGCAGTGCTCATCTTCTTCCTTCGTTGTTTGCGTCGTTATTGGTTGCGTCGGCAATCATTTTACCACGTCCAAAGAATAAGACAGTTGGGACCAACGTTCCGTTCCTGACTCGGAAGTGATCTGGAAAAAAGGTCGAAGCGCGTGTAAGCTGAGGGTGCAAGGATCGCGATGAAATTTGTTTTGGTTACCAAGGAAAGCGAGATCGAGGAAGCGGCGCGCAATGGCTTTCATCCTTCGGACGAGCTTGCCGTGTTCAGCGACTGGCAGGAAGCGCTGCAACGCTGCGAGGGGGTGGACATGTTTTTTGTCGACCTGCTGGCGACCTTGCGCGAGCCGCATAAGATCGCCGGATACGAGGAGTTCGCTATGGCGAAGATGGACAACGACGTCGCCGCCCGCATCCCTCTCGTTCTCATCGCCGCCCCTGACGAATACGAACTCGATTTCATGACCGGGTGGCCGGACTTCGTCTTCGGGCATGTGCGGCGCCCGGTGACGGAGAAAATTTTCCGCCGCGCATCCACTTGGATCTAGGGCTGGGACCGGGGATGGGCGTCCTCGACCGTCTTTTTCAGACGCTCGATGCTGATGTGCGTGTAGATTTGCGTCGTGGCAAGGCTCTCATGGCCGAGGAGCTGTTGCACGGACTTGAGATCGGCGCCGTGGTCGAGCATGTGCGTGGCGAAGCTATGGCGCAGCGTGTGGGGAGACACGTCCGGAGACAGCCCGGCGCGCAGCGCCCATCGCTTGACCACGTTTTGGACAGAACGCGTCGATAAACGCCTGCCCTCGGGATTTGTGTACAGCGCGTCGCCTTCCTTGGGAGCGATTCGCTCGCCTTCAAGGTAATCCGCGAGGGCACCTTTGCAGGTTTGCCCGAAGAGGGCGACGCGCTGCTTATTGCCTTTCCCCCTGATCAAGATCGTTCCTTCCGCGAAATCGATATCCGTAAGGTTGACGCCCACGACCTCGGAGGCCCGTATCCCGGCGGCATACATCAATTCGAGCAGTGCGCGGTCGCGTAAAGGGGTTCGGCCGGTGTCCGCCTGATCCAGCAGTTCGGTCGCTTGTTCTTGGCTGAGCGCTTTGGGAAGCGTCTTGCGCCGGATCGGCGCTTCAAGCGATTCTGTCGGGTCGGTATCGAGAAGCCCGGCTTGTTTAAGATATTTGACGAAGGTGCGCAACGAGCTCAGCTTTCTGGCGCGGGTAATCGGAGACGTGCCGTGCTTGCGCAAATATAGCCGCAGCTTGGATGGCGAGAGGTCGAATTGGCCCTGGAGGCACGCACTGAGCTGAGCCAGGTCGGAGCCGTACGAGCGGACCGTGTGAGGCGAGCGGCGCGAGCCAAGGTGGTCGAGAAAGGCCTGGATATGGGCGTCGAGCGCGTTCACCGTTAATCTTGACGCTTGGCAACTGCTAGACGCCCCGAATGATCAAGGACACATTGTGGCCGCCGAATCCGAACGAGTTTGAAAGGCAGACCTTTACGGACTCCTTTCGCGCCTGATTCGGTATGTAGTCCAGGTCGCAATCGGGATCAGGCGTCGTGTAGTTAATGGTGGGCGGCAGGATGCCGTCGCGCATGGCGAGAATGCAGACTAACGCCTCGATCGCTCCGGCTGCGCCTAGAGAGTGCCCGATCATCGACTTCGTTGAGCTCACCGGCGGCACGGTATCGCCGAAGACCTTTTTAATCGCCGACGTTTCGTTCTTGTCGTTGTAGAAGGTCGAGGTGCCGTGCGCGTTGATGTAGCCGATATCTTTCGTTTCCAGTCCGGCAGTGCGGAGGGCCATCTGCATCGATCGCCGCGCGCCATCGCCTTCAGGATCCGGCTGGGTGATGTGGAAGGCGTCGCCGCTCATGCCGTAGCCGATGATCTCGGCATAAATCTTGGCTCCGCGAGCCTTGGCGTGGTCGAGATCTTCGAGAACCAGGACGGCCGCGCCCTCCGCCATGACAAAGCCATCGCGGTCCTTGTCAAACGGGCGCGAGGCATGGGCGGGATCGTCGTTGCTTTGGCTCATCGCGCGGGCGGCGCAAAAGCCTCCAAGTCCCAATTCATTGATCGGGGCCTCGGTGCCGCCGGCGAGCATCGCGATCGCGTCGCCGCGCTTGATGATGTGGTAGGCGTCGCCGATCGCATTAGCGCCGGTCGAACAGGCGGTGACCACGCATGAGTTCGGCCCTTTGAGCTTGTGCTGAATCGAAACCCAGCCGCTCGCCATGTCGGGAATCATGTAGGGGACGAGGAACGGTGAAACCTTGGAGGGGCCATCCTCGATCTGGCGGCGATGCTGCTCGCCGAGGAAGGTAAGCCCTCCGATGCCCGAGCCAATGAGGACACCAAACTCTTCGGCCTCTTCTTCGGTTGGCTTGAAACCCGAATCGTCCATCGCCATCTGGGCGGCGCCGGACGCGAACTGGATGAAGCGGTCGATGCGACGCGCCTCTTTGCGGTCCATCCAGTCTTCGGGATTGAAATCCTTGACCTCGCCGGCAATGCGCGTGGTGTATTCGCTCGAGTCGACGAGCGTGATCGGGCCGATGCCGTTCTCGCCGGCAAGCATCCGAGGCCAGAAGACGTCGATTCCGGTACCGAGTGGCGTCACGCCGCCGATGCCCGTGACGACGACCCGGCCCGAGGGAGCGGGCCGACCGCTCATTTAGCCGGTCTGCTTCTTCGTAATGTAGGAGACCGCATCGCCGACGGTCTTGATCTCGCCGACTTCCTCATCCGGGATGTCAATGCCGAACTCATCCTCAAGTGCCATGACAAGCTCGACAACATCCAGCGAGTCGGCCCCGAGGTCCTCCTGGAACGAAGACGTCTCGGTGACTTCCTCTTCCTTAACCCCCAGCTCTTCGACGGTAACCTTTTTGACGCGATTCAGAATGTCCTGCGACATGGCTTTGACATTACCTGCTTTGCCCGGTGGGGCGCTTCTATCCTAATAAAACCGGTGAGCTAAGGCAAGGGCGCAGAGCCGTCATTCTGAGTGATGCGCCGAGGTGACGAAGCGCGAGTCGAAGGATCTCGGTTCCAACCCCGCGTTCATACCGGGATCCTTCGGCTGCAATCTTCGCCGAGGCTCGATTTCCGCTCAGGATGACGAATCATGATGACGATCCCGGGTTGGATCAAACTACGGGTCATGTCGACGATTTTCACGAAGATCATCAACCGGGAGATCCCGGCGGACATCGTGTACGAGGATGAACATGTGCTCGCGTTTCGCGATATCGACCCCAAAGCCCCCGTCCACATCCTGATCATCCCCAAACAGGAAATCACTGGCTTGGCGACATTGCCCGAGGAGGGCGACCACCAATTCATCCTCAACGCAGCCAAGAAGGTGGCCGAACAGGAAGGATTGACGCATGGCTATCGTCTCGTGATCAACCAGGGAATCGACGCGGGGCAGTTGGTGGAGCACTTGCATGCGCACCTTCTCGGCGGCCGTCCGCTCGGCTGGCCTCCGGGCTAGCTTTGGGAATGCGCGACGCAGTCGCACTTTGGATCAACTGAATCGCAGCGGGGTGAAGGCAAGCCTGTAGGTCGTATCGTTTAGATAAGTGGTTGCAAAGTTGGGCTGGTGCCACTCCTCGGAAACGGCGGCCCCGCAACTCGCCCAGGCGAAGCCAGAAAAGCCGCCGAAGGAGGGGAT
>JBBREM010000033.1:0-24305 GCA_038202925.1 Fimbriimonadales bacterium | reverse complement strand
TAGAACTTATCTACGAACGCATACTTGGAGGCATTCAGTATCTGGCTCAACTTCATGAACTTGGCGTGTCCATCAGTCAGCCCGTAGTTTGCTCCACCCGCGTGGCGCTCCCACTTCAGCCGCACGATGTCGTTCTTGTCGTTCGTATCCACCTTGTTATGCTGGATCGCCTGGTCCTCGGTCCAAAACGCATAGTTGTTAGTCCCTGTAAGCGAGGCGTACTGCGGAGCAACCTGGGTTGTGCCCGGGCACGGCTGCGACGGATTAAAGCCGCTGATACCCTTGTGCGTTCCGATCGAAGCGCCGGAGTCCAGGGCGTTGCGCCGCTCGGTCACCTCGATGATCGACGCCGGCTCCGGCATCGCCGTCATCGTGACCGGAATCCAGTCGTGCGCGGGCATCAGATTGTAGTTCGGGATGTAGCTGTACGCCGGCGCCTGCCAGTCGCAGGTCATCACGCCGCTTGAGTTCAGCGCGCCCAAATCTGAGGGATTAGCGCAAGGGAACTTCGGCTTCACGGTCTTCTGATCTGTCGGGCATACAAAGATCGTGAAGTTCTTGATGTAAGGCTGCATCAGGAACGTCCAGTGGATCTGGTACTTACCGGCCGGGTTGAAGGGCTGGGGCGTCGTTGAGCTCTCCCAGCTGGTTTGGCACAGCGTATCGTCGCTATCGCCTGCATAGAGGAACGTCGCCGTAGACACGTTCTTGAGGTTGGAAAGGCAGGACGTCTTCTTGGCAGCCTCCTTGGCTTGAGCGAAGACGGGGAAGAGGATGGCCGCGAGAATCGCGATGATCGCGATGACGACGAGGAGTTCGATGAGCGTGAACGCTTTCTTCATAGGGGGTGTGCTCCAGGTACAGATTGCGCCCCGCGTGTTAAGGCTTTGTTGCCGCTCCTTAAAGCTCGTGTTAATGGTTCTTAGTCAGGTCTTAATTTTCTTTCGTTTCGTAAATGGGCGAAATGTGTGATATACTCGTTTCGATGATTAACGAAATGACTCAAATCAGGAGGCTGCGCGCGCTTAGCGACGTCACACGGCTTCGCATCGTCCAAATGCTTGCGTGCTGCCCAGAGTGCGTCACGGGTGAAGAGTGCGGCCCGACGGCGTCGCGTGTATGCTGCGACGTGTCGGGTGCGGAGACGATCACTTCGACCGTATCCCACCACTTGAAAGAGCTGCGCGAGGCGGGGCTGGTCAACATGAACCGTCAAGGCAAGACGATGGTTTGTACGCTCGATCGCGAGGCGCTCGCCGGGCTCGGCAAGTATCTCATCGCGCTCGCCGATACGAATCCCTGCGCGGACGCAAAGGAACCGTGTTGCACTGGTGGGGATGCAGGTGACTGCTGTTCGTGAAAACGGTACTGTTCGTCTGCGTCCATAACGCCGGAAGATCTCAGATGGCCGAGGCGTTGGTGAACCACATCGCCTCTGCCCGAGGGCTCCCGCTTCGCGGCCTTTCCGCCGGCACAGGCGTTGCCCCGGCGATCAATCCGGTTGCGGTTGAGGCGATGATGGAGATCGGCATCTCGATGAACACTCAATTTCCGAAGCGATTGACCCAGTAACTAGCAGATCAAGCCGATCGCATCATTACGATGGGTTGCGGTGTCGACGCGAACGCCTGTCCGGCGCGATTTTTGGTGAGCGAAGATTGGGGTCTTGATAATCCGGCGGGCAAGCCAATCGAGGCTGTGCGCATTGTTCGAGACCAGATCAAAGATCGAGTGATGGCCTTGCTTGATGATCTTTATCACTAGGCAGCCACGGGTTGCTCGTCGACGCGAATCGCAGAGTCCGGAGGAATCGGAGCCTTATCCTCTAGCAGGAATTTGTAAATCAATGCCGCGACGGCCCCGCCAAGTAGCGGCCCGCCGATAAAGACCAATGGGTGCAACAGGCCGCTGTGGGAAACCAAGGCCGGACCGAACCAGCGAGCCGGATTAAGCGCCGCGCCCGTGAACGGCCCGATCGCGAAGATGCCGATCATCACGGCAAGGCCGATAAACAGAGCCCCCATCTTCGGTGCGCGTCGGTCAACAGCTGTGCCCAGAATAACGAACACGAGGAAGAATGTCGCGATCGATTCCGCCACGAGCCCCTGGGTGGACGTAAATCCTTCGGCAAGCGCCGGCACCGTGCCCGATAAGAGCGTAGGGTCTCCGGCGGGCATCAGAAACGCCGCCGCATAAGCGGCAGCCACCGCGCCGAGCAGTTGAGACGCAATGTAGCCGAACCCGTTGAGAACGTCGATTCTCCCGGTCAGCATGAAGGCGACCGTCACGGCCGGATTGAGGTGCCCGCCGCTGATTGCCGCCGTCGCCGAGGCGAGGCACGCGATGGTAAGGCCGTGCGCAAGCGCAATCCCAATCAAGGCCGCTGGTCCGGCTAGGTGATAAACGGCAAGTACGCCAACGAAAATCAAGGCGAACGTGCCGATAAACTCAGCGAGAAGCGCGCGGAACTTCATCTTGACCCATGGGACGGATCAGCGCTGAAGTTCGGCGCGCGCTAGAGTCTTAGCTCCGCTTGGTGGCGTTCTTTCGGCGCGTTATCCAGCCCTTCTTCGCGGCTTGGCTGCGCTGCGAGTGGCTCTGTCCCCCGCCATCACTCCTCCCGTTGTGGCCGGAGCTCTTACTCGAGCTATTGCTTCTTGAATTTCCCTGTGGCATATCGCTCTCCTTCAAGGGCCGATGCGTCGGCCCGGAATCTCATACAGGTGTTTCGACCGCCATCAGTGCAATTGCGGTTCCCGTTTTTGAGCCGCCAAGACACCGCGGAAACGACGATATTAGTAAACTCACAAGCCATGTCCTCGCCCGAACACGGCACCAGCACGAAGATTATTCATTTTGGCGAGGAAGAGGCGATAGAAGGCGCGATCGCGCCGCCCATTTTCCAAACCTCGACCTTCGTCTTCGACGATCACGACGCGTTCCAGCGGGCGATGAACGAGGTGCCGCAAGGTCCCCCCTACCACTACAGCCGACTCGGCAATCCAAGCGTCAATCTCGCCGCGAGCAAGATCGCAATGCTTGAAAGTACCGACGATTGCCTGCTGACCGGGACCGGCATGGGCGCGAGCGCACTTGCCATCCTCGCGAATGTCAAGGCGGGCTCGCACGTCATCGCCGTCGATACGTGCTACAAGCCGGTGCGAAGATTTCTGTCGGACTATCTCCCCCGGATCGGCGTCGACGTCACCTACGTCGAGGGCATCGATCCACAGGAGTTCATCAACGCGGCGCGGCCGGAGACGAGTGCGATCTACCTCGAGAGTCCAAGCACGTTCTTCTTCCATTTGCAGGAACTGCCTCCGATTACCGCCTTCGCCCGCGAGCGGGGCATTACGACCATCATCGACAACACCTACGCCACGCCGCTCTTCGCAAACCCTGCTGCCATGGGTGTCGATCTGGTCGTTCACAGCGCGACAAAATACATGGGGGGCCACAGCGACGTAACCGCCGGCGCGATCTGCGGCACGTTCGAGACGATTGATCGAATCCGGCGAGCCGAGCTCGACTTCTTTGGCTCGATCCTCGCCCCGTTCCCTGCTTGGCTGCTCCTTCGCGGGCTGCGAACCCTGCCTTTGCGCATGCAGCACCACCAACGGGTCGGAAATGAGGTGGCGTGCTGGCTGGAAGCGAATCCGAGCGTGGAGAAAGTCCACCACGTCGGGCTTGCCTCTTTCGCACAGCGCGCCCTTTTCCAAAAGCAGATGCGCGGCTCCTCATCGCTGCTGTCGTTCGAGCCTGCCAAGCAGGAAGTGCCAACGATTCTCGCTTTCGTGCGGGCGCTGAAGCTGTTCCGGCTGGGGGTCAGTTGGGGAGGGCACGAGTCGCTCGTCGTCCCGCTCGAGCAACATCCGATGGGCTATGAGGAGCCAAGACAGGTCGTGCGCTTGTATTGCGGGCTCGAAGACTCAAACGATCTCGTTGCCGATCTCGAAAGCGCTCTTAGCCAATCCGGTCTCTGAACCCTCTGACCTTGTCTCCTTATGGAAAAGCTCGGCTCGGACGGATATTGAGTGCGCCGTGGCGGGGACATTCCTGTCCCCGACTGGACCGAAAGGTCCAGCCTGAAGAATTTCTCGGGCTTCGCCCGAGCCGGGGACAAGAATGTCCCCGCCACAAACATGAACTATTCGCTCGTAAACCCAAAGGCCTCGGGCAACGTCCGCAGCTCCGAAGGCACAAGGCCCAGATATTCCTTCACGGATTCTCGCAGGCCCTGTGTGGTGCCGAAACCGCAAGACGAGGCGACGAGATCGACCGCGGAGTCCGAGCTCACGAGCATGTCGATCGCGCACTCCGTGCGGCACCGATCCACGTATTCGTGGAAGCCGTACCCAACAAGCTGTTTGAAAACGCGAGAGAAATGGAAGGGCGAGTAGCCCGCCAAGTCGGCCGCTTCCTTGAGCGGCCAGCCGAGGGATGGATTCTGCCGAACCTTAGCCGTAAGATTCTTCAACGTCTCGGGGAGATCGTCAGGAATCGTCGCAAGCTGCACTTCATCGCCGCCCATCATTAGCTTGGCGACCGTCTCGTAGATCGCCGACAGCATGATGAGCTCCACGCTGTCCCCGAGGTTGCGAGAAAGCTCCAACCGCTCGACGGCGGATAAAAACATGGGGTCGATCGGCTTGCAGGCGATCGGGCGAACCGTGTTCTGCCCAGGCCGAGCTTGCAGCCGGGAGTTGATCCAATGTTCGAGGAGGGGAGTGACCGCGCCCGGCCAGGAAAGGATATAGGTGGAGTGCTCGCCGCGTGCCGCCACCATGCCGAGCTTGAGCCGCCCCTTGATATAGGTGATGCTCCGGGGAGGCACGACGATGAGCTTGGGGTTCGTCGCGGACCGAAGCAAGAACGTGCCCTTGTGGTTGATCGCGATCGCGTTGTGCTGCGCCGGGATCGTGACCGAGCCCTGCGCGATCTTCGGAAGCGTAGCCTGGTGCAGCTCAAGGCGCAGGTGTTGCAAACCCGGCTGATCCGCGCGACGTGTGGTCGCGGCGGTGCAGTCGAAATTAACCTCTACATGCGCTTCGGCTTCGGCAGTTCTCAATCAGCCTCTCCCTTGCTGTTCCGGGAATTGTACATCAACGTCATAGCAACGCAAGACATAGAAGTGTCCTGTACTACATTGGACTTGACTTGTTGGCCATTGGGGCCACTCAAGTTAGGGCCAAGAATTCCATGGAGAGCGAAACGAACCTGAGCAACGTCGGGTATCTAGGATTGGTGGCGGGCTTAAGGGTAGCGATCGTAGGTGCGACGGGGGCAGTGGGCGGCGAATTTTTGCGGCTCTTTGAAACCCGCAAATTTCCTGTGGAATCCTTGACGCTCCTCGCCAGCGAGCGGAGCGTAGGGAAAAAGCTCACTTTCCGCGGTCAAGCGATCACGGTTGCTGAGGCGACGCCCTCGTCTTTTTCCGGCATCGATCTCGCCTTTTTCAGCGCGGGAGCATCAAGGTCTCGCTCCTTGGTTCCCGCCGCCCTGGACGCCGGCGCTTACGTGATCGACAATTCCAGCGCCTTTCGTATGGACCCCACCGTGCCCCTCGTCGTACCCGAGGTTAACGGCGACAAGATCATGCCCGATCGGCACCTCTTCGCCGTGCCGAATTGCACCGCCATCATCCTTCTCGTCGCGGTGAACCCACTTCGCAAGCTAGGGATGATCGAGCGGCTGATCGTTAGCACGTACCAAAGCGCGAGTGGCGGCGGCGCGGGGATGATGCGCGAACTCGAAGAGCAAACCAAAGCCGCACTCCTCGACACCCAACACCCAACACCCAATACCTCCTTCCCCCCCTACGCCTTCAACCTCTTCAGCCACAACACCGCGATCAATGAGCATGGCTACAACGAGGAGGAGTGGAAAGTGATCGAAGAGACGCGCAAGATCATCGGCATGCCCGATCTGCGCATCAACGTCACTTGCGTGCGAGTTCCGGTCCTGCGCGCCCATAGCGAGTCGGTCACGGTGGAGTTCGCCGGCACCGCCCCATCCGAGGACGAGGTGCGCGAGGTCCTTAGCATTGCCCCAGGCGTGCGTCTTGTGGATGACCGGGCAAGCAACCACTTCCCAACGCCGGGCGAGGCAAGCGGACAAGGCGACGTCCTCGTCGGCCGTATCCGGCGGGACCTAAGCCACCCGAGCGCAATCAGCATGTTCATCGCCGGGGACCAACTCCTCAAAGGCGCGGCCCTCAATGCCGTTCAGATCGCGGAGCGACTCATCCAGATCGGGCAGCCCGTCGGCTCCGTCGCCTAACCCCGTGGCGGCGACATTCCTGTCCCCGACTGGACCGAAGGTCCAGCCGACCGACGATAAAGGGCTCGTGACCCGAAGCCCAGCGGAAGCTCCAGGCCTACTTCGCCGGTTCGAAACGCAGCACCACCGCGATATCCTCGCGGCCAATTTCCTTACGAGCCTGCTCAAGCGCCCTCGCGCCTTTCTCCAGCTTCGCCAGCCGGTACACCCCCATGTAGCGCCAATCCTCAGTGTTGAATTTCAGGAACACCGGCAAGAGCGCCTCGGGCTTAAGAATCTTCGCCCCCTGTGAAAGAACCTTGGGAAACACGTCGATCGCGCCGCTCAGATGCGTCACCGCGTTCTCAGCAGGATCGAATAGCCCGGCGACGACGCGGCCGTCGGCGACTGGAAGGTAGCCCGGTCCGCCGCCAAGTTCGCGCACGATGTCAGCCCGCTTATACGCACGCCCTCTTTCCCACTTCATCCGGCTTGAACTGGCTCTGCCAACGTGAGGTTATCCGCTCCTGTTTGCGTCGACATAATCATTGGCGATGCACATTGGGCGCGTTCCAATTAGCCGCGGCGCAACTTGATCAGCAGCTTGGTCTTGAGCTTGCGCTCCCTAGCTTTCTTGGTGGCCAGTTCTGTTACCACGCTGTTCGCGTCCGCCGAAATGTCAACGTTCCTGAACACGCCGAGCTTCCGGTCGAATGTCGCGGTTCCTGCTCCGATTACATCGGTCCTCACGGTCGCGAAGGCCTCCTTCGGATCGGTAACGACTTCCACCGACTCGTTCTCAAGCATCTCGTAGGTTTGGCTGAGCTTGACGTCGAACTTGGCCGCTTCCTCGGTGATCTCACGCGGCATCACCGTGTACAGAACGTCGCTCGTGCCGAAAGCCTTCTTGAAACTCCAGCTCTTGCCCATCACCATTTCTCCCTCCGGCAGTTCGAGCGGCAGATAGGTGATGTCAGGAAACCGTTTGATATCCAGCCCAGGAAGTTTGACTGGCAGCTTGACATCCGGGGCGTTGGTGGCCAGCATGTGGCCCTGCGGCGTCATCGAGATGGTGGTGGGAGGGAAGTAGTCCTGCGCGTTCTTCGCGGTGAATGGAAGTGTCCCGCCGTTGAACACGATCTTCATTTCCTTCAGCTCGCTCCAAACTTGGGGTGCTCCATCCTTTGGCTCGATGCCCTTGGCGTCTACGCCGAGGTTAACGATGATCTTGCCCTCCTGCCCCCCGAGAATCGGGATGAACCCGTCAAACACCACTTGGACGTCGTAGCGGCGGATGGTCCCAATGGGGAAGGAGTAGGCAAGCTGCGCGGCGGCAGCAACGAGGGCGAGCATCACAGGATTGTACGGCCTAACCTGCCGCGCGGTACGCCCATATCACGGCATTAGGCGAGATAGCCCTGCCGCTGGATCTGCGTCGCTCCGTGCTCCCTCAGCACTCGTTCGGCGTCTTCCGGAACCGCTGGCTCTTGGCTCCGCACGATCACAATCGCCTTACCGCCTTCGTAGGCCTGCTGGTAATACTTGGCGAAATCCACCGGGAGGCTGGCCCAGAGGAAATCGGTCATCCCTCCAGGATTCGTGGACGCGTTTGCAGTGGCGGCGATCCCGGCAAAGCGCGTGCCCATCGCCCCACTCGAAGGGTCGCCGGTCGAATTGCCCGGGCCCGCCGCGCGCAGGTCGGGGAACGTGCCGGCCATCGCGCCGATTTCCTGATCGTCCTCGTTGGCCGTGGCGGGCTCGCTGCCCCGCGCCGTAAAGTCCTCGCTCGTGTTCGCAATGCTCTTCCAAGCCAGCGATACGCCATCCGCCGCTACTCCGCTCTGAATCAGCGCGTTGATTGCAGCCTGCGCAGCCTGCTTATCGTCGAAAGAAGCGTAAATCGTCGGTCCCATGGTCTCTCCCTATTTGCACTGGTTAGACGACGGTTCTGGACCACTTGTGCCGAGTCGGGGTGTGTGGAACATCCAAGCTCCTGCATCATTCCAGCATGTGTATGCATCGCTTTATGGCTTTCGTCGCCGTTCTCCTGTCATCGCTCGCCCTCGCGAGCGGGCCGATTACCGTCAAGGTGGATGGCAAGGTAATCAAATTTCCCTACGCGCAACCCGCGTCCATCGCTGGGCGCACCCTTGTTCCATTGCGCGGAGTCTTCGAGGCCATCGGCGCTTATGTCGAATGGAACCCGCAACTCAAAATGGTAACCGCAAGAAAAGAAGACGAGGAGATCCAGCTCACGATCGGCGGCAAGATCGCCAAGAAGAACGGCGCGGAGATCGAAATCGATGTCGCCCCGCGCGTTATCAACGGCACCACGATGGTTCCGCTGCGCTTCATCGCCGAAGCCCTGGGCGCGAAGGTGAACTTCGATGCCGGCAACAACATTGTCGACATCAGCACGAGCCCCTAAGCGAATTCACAACCCTTCTTGCATGTCGCCCGTATTTACATGCAACCAATGGCTCATATCGGCGACTTCCAAATGCCTCAGCTGGATCCCAAGCAGACCAAGCGCGCGGTGCGCTGGTTTAAGATCATCGCCGGCATTCTGGGCCTTATCGTCTTCCTGCTCGCAGCGCTGAATCCGTACGTGGACTACCTCTGGTACCTGCACGACGTGCGCCAGCCGCAGGTCTTCACGCTTGCCTATCAAACTCGCGCCTTGCTCTTCGTGCCGAGCTTCCTTTTCACCTGGGCGCTTCTGTTCTTCTCTCTCCGCCGCGCGCTGAAGCTCAGCCTCGTCTACATCGACACCCCTGAGACGCGCGGGCAGGTGCTGCTCTCAAACGCCTTGCACTTCGTGCAGAAGCGTGGGTGGGGGCTGGTTCGGCTCGCCGCGCCCGTCTTCGCATTCTTCAGCGCGACCAGCTTCTCCAACGAATGGTCGACCCTGCTCCTCGCCCGACACACCCAGAGCTTTGGCAAGTCGGACCCGATCTTCGGCTTTGACCTTGGCTTCTTCGTCTTCACGCTGCCGTGGTATCGGGCGCTGGTCAACTACGCCTTCAGCATCGTGGTGCTCACCGCCGTGCTTACTATCGGAGTTTATGTTGGACTCCAGGCATTGGCCGCACTTGCACGAATCGAGCTCGGACGACCCGGGATACGACTTCACGTGAACCTGCTGGTCGGCGCGGGGCTTCTTGTTCTCGCGGGCCAGATGTGGCTCAAAACCTACGAGTTCGGGCTGAAGCCGGGTGCCCAATTCACCGGCGCCGGGTACGCCGCGACCTTTGAGCTGCACGCCCAACAGGCGGTCGCGATCCTTACCGCGCTGCTCGGCCTGTTGGCATTCGCCCTCGTTCGCAGCGCGAACGGCTATCGCTATCTCATCCGCGGCGCAATTACCGTGATCGCCGTCAGCCTGCTCGGCACTGCCGCCGCCCCCGCGTTGATCCAGCGCATCCTCGTCGAACCCGACAAAATCGGCAAAGAGAGCCCGTACGCGGCCCGCGCAATCGCCTTGACGCGGTTCGGCTACGATCTCGACCGCATCGCCCCGCGCGACTTTCCCGTGCAGAACATACCGACACCACAAGATGTCGCCCAGAGCAAGGCCACCCTCGACAACATGCGCCTCTGGGATCCCGAGATCGTGCGTCAGTCCTTCGAGGTCCTCCAGGGCCTGAAACCGTACTATCAGTTCCGCGATGTCGATGTCGACCGCTACAGCATCGGCGGCAAGACGAGCATGGTCATGCTCTCTCCGCGCGACATCGAGCTAAGCGGCCTGAGCGATAATGCTCGCACTTGGGTCAACGAGCGTCTGCAATACACCCATGGCTTCGGCGTCGCCATGTCGAGCGTCAACAGCGCCACGACCGACGGGCTGCCCTCGCTGCTCATTCGCGATATTCCGCCGACCACCATCCCAGATATCCCGCTGACTGAGCCGCGCATCTACTACTCGGATTTCCGTGACGCCGACGAGGGCCTGGTTGACGAATACTCTCTTGTCAATTCGAACCAGAAGGAGTTCGACTATCCAGCGCAGGATCAAGCGCAGACCTATCGATGGCTGGGCGATCGCGGCATCCCGATCGGCGGCTTCTTCAGAAAGCTCGCGCTCAGCATTGTGCTGGGAGATGGCAATCTGCTGGTTTCGGGCAACATCGCCAGCGATAGCCGCCTCCTGATGCATAAGTCGATCCTCGATCGCTGCGCCCGGCTGTACCCATTTCTCAAGCTCGACAACGACCCTTACATCGTCCTTCTGGACGGCAAGATCTACTGGATACTCGACGGCTACACGTCCAGCGCGAATCTCCCCTACAGTGACATGTCAGGCGAGGGCGTGAACCGACTCAATTACATTCGCAATTCGGTGAAGATCGTGGTCGATGCCTACTCCGGCGAGACGACCGCTTATGCGATCCAGGATGAGCCCGTTCTGCGCGCTTACCGCGCGATCTATCCCGGCCTTGTCAAGGATGGCGCGGAGATTCCAGCGGCATTCCGGGCTCACTTCCGCTATCCGGAGGACCTTTTCCGTCTGCAAGCGGGCGAGATGACCCAATATCATGTGAGCGATCCCGTCACGTTCTTGAACAACAACGACGCGTGGGAATTGCCGAGACAGCGCGGCCTCGATGGGCGCGAAATGATCCTGCCGCCCTACTACGTGCAGATGAGGCTACCCGGGGAAAACGACGAAGGCTTCGTTCTGATGCTGCCCTTCACCCCCCGAAGCAAGCCCAACATGAGCGGCTGGCTCGCCGCCCATTGCGATCCGGACCGGTACGGCGAAATGACGCTCTACAACTTTGCCAGGGGGGCCAATGTGGCCGGAGCGGAGCAGATGGAGACGAACTTCACCGGCGACCCCAAGGTCAACTCGGCGATCCTGCAGCTTCAGGGCGGCGGACAGACGCAGGTGATCATCGGCAACATGCTGGTCATCCCGATCGGCAAGAGCGTGATTTATGCGGAAAGCCTCTTTCCGAAGAGCCGCGCCGCTGGGCTCCAAGCCACGCCGCGGCTTAAGAAGATTGTCTTGGGCTTGAATGGGCGCATCGAGATCGGCGACACCTACCAGGAGGCGCTCGATAAGCTCCTCGGCGGAGAAGCCGCCGCGCCAACGCAGCCGCCCAAAGATCAGCCGCAACAGCCCGGTCAAAAGCCGGCACCGAACCAAGGCCAAACCGCGGGAATCCGAGAAGCTCTGGGTGTGCTCGACCAGGCCGAGGCCGCGCTACGGGCGGGCGATTTCGCCAAGTACGGCGAACTGCAGAAGAAGGCGAGACAGAAACTGCAGGCGCTTGCGAAGTAACCAGGGCTAAATTCTTGGAACGAATTAAATAGGTCTTATCGTACAACTACTTGCATTTTTCTGGCTGTTGGGTGAGAATGGAGCATGCTTAGCACAACGTTATGGGGCATCGTCCTGGTGGCGTTGGGAGCCGGCCTCGTCTGGTTCCTGACCGATGACGCGCGAGCGCGCGAACGGCTGATCCAGGCATTCAAGCTTAGCGGAGGCGGAGCGCGCCGCATTTTCGCCTCGGATAACCACTCGGTCATGGGCTTCACGCCCACCGACAAAGCGATCGTCATCGCCCGTAAGCTTCCCAAGATGCCCCTGTCGGCCAAGTTTTACGGACCGGAGCGCGTATTCGGAGCGCAGCTTGAGCTGAACGGCGAGATCATCGACGTCGTGGCACCTCCTGAGAGCGCGATCGCATCGGTGACAATCGTTCCCTACGCGCATGCAGATTCCGATGTCCGCAGGTTCTGCATCCGCCTATTTGTCGACGATCCCCATGTCCATGAACTCAGATTTCCGACCACGGAAGCCGATGCTGAAGCGTGGCTGAGCCAGATTGGCCGCCTTATCAAAATCGACACGAAGATTCACACTGTCCAATCCTCGCTTCACGTAGAGGCCTAGGGTCGGCGGCCAAATTCACGGGGGCTGATGCCGTAGCGCTGGCGAAAGAGGCGCGCAAAGGAGCTTGCCTGCGCGAGCCCAACCTCGATCGCGATCTCGCGAAGCAGCAAGTCGCTCGTGCGCAGGAGCACTCGCGCCCGCCGCAATCGAATCGAAGTGAGGTACTCGTGCGGCGTCTCCCGAAATAGTGCGCGAAACAGGCGGTTAAAATGGTACGGCGACATACCCGCCGCTTCGGCTGCTATGGCAAGGGAAGCCGAAGCATAGTTCTCATCGAGATATCGCCGTCCGCGCACCAGCATCCGGTATAGATCGACCTTCGTCGCCCACCGAGTTGCCGGAAGCCGATCCAGAGACATGTAAGCTAAACAAGGAGCGCCCGAGCCCTTCATGTGCATACATTGTCCGTGAAGATTTCCCGACTCGTGCGTCGAATCTGCGGAGAAACCTATGAGATTAAGACTGCTTTGCCTTGTTGCTTTCGCGCTGCCGCTGCTGGCGAGCGCCCAGATGGCCATGGACCCGGAGAAGGTGATCACCGTCACCGGTAGCGCCCAGGTCTTCGCCTCACCCGATGAAGCCGTTGTGCGCCTCGGCGTCCTTCAGCAAGGCGCAACCGCCGGCGAGGCCCAAACCAAGGCGAGCGCGATCACCCAGAGATTCTTGAACGCCATCATTGCGCTCAAGATCGCGAAAGAGAACGTGCAGACCTCGCGAATTAGCCTCTATCCCATGTACAGCAACCCGAAGCCGGGCGAAACCCAGAAGATCAGCGGCTACCAAGCATCGAACGTGCTTTCCGTGCGGCTGAACGACTTCTCGCTGGTAGGGAAGGTGATCGACGCCGGCGTCGCCGCCGGAGTGAACAACGTCGAAGGCATCGACTTCAATCTGCGAAATGGACGAGGCGCGCGCGCCCAGGCGTTCAAAGACGCGGTTGCCGACGCACGAAGCAAAGCCGATGCGATCGCCGAAGCCCTCGGCGTGCGCATCATGGGCGTCTACGACGTGCGCACCGACAGCGCCGGCTACACCCCGCCTCCCCGAAGCTTTGGCGGAGCCAAAATGATGGACGCCATGGCCACCCCCGTCGAGCCCGGCCAGATGGAAGTTGGCGTCAGCGTCACCATCCGGTATAGGATCGGTTAAGAGAGCCCTTTCCCCTTGCCGGGGATGATTGTGCCCCCGCAAGGGGAAGGGGTAGGGGATGAGGGTTCCGGAATTCCTCAGGCCTTTTGGCCGCTGATCAGCGGAGAATTGCCCAGCACGGCTCCGCACCACAGGCATTTCACCGACGTGCGCGAGAGCAGGGGCCGGTGGCACTGGGGACAGGAGCTTTGCACCGGCATGATCCTCCCGTCGATCTTCCCATCCTCCGCGTCCACTGCGTTCACGGCGGCGGTCAGCTCTTCGTTGGTGTAACCGTGCTTGTCCTTGAGGAGTTTCCACAATCCCGCACACGCTAGCTCAAGCGAGTCGAGGCGATGCTGCACGTCCACCATTTCGCCGCGGCCAACTTGCACCGCCGGAGGGACGGGCGAGGTACCCATGTAGTAAGGACGGCCAAGGAGAAAACCAAGCATGCAAGCGCATACGGCGCCGTCCGCAACGAGGTTGCGCGGCCCTTGGTAACCTAATATGAGTGAAACGAGTAGGCCTCATCGGCGGCACGACCTGGCACTCCACCGCCGACTACTATTCCCGGCTCAACCGCCTGGTGCAGGAGCGGCTGGGTGGACTCAGCAGTGCCGAGTGCCTCATCGCATCCGTCGATTTCGCGCCGATCGATAAGAACAACAAGGCGAACGATCAGCCTGCCAACGAACGCATCATGCTCGACGCTGCGAAACGGCTTAAAGCTGCAGGGGCCCAAGGCATCGCCTTCTGCGCGAACACCCCCCACATGTTCGCCGAGAATATCAAGGCTCAGATCAAATTGCCTCTGATCCACATCGGCGATGCGACCACCAAGGAGGTCGTGTCCGCCGGGATCTCCACGATCGCGCTGCTGGGAACGCGATATACGATGGAGAAGGATTTCTTTTACCGCCGACTCGCCGATGCCGGCATCATCGTTCTAATCCCCGAGGACAGCGACCGCCAGCTCATCCACGATTCCATCTTCGACGAGTTCGCCAAGGGCATCTTTTCCGAGCAGACGCGATCCCAATACGTCCGCGTCATCGACGATCTAACCTCGCGGGGTGCCCAAGGCGTCATCCTCGGCTGCACGGAAATGCCCCTCCTGATCCGCCCCGAAGACGTCTTCATCCCGACCTTCGACACAACCGCCATTCACGTGAGGGCGATCGGCGAATTTATGCTCGGCTAGCGAGGCATAGCCGCCGCACGCTTCCAAAACTGCTCGTCCATCGCCTGGTCGAACTTCAGCATTCGAACTTTGAGCATCGAGATCTTCTTCGCGAGCACCGGATCGACCAATGCGCGCCTCGCGACGAAGTCGCCATCCACGATCAAGTGCGCGAACAGCTCGGCCTTGTCCTCCTCGACTGCCGAGGTGCCGTACATCGTCAGGAATCCTGGAAGCGTGTCGGTCAAATCCCCAACCCCGCTCGTCCGCATATTCGCTCCGCCGGTGCCGTAGTGAAAGCTCGTCGGGTTCGCCGACCACCACAGGTAATCCGGCGCCAGCGTCCCCATCCGCCAATCCACCATGTGAAAGAATTCGTGATGCACGACCACCCGCTGGTAGTGCGTGTTAGAGGATCCGAGCACCGGATCGTAGTACATCGCGGCGCCATCGAAAGCGGGGACGGCGGAGCGAAACTGCTCGTTCACGGCGAGATCCTTGCCGATCACGATCTTCACAACCTTCGCCTTTTTAACGAAGCTCGGCGGATACAGCGACCACTCCGCGATCAGGGTCGGCGCATAGTTGTCCACCTGCTCGCCGGTCGCTGGCCGAGCATGGACGGCGTATCCGTTGCCTTTCCAGTCGAGCGGCGACGACAGCACCTCCACCCGAAGGTGGTATTTGGCGCCGAGATCGTCCAAAGGCGTCGCCAGCCAAGCCGATGCGAGCAGGAGAGGAAGAAGCACAAACGAATTGTACGAAAAAGCCCCTTCCCATTGCAGGGATGTATGTGCGCTGGGAGGGGGAAGGGGTGGGGGATGGGGGTTCCGGAGGATGTCGTGGCGGGGACATTTCTGTCCCTGCTCCGGCAAAGCCGGAGCAGATGAACCAAGGCGGACACGGAAGGCATCTCATCCTAAGCTTGCGAAGGATCCAGCCTGCCCTAATCTACAAGCAGGTGCTATCTCGATCCCTCAGCTCCGCTCGGGATGACAATTCCAAACCAGGAACTCCCAACTGCAGTTCGGCCTTTTCCCCAGCGCCCAGTGCAAAACCCCATAATTTCACGGGAAAACCGGTGCCCAAAGTGGGGGACAACCGGTGTCTTAAATTGGGGAGAAAGATTTCGTTGAAAATGCTGCATCTTGTGCGATAACTCTTCCGTCCCCACTAAATGTTGAGAAAAACGTAGAAGACTATGCGCTGCCCATTCTGTGGATTCATCGACCAGAAGGTTCTGGACTCCCGCCCGGCAAGGGAAGGGGAGGCCATCCGTCGCCGGCGCGAATGTATCGCCTGTGGCCGTCGATTCACGACGTTCGAGGCTCCGGAAAGGCCGCGCCTATTCGTCGTAAAACGGGGCGGCGCAAGAGAGGAATTCTCCAGAGAGAAATGCCTCAATTCGATGCTCACCGCCTGCCGCAAGCGCCCCGTCTCGGTTGAAACCCTAAGAGAGGCCGCCGAGCGCATTGAACGCGACCTGTTTCAAGAATTCGAAGAGGAAGTCCCAACCCAAGCGATCGGCGAGCGCGTGATTTCTGAACTCGAGCGCCTCGACACCGTCGCCTACGTCCGCTTCGCCTCCGTTTACCGAGAATTTGAAACTGCCAGAGATTTCGCTAAGATCGTCGCCGAGTGCCAAGAGCCGGTGACCGCCTAGTTCGTCAGGGAAGACCATGAAAATCAATCGCTACTTCACCGCCGCCGACCCGGCCGACGCCTATGCCGGCATTGCCTTTGAGCCTCGCAAGAGCGAGATCAAGAACCCTGATGGGTCAGCCGTGTTCTCCATGCAGAACGTCATGGTGCCCAGCCACTGGAGCCAGGTCGCGACCGACATCCTCGCCCAAAAGTATTTCCGCAAGGCCGGCCTGACAGACAGCAAGGGCGGTGAGCGATCGGGCTATGGCGACCCGAAAGCCGACTGCGAAACCGACTCCCGCCAGGTCTTCCACCGCCTCGCCGGTTGCTGGCGACAGTGGGGCGAGAAGTACGGCTACTTCGATACAAAGGAGGATGCCCAGGCGTTCTACGATGAGCTGGCACGGATGCTGGCCCTCCAGATCGCCGCGCCGAACTCGCCTCAGTGGTTCAACACCGGACTCCACTTCGCATACGGCATCACCGGAACCCCGCAGGGCCACTACTACGTCGATCCGAGGTCGGGCAAGCTCAAGAAGAGCAAGAACAGCTACGAGCGCCCGCAGCCGCACGCCTGCTTCATCCTCAGCGTCTCCGATGACCTCGTGAACGAAGGCGGCCTCATGGACCTCTGGACCCGAGAAGCCCGAATCTTCAAGTACGGCAGCGGCGTCGGCACCAATTTCTCCAAGGTCCGCTCCGCCAACGAGCGCCTGAGCGGGGGAGGGAAGTCGAGTGGCCTGATGAGCTTCCTCCGAGTCGGCGACCGCTCCGCCGGTGCCATCAAATCCGGAGGCACGACGAGAAGGGCCGCCAAGATGGTCTGCCTCAACGTCGATCATCCGGATATCGAGGAGTTTGTCGAGTGGAAGGTGAAAGAGGAGAAAAAGGTAGCCGCTCTCGTCACTGGCAGCCAAGCCAACAACATCCACCTCAACGCGATCATCCGCGCCTGCTACGCAGACGATGCGACGTGGCTGGGGCGTCCCGCCCCAGAAGCATCGTCCGGCGATCGCACCAGTCTGGGGCAAGATGCCCCAGCCACGGTGGCTGCCGACTGCAACCCCCGCAATAATCCGGCCCTACGCAAGGCGATTGTAGACGCCAAGGCCGCCTACATCCCGCTAAACTACATCCAACGAGCGATCCAGCTCGCCGAGAACGGAGCGACCGCGATCCACTTCCCGGTCTTCGACACCGGCTACGAATCGGAAGCCTATGTGACGGTGAGCGGCCAGAACAGCAACAACTCGGTCCGAATCCCGAACGAGTTCTTCCACGCCGTTGAGCACGACACCGACTGGGACCTCACCGCCCGCACCACCGGCAAGGTCCACAAAACGGTTCGGGCCAAGGAGCTTTGGGAGCAGATTTGCGAGGCCGCGTGGCAGAGCGCGGACCCCGGCCTGCAGTACGACACCACCATCAACGAGTGGCACACCTGCCCCGCCGATGGCCGCATCAACGCGAGCAACCCCTGCAGCGAGTACATGTTCCTCGATGACACCGCCTGCAACCTCGCCAGCGTCAACCTGATCACCTTCCACAATGCCGAAACCGGCAAATTCGATATAGAGGGTTACCGCCACGCGATCCGCCTGTGGACCATCGTACTCGAGATCAGCGTGCTCATGGCCCAGTTTCCTTCGAAAGAAGTCGCCCAGCTCAGCTACGACTTCCGCACCCTCGGCCTCGGCTACGCGAACCTCGGCGCTTTGCTCATGCAGATGGGTATCCCCTACAACTCGCCGCAAGGCTTCGCCATCACCGGCGCGCTCACCAGCGTGCTCGGCGGAGAATCCTTCGCCGCCTGCGCCGAGATGGCGGGCGAGCTGGGCGCCTTTCCCCGCTACGAGCCGAACCGCGACAATATGCTGCGGGTCATCCGCAACCACCGCCGCGCCAGCTACAACGCCGGCGATTATGAGGAGCTCAGCGTCCTCCCCGTTGGCATCGATCCCGACGAATGCCCAACCGAGATGGCCAAGGCCGCCCGCGAGGCCTGGGATCGCGCCCTCGAGCTCGGCGAGCAGCACGGCTACCGCAACGCGCAGGTCACCGTCCTCGCCCCCACCGGCACGATCGGCCTGATCATGGATTGCGACACCACCGGCATCGAGCCCGATTTCGCCCTCGTGAAGTTCAAGAAGCTCTCCGGCGGCGGCTACTTCAAAATCATCAACCAATCCATCCCGCCCGCCCTGCGCAAGCTCGGCTACACCCAGGCGCAGATCGACGAGATAATCGACTACGCCATCGGCCACAAGGCTCTGCGTGGCACGGGCGTCCCGCCCGTGAGTCTGCAGGGCCGTCCCGGCCCGGAGAGCGGCATAAGCCGCGAGAGCTTGGCCGCAAAAGGCTTCACCGACACGGACCTCGACAACATCCACGAAGCCCTCCAGAACGCCTTCGAGATCGGCTTCGCCTTCAACAAATACACCCTCGGCGACGGGGCCTGCCACCGCCTCGGCTTCACCGATGAGCAGCTCAACGACTGGAACTTCAACATGCTCAAGTCTCTCGGCTACTCGCAAGCGGAGATTGACGAGGCCAACAACTACGTCTGCGGCACCATGACCGTCGAAGGCGCTCCGCATCTGAAAGATGAGCACTTGCCTGTCTTCGACTGCGCCAATAAGTGCGGCCGCACCGGCAAGCGTTTCATCACCGCCGAGGGCCACATCCGCCAAATGGCCGCCGCCCAGCCGTTCCTCTCGGGGGCGATCAGCAAGACCATCAACCTCCCCAGCCACGCCGCCATCGAGGAAATCCACGACGCCTACTGGCTCTCCTGGCAGCTCGGCCTCAAAGCCAATGCCCTCTACCGAGACGGCAGCAAGCTGTCGCAGCCTCTGAATGCTTCCTCCGACGACGCGGCGGCGGCGATTCTGGAGGCGAGTCTTGAGGAGGAAATGGGTGTTGGGGTGTTTGGGTATGGAGGTATTGGGGAGAGCGAAGCGCCGGTCTCCTCTCCCAAAACCTCAACATCCCAACACCTCAACACCCTCGAAGAAGACGAAGTCCTCACAGCCGCCCGCCAGCTCGTCTACCGCTACATCGCCAAGCGCCGCACCCTCCCCGCCCGCCGACGCGGATACACGCAGAAGGCCCGCATCGCCGGGCACAAGGTCTACATTCGCACCGGCGAGTTCGAGGACGGCACGCTTGGCGAGATATTCATCGACATGCACCGAGAGGGCGCCGCCTTCCGCAGCCTGATGAACTGCTTTGCCATCGCCATCTCGCTCGGCCTGCAGTACGGCGTGCCGCTCGAGGAGTTCGTTGAGGCGTTCGTCTTCACCCGCTTCGAGCCAAACGGCATCGTCTCCGGGCACGACAACATCAAGATGTCGACCTCGGTCATCGACTACATCTTCCGCGAACTCGCCCTCAGCTACCTCGGCCGCACCGATCTCGTGCAGGTCAAGCCGGAAGACCTCCGAAGCGACACCGTAGGCAAGCCCGCCCAGGTGCCCGACTTCGAGGAAGAGGAGGACCGGGGCGAAATCCAAGGCCACATCCCCGGCAGGGCTTCGGCCGATCACACGAGCGTCGGCTTCAGCGGGAATAGGGGGGTAATTGACGAACCCAATACCTCGACACCCCAATACCTCAACACCCCAGGCGATCAGCCGACCCTGCCCCTAGACCCGAACCACAACATGGCGATAGGCTCCCCCACCTGGGCGCTCGACGCGGAGCACAAGCGAATGGTCGTCGAGGCCAAGGCGGTAATAGCGGTCCGTGATCATAGGTCAGTTATCAGCGATCAGGGTTCACTGATCACCGATCACCGATCACCCACCGCCAGCCGATTACAGCCCGCCGAAGTCTCCACCGCCGAGCAAGTCCGAGTCGCCCGCCTAAAAGGCTACGAAGGCGACCCCTGCACCAACTGCGGATCCTTCACCATGGTCCGCAACGGCGTCTGCCTCAAATGCGACTCCTGCGGGGAGACCAGCGGGTGTAGTTAGGGTAATCCCTTCCCTCGGTTTCGCGGCCCCAATTCTGTGGTAACCGCAGGCTGGTCCGGAAACTGAGGGAGGGGGTAGGGGGAGGGAGCCCCGCCTGCGACACAAATGAAGAAGCACGCCTTGAACCATTCGGTCCAACAGAATCTGCGAGCGCGGCAGCTGCGCAGCGAGATGTCGGCCAGCGAGAAGCATCTCTGGGCCTGGATCCGAAACAAGAAGCTCGGCTTTGGCTTCCGGCGGCAGGTGCCGGTAGGACCGTATATTCTCGACTTCTACTGTGCGGCAGCCTCCCTATGCGTCGAGGTGGATGGCGAACAGCACGAATCACACCGAGACCTCGTGCGCGATGAGTACCTTGCGAAGCTGGGCATCTTCACGTTGAGAATTCCGAGCGTGGACCTCTTCTTGTACACCGCCTTCGGAGTGCTGAAGCGGAGCTCCAGCCTTACCCACCCGACAGCATAGAAACCAAGTCCCGCACACGGGCATCCACGCTCCTATCCGTCACAATCCGCATCGCCGAGCAGTACTCCATGAACGAGCGCAGGCCCACCTCCAGCGCAGCAAAGAACGCCGGAGGAGGTTCCCCCTCGAAGTGCCAGCGCCGAATCTCCAACTCCCCCGCTCGAGCCCAAAACTCAATCCGGGCGACCAATGCCTCCCCGAACAGAACCGGCAGCACGTAGTAGCCCCACCGCCGCTTCGCCTCCGGCGTGTAGATCTCCCACACGTAATCGAAGCCGAACACGTGCCCGACCATCTTCCGGTCCCACACGAGCTGGTCCAGCGGAGCCACAAACACCACTCGAGGCGGCAACGAGGGTTGATCCAAAAGAGACAAAAAGGCGGGCGTGGCATGGCCCTTCATTCCTTCAACCTCGACGGGCACGATTTCACCGAGATCGACGAGCTGCTTGATTGCCGCATTCCGAACCGCCGAATAATAGATCTTCGAGGCCCACACCTCCGGCGGCGGACTCAGCCGCAGCAGCCCCATCGCCCGATGCCGGTCGAGAACGATCTCGCGGATCGAATCATCCTCCGAGAGCGAAGGCGCGGAAAGGAATTGGGGCGGCACCACGCGTTCCGTCAGATCATAGAGATGCTGCCCGCGCCGCCGCCCGGCCGTCATCACCTTGCCGGTATTCCACAGGGCCCGCAGCACGTTCTTGGTGACGCTCGGCCCGTACCAGGTTCCGACGAGGTCCTCGCGCCGCTGTTGGAAGGTGAACTCCTTGGGCTGCAATGGCCCGCGCTCGGTGAGGTCGCGAAGGATCGCCTCCGTCGCCTCTGGGTGCTCCGCCAGCACTCGCGGGGATCGCTCGAACCATCCCCAGAAGATGCGCCGGAGCGGCCAACCCTCGAAGGGGATGAGGCACGCCTGCTTGTCCCAGCCATCGTAGATCAGCCGGTCCTGGTACGCGGTTTTCTCCCAGTCGCCGATCTTGTAGCCAGGCACCCGCGCCTGCAGCACCAGATCGTGGTTGCACCCGCATGGGGCGATGGGATCGAACTGCACGCTGCGCAGCCGCGTAAACGCCTCCATCTGCGTCGCGCAAGGCGCGAAGTGATGCCGAACAAGGGCACGGCGAGCACCGGATTTCGACAGCTTCACCAGGCTGGGCACGAGGCAACGATACCCTTCCATGCCCGCCGTTGGACCCCGGAGGGCTGTAGTCGCCGGCGCTCATAAAGGCCGCCACAAACCCCGATGCGGATAAAGTGAATCAGTGAAGCGTTTACTCGTCCTCGTCCTCCTCACCGCTGCCGCGTTCAGCCCCGCCCAGAAACTTCGCTTCGTCGTCGCCGGAGACGGCCGCGCCGCCAGCTCGACCTCCACCCGCTCGATGGACAAAAACGGCGTCAATACCGTCATCACCGGCGAGATCGCGAGCGCCGTCGTCAAGGAGCGCGCCAAGTTCCTCCTCTGGACGGGCGACCTCGTCTACGGCTACACCGACGATGGCAAGCTCGAAAGCCAGCTCAAGACCTGGCTCGATGCCATGAGCCCCGTCTACAAGGCCGGAATCAAGGTTCTGCCGACCCGAGGCAACCACGAGGCCGGAAGAGAGCACAACACCACGGACGCCACTGAGGTCTGGAAGCGAATCATGAACCCGCTTCTGCCTCGCGAGGCTAAAAAGGACGATCTAGGGCTGAGCTTCACCTATACCGACGGCCCCGTCCAGGTCCTCGGTCTCGACCTCTACTCCCAGCCCGTCTGGGAGACTCCGAACCAGGCCTTCGTCGATAGAGCTCTCGCCGGCACCCGCCCGCCGTTTGTCTTCGCCTTCGCTCACGAGGAGATGTTCTTCACCGGCAGCCACAAGGATTACATCGGGACGAAACCGCATAACGAAGTGCGCAACATGCTCCTGAATTCGCTGATGAGAGCCGGCAGCCGGGTCTACTTCTGCGGCCACGACCACTATTACGACCACATGATCGTGACCAAGGAGGGCCAGAAGCCCGAGGACGCCTTCCACCAGCTAACCGCCGGCACTGCCGGGGCCACCTTCTACGAGCCCACCGCCTACGATGATAAGAACGGCACCAGCACGAAGGAAGACGGCTGGACGGTTACCCGCGATAAGGCGTTCCTCCACACCTACGGCTACTCGGTGGTCGATATCGACGGTAATTCCTGCACGATCACCTTCAAAGGTCGCGTCTCTCCCGGCGAGTACGTCCCGATGGAACGCTTCACATTCAAGGTCGGAGCCTCGGCTAGAGCCGCAACCTCGTTCAAAGCCGACGTCCTTCCACTCTTCACGGCGCAAGACATCGAGTGCATGCGCCGCTACCAGGTACGCCTCGACGACTACAGCTACATGAAGGTGAAGGCGCACGCCGATCAGGTCCTCGGCGTGGTTAAGAACGGCACGATGCCGCCTAACCATCCGTGGCCGGCATCGAAGGTGGAGTTGCTCAAGCAGTGGATCGACGGCGGATTGCAGCCCTGAAGCACATTATTGGAACAGGCGAAGCCGCTTCGCGCACTTCCAAAGGCAGGGCCCGCACAACCGAGCGGTTGGCGGACCTGCGAATCCACGAAGGAACCAACTGCTTAGTGCAGCTTCGCGAGCTTGAGCTTCCTCATGCCAAGCGCCTTGCCGAGGTCGTAGTGCGCCTGGTTGGAAATGCGGTGATAGTCCTTGTCGGCGCTTTCGCCGAACTTGGCGTCGATGTCATCCATCACGGCCATGTGGATCTTGTGGGTTAGCAGGTGGTCGAGCAGGTTCTCGGTGTAGAACGTACCGCTCTTATCCTGGCCAAGCATGATCAGCTTGCCGCCGAGGGCGCCGCCCATCATGTTGCCGTCTGGCAGCTCGACCTTGGCGGCCATAACCATCTTGACGGCGTCTGCGACGGCGAAGTCGAAGACCTTCACAAATCGGCCAACTCGCATCTTGCCGTACTGCTTGGTCAATTTGCCAAGCTCGGCTGTGATCAGCTTTTCGCCGCCGATCGACGTGAGCGCCTTCGCAATCGAGAAGTTCATCGGTCCGCCGCCCGCCTTGAGAACGGAAACGGTGACATCCAAAGTCGGCGCGCCCGTGTAGGTCGGCCCGCCGTAGCGGGAATGCATCATGTTCATCTGAGCGGAACTCATCGCCGCCAGGCCAAGGATCGTAGAAGCAAAAAATAGTGGTTTGATCATCAGATTGACTCCGAAGGACATCGCCTTCTGATCAAATAGAACTTGAGCGCTCGAAAGCGATCCACGAGTCGCCAATAAGTCCTAGTCGCGCTGGAAAAAAAGATATCGAAGGAGGCCGATCAGATACAGCGCGCCGGCGGGATCGAGCAGGAGCGGCACCCAGAAAACCGACCGCAAAAAGGGCGTGATGCCAAGCCCGATAGCCGCCGCCGCCGGAATAGCGCCGTAGACGTGGACAAAGCCGGGCACCGGAGAGCGCTTCATCCACACGAGCGCCACGCATCGCCAATTGTGAGCAAGGATGCCCGCGCTGAGCGCGAGCATCATCCATCCGAGAATGGCTATTACGGCTAGCCCTTCCGAACCATCGTCATCTGCATGTCGGTGATGCTCATCCCCTGAGTCAGGGCGGCCGGGATCTTGTCCGACTTGGCTTCCATCTTCTGCAGCTTCGACGTGACGCGATCCACGGTTGTCGTTGAAACAACGTGAATGGATTCGGTCCCGGTCTGTTCCGTCGCCACATTCATGTCCGACTTCATGGTTGCGATCGTT